>CAIJFT010000336.1 GCA_903820035.1 uncultured Opitutia bacterium
GCCGCGCTCAAGATCGTCGATCAGGGCATGAATCGAGTCGTTCCGCAGCCGGGCGTCCGTCACCAAGGTCGCCACCCGGGCACTGCTCTTCTCCAAGTCTTCCTTGCTCGCCCTGAGTTGGGTCAACTGGGCCGCCTGTTGCGCGAGCGCCCGGTTCACGTCGACCAGCGCCTGAAGCTTTTCTTTTTCGTGCGAATCCACGCTCAGGACGAAGATCAGAATCACGGCGCCGAACCCGCAGCAAATACAGTCGAGGAACGCGAGGCTGAAGACTTGGGTTTGGCGACGGCGGATCATGTGTCGGGCCAGGATTTGGCGGGGCTGACGAGGGCGCCGCGCGTGGCGTTGGCGAGTTCCCAATATAGCCCCGGTGCCCCGGGATCGCCCGTCAGCATCGGAAAGAGTATCGTGCTTACGGGGATGCGGGGCGGGAGTTGCTTGGTGGCGATCTCAAAGAAGCGGATACGTGTTGCCTCGTCCACATCGCCCTCGACCGGCACGGAATCGCTGCGGGTCGGCAGACCGTCGGTGAGCAGGACGATGCTGTCCGGAAGCCGCGGGAGGAAGCGGATGGCGGTGAAAGCGCGCTCGAGGTTCGCCCCGCCCTTCGGCACCAGTTTGTGCAGGTTGGTCACGACGTCGGTCATGGTCTTGCGGTCCTTGGTGCTGAACCACTCGTCGCCGCGGGTCGGGATGACTGGCGTCGTCTCCTCGCCGAAGAGGAGAATTTGGAAATGAGTCCCAGGTTCTAGGGTCGCTAGCATCCATTCGAGTGACTGGACGACCCGCTGCCACTTCGGCGCCTCGCGTTTTTTTTCGTCGGAATCGCCGAGGCGGGCCGAAGCGGATTCAATCGTATCGTCGAGCATCGAGCCGGAGGTGCGGACGAGAAATACGACAAACTCACCGTGTAATTTGACGCCGGTGAGGTACTGACGCCGATCTGGGTTGGGGATCGGAACGGGTGGCGCGATGTCTTCCGTGGGGAGTGCCTTCTTCTCCCCGAGCAAGGTATGGAGCGCATCCTTCATCGCGCCGGTCTGCTGGAGCATGAGGAGCAGTTCGCGGCGGCGATCGGAGAGCTTGAGTTGGTCCTGCGTACTTTTCGCGTTGATGTCCTGCAGTTCGAGTTGGGCGGCGGCCAAAACCTTGGCCAGCCGGTCAAGTTCCGCCTGAGTTAAGCTGACGCTGCGTTGGGCTGAGCGAAGTTTCTCCCGCGCGGCGTCGACATCGGCTTTGTCCACATCGCTTTTTTGCGAGACGGTCAAAATAAACACCAAGATTACAGCGCCGAAGCCGCAGCAAATGCAGTCAAGGAAGGCGAGGCTGAAGACCTCGGTTTCTCGGCGCTTGGAAGCAATCGACATGGCCGGCCGGCGTCGTCGGATTAAGACCCCGCCCGCCCGCTGTCGGGGGACTTGATGTGAGCGAAAAGGATCTCCCTGGTGGCGTCGCCGCAACGAATCACCAGCCGATCACCGGCCTCGATGGCAGTCCGCACCGCCTGCGCCGCCGTCGGTGGCCCGCTGCGGGGCAAAGTAGGATCCGTGAACCAGAGGCGACCACCGTCGCGGGCCAGCGGCACGGCACAATCCTCGGCGCGGTGGAACGTTTCCGGTAAAACCAAGTCGACCGCAAGGGCGGCAATACCGATGGTGAAGCGCGGAGCGTGGCCAAGTTCAACTCCCACGCCGTCGATAATCGCGTGGGTGGGAATGCGGCGGGAGGCGCCCGCGCGATCCTTGAGCAAGCGAACCTCCCAGAGCGCAGCGGCAAAGCGGTGCGCGAGGGCGAGTGGCAACGAAGTTTCGACCGGTACATCGGCGAGATCCTGCGCCGGTTTCAGGCGGGACTCTCCGATGTGCGCGGCCCCGGCAGCCCCCGCGCCCGCCGGTAGGCGGAGTAGGCGGAGGTAACCGGCGGCGCGCAATTTGGCTTCGAGACCGGGAAGACGTGCCGCCCGGTCGCTGAGCGCCACCGTACAGGGCTCGGCCGGTTCGGCCGTGTTTCGCAAAAAGGTCTGGATCGCCGTGACCAAGGTGCCGACGAAAATCTGGGCGTCGGCCGCCAATTGATCGCGTTTCGCCAGCATCTCGTAGCCGCGATTGGCGGTGTTGATCTGGAAGCGGTGTTCCGCGGCGTTGCTGTAGAGGAAGTCTTTCGTCTGCCGGAAAAAGAGCTGCTCGATCCGGCCGTCCTCCAGAATGTCGAAGGCGGTATGCCGCAGGAAGCGGTTGCCCATGGTGCCGGTGAGTTGCTTGAGCAACTGGGCGTAACCCGCCTGGGGAAGATGGAGGTAGTCCTTCCGCTCCAAGTGGGCCTCGGTCGCAAAAAGAGTGAGTTCGGCTCCTTCCAAATGCAGATCGACGACAAGTACGGGGAGTGCGGGATTAAATCCGGCACTCCGTGGATCGCACAGCGCTGCTCCGGCGAGATCAACGATTCCGGCCAGGGGCAACGTGAGCTCGCTCGCTATGCCGAGCAACAGGCCGATTTTCTCTTCCTCGGTCGCGGGGTCCTTCAGGTAGGCGCCAGGTACCGCCAGGACGAACTTATCCCCCGCCGCGGCCGTTGCGACCCGCTGTTGAAACTCACGGAAAAAGTTAAATGCGAGTTCGGAGAGCGGGGCCAGGCGACCAGCCGGCCCGAGGGTCGACGGCTCGTGGGCCAGCCGGGACCAGAATGTATGGGCGACCCGGCGGGGATGGACGAACCACTGGTCTTCCGCGGCCCGGCCGTAGGTAAAACGTTGCCCGTCGTGATAAGCGAAACCGGGCCAGTCGCCGATCGCCCCAGGAGAACTGCCGGTGATCGGCTGCAGCGTTCCCCCCGCGCACATTACCGCCTCAAAACCCGCGTCGCACAATTCCAGTCCGATGGTTGCCATGTTTTCAGGAGTAGGCGGGCTGCGACTCGTCTTTGCCCGGCACCTTCATGACGTCGACCAACTTGTCGCGACAAAAGGTCTGAACCTCGATGATGAAGGCCTCCTGCCGCCCCTGGACCAAGTGGAGGAAAAACATCAGCACAATACACAGGGAAAGTCCGACGAAGGTGGAATTGAAGGCGAGACCCAGGCCCGTCGTAACGGCGGAGATGTCACCGTGGATGGCTTGTTCGGCGAAATTGAGCGCGTCACCGATACCGCGCACCGTACCGATGAAGCCAATCGCCGGGATCGCCCACGCGATGTACCGCACGAGCCCAAGGGAAGAGTCCAACTCATCACCGGCCAACTCCGCGCGTTCCCGCACGGCGTTGGCGCCGTCCTGCACCGAACACGTGGCATGAAACCGATGGAGTGACGCGAGGATACACTCGGGAAGTAGCCGTTCACGCCAGCGGGGCTCACGTTCAATCGCGGTCTTGAGCTCCTTGTAGCGATCCAAGGCGCCCTCCGGGATAATACGTTCCCCGGGTTGGACCCGCACGAAGTCGCACTTAAAAAGAGCCCGCTCCCGGGAGACGTGAGCGAGTTTATAACCCAAGATGATCATGCCCCAGAAGCAGAAAATAATCTCCCACTTGGGCTCGAGGTCCTTGATGACAGCGTAAATTGGGCGCTCCCGCATTTCGGAGGATTCACCCGTCACGCCCCGCGCGGCGATGATCCGGCGCTTGACCATAAAGTCGTCGGCGCGCGGCGTGACCACTGAGGTATAAAGCAACTCCACGGTCGCGACGGATACAAGGAAGCCAATGACAGGGACCAGAAATTCGAGGGAGAAAATTCCCTTGTTTCGCGAGATCATGGTAATGATGAAATGCTCGGTTTGCGGGGGAGAACTGAAATGGGAAACGACACCTTACGGACACTAGACGCAGTCCGGCAGACAGGGTTGCCGAACTGCCGCGGGGGCACTCTCTTGTAATGTGCTGATTCGGGATAATTTCAAACGCGACCGACGATTTACCTGCAGATTAGGAAATCGCATGACCGAGGTTGAATTAAGGTCGTAACCCAATTAGCTAACGCGAGTCTTATTCCGAGTTGTTCCTACTTGCCCCATGCAGAACATCGATCTTCCGGCGAAGTCCGGCGCCCTGAACCCTAAATTGGTCGCGTCCCTGCTGGCTCTGGCGTTGCTCGCCACCGGCTGTTCGTCGGGCGTCGCACCATCGAAGACTGCCACCGGTGCCGGCACGGGTGCGTTGATCGGCGGCGCCGGTGGCGCCATTGTCGGCAGCAACAGCAGTATGGGCACGGGCGCGGGACTGGTCGGGGGCGCTGCCGCCGGAGCCCTGATTGGAGGTATCGTCGGCATGGTGCAGGACGCCAAGGACCGTAAGGAACAGGACCGTCTCGCTCAGGAGCGCGCGTACCAGCAGGAGTTGGCGAAACGCAAAGCGGAGGAGTCCAAGCTCAAGGCCGCCATGGATGAAGAACTGGCCATCGCCGAGGGCTTTCGCATTTCCGACTTGGAGTTGAACGACGCTAAGAAAAAGCTCGAGGTCGCGAGCGACCGGCTGAAACGGCTCCGTGACGAGCGAGCGGCGGCGTTGGCGAAAAAGAAAGAGTTGGATGACGCCCACGAGAAGACCCTGACTACCGAGGCTGAGATTGCCCGACTTGAAGAGGAACTTGCCCGGCTGAAGGGTGACGATGGGGCAAACAAGCCGGCCATGCCGGCACCGGCGACCGGCGCCGCGACCAAGCCCGGTCTGTGAGTCCGGGGCATCCCAATCCAGGTCACGCGTTCGGCGCCTCGCGGCGCCCAGCAACAACTTCCATCGGCTTCGGGCGCCTCGGTCGGCCGGTGAATTTTGCGCTGATACTACTCATTGCTTCCCTCGCGGGTTGCGCGCACCCAGCATACGAGGTCAAGGTCGACGCGATTACTAAACCGGCGAAGGCCACGGCCCAGTCTTACAAACTGAAAAGCAAGGACCCGCGCCTTGGAGAAGAAAGTTTGCGCTACCGCGAAGCGGCGGAGTTTGTCAAAACGGCCCTTTCCGGCAAAGGGCTCTACGAGGCCGCTTCGGAGGAGAAGGCGGACATGATCGTCGAGCTTGATTACGGCATGGATGCCCCACGGTCGAAGGTCGAGCCGGTGAGCGTGCCGGTTTATGCGCAGATGGGGGGAGGCGTTCGCTACGAGTCCGTCCCTGTTGCTGACGTGAGGGGCAATGTCTCTTATCGTACGGTGGCCGTCTACGATCCGCCGCGCAACGAACTCGTCGGCTACGACAACACCCCTCGCCAGGTGACAATTTACGAGAAGTACCTGAAGATTACCGCCCGGGAAAACAAGGCCGCCAGCGAAGGACGTCCGCCGGCGGAATTGTGGAGCATCCACGCGAGTGCGGAAGACGAGAGCAAGGACCTGCGGAAGTACCTTCCGATCATGGCATCGGCCACAGTCGAATATATCGGTCAGGACTCAACCAACCCAAAGTCGGTTAAGGTCAGGGCGGATGGACCTGCCGTTGATTTTATTCGCAAGGGAATGTCGGGCGGAAGCACGCCGGCACCCGCGGCTGGAAATCCGAACTAAGTCGGACGGCCTAGATCGAGCCCGAGCGCGGCTTTTCCTCGGCGAGAATCTCGGTGATCAGTGCGACAAGTTGGCGAGGAGTAAATGGCTTGGGCAGCATCCGTTTCGCCCCGATTTTTCCCGCAATATCAAGATAGAGCTTCGAGTTGCTTGCGCCCCCGGACATCGCAATCACAGGGAGGCGGGGACGTTCCCGCCGCAAGGTCATGATGGTTTCCACCCCTTCCTGAACCGGCATGATCAGGTCCGTAATGACAAGATCGACGCTCGTGGTCCGAACCAGTTCCATTCCTTTTTGCCCGTCCTCGGCCTGCAGTACCTCGTGGCCGGCCGCATCGATCGCAATCGCGAGCACGGTGCGCAGCATCTCATCGTCATCAATAAGGAGAATTCTAGCCATGGTACTTAGAAAGTAATTCCCGAGGTCCACTCTGCGCGCCGCCGGGCAGCGCCGGCGCGCATCGGCGGAAGACGCCGGACACGCAAAACGGGAAGCTCGGGTTGTGGCAAAGACATCAAGAGCCTGAAGAGTAAGGATCCCGGCCGGACTTTCACAAGTCGTGAAAAGCCGAAACCGGAAACGTTACTGGCGGGATGAATCGGAGGGGCACGTTCAGTCCGCATCGGCGGGCTCGACCATGCATCTTTCGATCCGGTCCACTTCAAACCTCGAGCGCGCACTCCTCTGCCACGATAGACGAACCTGATCTGCGGTATCCAGCCACCCGCGACGCCGTTGCGGTGGTTACGGTGCACTAAATACGGCTCTTTTTCCACTGGCTCCGGGCATCAATGCCGATTCTCTACGCGTCCGTACGGGAGGTTCAGCGTCCGAAACCCCGTCAATCTGCCCTAGGCCCCCCTTCATGCGTACGACCACCACGAACTCCACCGATTTCTGCCCGAGTTCGAGTTCCCCGTTTCGGACGGCTCAATTCGGGGTGGGGGTAAGCGGATGGGCATACCGGGGACCGAATCGGCTCCGCAATTTTCACGAAAATCGCAGGCCCCACCTAGAGGGGAAGGATGCCCTCAAGCTCGAGGTTGGGCACTTTCTGCAAAGCCGAGGACATAAGCGCGAGCCGCGCTCTGGCAGTCCGGAGGGGTTGCGATTGATCCGAATGCTTGAAGCGGCGCCCCAATCGCTGCGCTTGAAAGGTCAGCCCATTCCGCTCTGATACGCGTATGTCCGAACCGTCCTTGCGGGTAGCGCCAAGTGTTAAGCTCGGCAAAAATGTCCGTCTGATCGCATTCGCCAACCTCTATGGCTGCGAAATCGGCGACGAAACTTTTATCGGTCCCTTCGTTGAGATTCAGTCCGACGTCAGAGTGGGGCGCCGGGTAAAAATTCAAAGCCACACGTTTATTTGCTCGGGAGTCACGATTGAAGACGAGGCTTTCATCGGGCACGGTGTGATGTTCACGAACGATCGTTTTCCGCGATCCACCAACGATGACGGTTCCGTGAAGGGGGGCTCTGATTGGAAATGCGAGCCAACCGTCGTCGGTCGCCGCGCCTCGATTGGGAGCAACGTTACCATACTTTGCGGCGTCACCGTCGGCGAGGAAGCTGTGGTTGGCGCCGGATCTGTCGTCACCAAGAATGTTCCAGCGCGGACTATCGTTGCTGGAAACCCGGCCCGCATTTTGCGAAAAATCACATGAACGTTCCTTACTTTGATCTCAACGGCCAGACCAAGTCGATCCGTGCCGAACTAGACCGCGCGATTGCCGAACAGTTAGACCGCGGATCGTTCTGCCTTGGTCCTGCGGTCGAGTCCTTTGAGAAGGAATTCGCTGCGTACATTGGCACCAAGCACGCCCTTGGATTTAACAGTGGTACGTCCGCGCTGCACGTCGCCGTCCGCATGCTCGACCTGAAGCCGGGCGACGAAATCATTAGCACGCCGTACACCTTCGTGGCGACAAGCTGGGCGATCGCCTACTGTAACTTGAAACCGGTTTATGTGGATATCGATCCAGCGACCATGAACTTGGACCCGGCGAAGATTGAAGCAGCGATCACGCCGCGGACGAAGGCGATCATGCCGGTTCACCTTTACGGTCACCCCTGCGATATGGATCCGATCCTGGCGATCTGCGCGAAATACAATCTGACGCTCATCGAGGATGTCGCGCAGGCCCACGGCGCGAAATACCGCGGCAAGAACGTCGGTACCTTCGGCCGTATGGCGGGGTACAGTTTCTATCCCGGCAAGAACTTGGGGGCGTGCGGCGAAGGCGGTGCGCTGGTCACCAACGAGGACTCTACCGCTCGGCGCGCCCGCGCCTTGCGCGAGCATGGGTCTTACGAACGCTACTACCACGACGAAATCGGTTACAATTATCGCATGGAAGGCATTCAGGGGGCCGCGTTGGGGGTGAAGTTGAGACACTTGCCGGCGTGGACAGCTCGGCGGCGTGAAATTGCGCATCGGTATCACGAACTGCTGGCGTCCACCCCGCTCACTCTTCCCAAAGAGGCATCGTATGCGGAGAGCGTCTACCATCTTTACGTAGTCCGGCACCCCAGGCGTGATGCCTTGAGGGAACATCTGACGAAGCGGGGGATTGGCTGCGCTCTGCATTACCCGCTACCTTGCCACCTTCAGAAATGCTTTGCCGACCTTGGGTACAAAGCCGGCGCGTTCCCCGTGGCCGAAAAATCAGCCCGCGAGTGCCTTAGCCTGCCGATCTTTCCCGAACTCACTTCCGACCAACAGGAGGCCGTCGGGGGCGCGATCCGGGAGTTCTTCGCCTAAGGCGGGGATTAACGACGAGACTTTCGGCCGAATCCGGCGGGGCCGGCCTCGGCCTTTTTTCTGGAAACAGGAAGAGGCTGGGGCGCTCGAATTTACCGACGGGGGAGGGTGGACGGTAATCTGACTTACCTGCTAAGTTAAGGTCCTGGCCAGTCTCGCGTTGACGTGCGCGCGGGCACCCTTGAACTTTAAGGCAACATTTGCCGGCCTTTGCCGTCAAAGCATCGCGTTCCCACTGCATGAAAATCCACCGTTTCGCCACTATTGCCCTTCTGTCGACCGCCGTGGCGGCGCTTGCCCAGGACGATGAGCGGCGTGCTCCTCCAGTCGAGATTCCCGATTTCAGCAATCTCGACGAATACATTTACGAGCCGCGGAGTACCCTGCGCTTTGGTTTTCGCTACATCAGCGGGGCCAAGACCTCTTTTTCCGGACAGGGTCGCGTGCCGTCGGCCGATGATCCGAGCCTGTCCGTCGGGGCCAACCTGACCCGTAATTATCATGATGGTTCGGTGAAGCCTGACGGTCGGACCGTCGCCCGATTGGATTCGAGCGGGAATCCCGTGATCGATCCGCAGTCCAACAGCCAAGTCTTCGATGCGGTTTCGCCCGATGGCCGGACCAACTCGTGGAATTACACCAATGCCAGCCAGCTCGCTCTCCCTGGCTACGTCGCGTTCCACACTTACTCGGCCGATGTCGTCGACACCGGTGTCCGCCAAAAAGAAAGCACAGCCAGCGCGGGCATGGACATCAGCACCTCCCGTGACATGGGCAAGCTCTTCGGTGGAAGAATTCCTTGGAACTTGACCGTCGGTGTATCGATTAACGATATCGCCGCCAATACTGCGGATAAGGTTCGCGCGTCTCTTTCAACGCTTACCGACTACTACTCAACGTTCGGCCGGACGGTTCCGGATGCGCCCTACAGCTCCCCCAGCAGCGCAACGACGAACGTGCTCGATGGCAGCGGCAACGCGGTGCTAAACGCCGATGGCACTACGCAGACCGTCACCACGGATACCAGCATCCTGATCGGGAACGAACCCGCCGGTCGGACGAACTCAACCGCAACCGACGACACTAGCGTGAGCAATCGTTGGAAGGTGAAAGGCGCCTACTACACTTTCCGCGCTGGTCCCACCGTGCTGTTGCCCATCACCTCGCGCCTGAAGGCCAGTTTGAGCCTTGGGGCCGCCTTGGTCTATTCCGGCTCATCCTACACTGTCACCCAGACCCTCACGCCCTCGATCGGCAACGACATCGTCGAAACGGGTTCAAACTCAGCCTACAAGCTCCTGCCCGGTTTGTACGCGGACGCCACGTTGCAGTTCGATCTGACGGATCGAACGGGCTTCTACGCGGGCGCGGTGATGCAATCTTCCGGAAGCTACGCGCAGAGCGTGGAAACTGCTAATCTTCACTACACAACCAAGATCGATCTCGCGAATCTGAACGGCGTGCGCGCCGGTCTTTCGTATCGGTTCTAAGGTCTGTATCCGATTGCGCTCAATGAGCGCCGAGGTCGTTTAAGACGGCCTCGATCGGTCGGAGTAGTTCCACGGGGAAGAAGCCGTTAATGCGGGTAATCACTTGCTGAATAATCCCGTCGGGGCAGGAAGCTCCACCCGTGAGCAGAATTCGCACCGGAGACCTCGAAGGCAGGCCAAGCGAGCGGGTTTCAGTTCGTCCACCGTCGCCCCCTCCATAAACGTAGTGGGAGATCGAATTCAGGCTTTTTACGCTTGCTTCGGATTGAATGAAAAAGGCCTTCTCGCCCAGTGTTTGCTCGCACAAGCGGAAGAGCTGGTAGGTGTTGGACGAGTTCCGACCGCCGATCACCAAAGCGGCATCGAGCGACTCACGTAACCCGCGGCTCAAGGCGTCTTGGTTAACCTGTGTCGCATAGCAGAGCGTGTCACGGCGCCCGTTGCCGCCCACCCGCTGATCGTCGCCGAAGCGCGACAGGCACACCGCGCGCAGATGTTCGATGATCGCAAGGGTTTCGTTCATCAGAAGCGTCGTCTGGTTCACGACCGCGACCCGTTCGAGGTGTTTTTCGACATCAAAGCCGGGGGTATGGCGCCCGGCGAAGAGGGTATAGAAACGTTGCCGCACCGCGGAATCGTTGCTGGCGATGATTGCGCCTAGTTGCCGGGCCTCCTCGAGGTTACGCACGATCACCGCGGGGGCAAAACGACGGGTGTTCGAGAACGTTGCCTTGGTCTCTTCGTGCTCGTGCTTTCCATGGATCACAACCGTGTAGCCCTCGCGACCGTAAGCCCGCGCCGCCTTCCAGACTTTTTCGACGAGCATGCAAGTGGCGTCGTACTGACAAACGGCGATCCCCTTGCGGATCAGACGTCGCTTGTCATCGTCCGTCGAGCCGAACGCCGGAATGATCACGATATCCTCGGGGGTAAGCGTATCCCAAAGCAGCGGTGCCGTCGGTTGGTCGGACGCCGCATGTGGCACCCCCTTGTCGGTTTGAAGATACCGCAGCCCCCGGCCGAGAAGGTCCTCATTCACGAACGGATTGTGGATCAACTCGGAAAGCATGAAGACGCGGCGGCCGGGGTTCTCCGCCAGGGTTTCATAAGCCCGTTCAATGGCATTCTTCACCCCGAGACAGAAGCCGAAGTGACTCGGTATGACGTACTGCACCGCTCCGAAATCAAGCGTGACCGGCGCGGTCGCGGTTCGTTCATGCTGCCGCGAGAGCGCCTTGATCGCCGCGCAGAGTTGCGACTGGTAAAGCATGCCGGCCGCCGAATCCTGGGCGTAGATCGCGGTGTTCCGTTCCTGGGCTGGCCGGAACTTGTAGATAAAATCATTCTCGCCCAAGTGCAGGTAGGGAATCTCGACCAGATACGGATCGAGCTCGCCAATGATTTTGGCCAACGCTGGCGCCAGCGAATCCGCGCGGCCGAGAAGGCCGTCGATCGCCTCGAAAGCAATTTCATCGTCGGCGGACGGACCGTCGGCCTGGGCAAAGTACACTCGATAATCGCGCCCACCCGCCGTAACCGAGAAATACTCAACCGGGACGGTGTGGATCGGCAACGCCGCGGCCAAGCGAGTGGCGGCCATGGCCAGATCCGACCCCGTGAACGGCAGTCCGCACTTGGAGCCGAGCCGCCGCACCGCCAGTTGGTTGCTCGCGTTAAAGGTGAGTATCGCCACGAGCGACGGTTGCGCGCTCGTTGGCATCAATCCTCCACGCCGGCATCTTCATCGGCAAAAGCGTCCCCGACGAATTCGATGCCAAAAAAATCGTCGACCTCCAAGAGCGCCATCACGCCACGAATTACTTCTGGCCGCAGCTCCGGAGGAACCTCCGGATAGTCGAGGGTCATGAAGTTCGCGATGGCGGCCCGGGCTTGCGCCCGATCCGAAGGAACAGGCAGGAAGTCATCCACGCGACTGGCAATCTCGTCGACGATGAAGGGTAGGTTCATGGCGGGCGAAGGCCAAATCGTAGCTGCGATCAGCCGAGAATCTCGGCCAGCTTGCTCACATCCTTGCCGCCGCCCATTGCGAAATCAGGCTTGCCGCCGCCCTTGCCGCCAATCTGCACGCTCAGCGTCTGGATGATTTTTCCAGCCTGATGTCCCGCCGCGATCGCCTTGGGGGAGCAGAATGCAACCAGACTGGCTTTGTCTCCGAGCGCGGCACCGAGTTGCACCACGCCGTCACCGAGTTTGGCGAGGACTTGGGAGCCAAGGCTGCGGAGCGTCTCCTGATCGGAGACACTGACGACGGCGGAAACAAACTTGAGCCCGTCGCGAACCGTGGCTTTGCCGGCTAATTCGTCGGCGAGTCCAGCGAGGGCCTTTTGCTGAAATACCTTCAACTGCTTTTCGAGCTCCTTATGGTGCGCAAGCAGTGTCTCGAGTTTCTTCGCCACGTCGCTGGGACCGGCGGAGAGGTGTGCACCGACGGCGGCGAGCGCCGCTTCCCGGGTGGCGATGAAGTCAAGGGCGGGAGCTCCGGCAACGGCCTCGATACGGCGGGTGCCGGCGGCGACGGCCATTTCAGCCACGACCTTGACGACGCCAATTTCACCGGTGGTGCCGACGTGCGTTCCACCGCAGAGTTCGCGGCTGTAGCCGCCGATATCTACGACGCGGACGATTTTGCCGTACTTGTCGCCAAAGAAGGCGAGGGTGCCCTCTGGTTTCTTGTCGAAGTCGGTCTCGTAGGATGCTACCGGGGCATTTTCGATTACCCGGTCGTTCACCAGTCGCTCGATTTCGAGCAACTGCGCGTGGGTGACCGCCTCGAAGTGCGAGAAGTCGAAGCGCATGCGCTCCGGCGTCTTTGACGTGCCGGCCTGACGCACGTGCGTGCCCAAGACCTTGCGCAGCGCCCAGTGGATCAAGTGGGCCGCGGAGTGGTGGCGGCTGATCGCCCGGCGGCGAATTTGGTCAACCGCGAGCTCAGCCTTGGCCCCAGCAGAGATGACCAAACCGGAATCGGGCGCGAGCTTGTGCAGGTGACGGCCCGACTTGTCCTTAACTGTATCCGTGATGTGGAGCAGGGTACCGGCGACCAGGGCCGTTCCGGCATCTCCCGCCTGACCGCCCATCTCGGCGTAAAACGGACTCCGATCGAAAACGAGATAGGTGTCTTTCTCGGCGCGCACCACCTCGATCAGTACGGCGGCTGAGTGGGTCTCGGTGTAGCCGAGGAACGAGGTTGGTTTCTGGTCCACGGATTCCCCCTCGGTGGCCGCGACGATGATGTCCTTCTTCTGCGCCGCGCGCCCGCGCTCGCGTTGTTTTTCCATCTCAACCTCAAATCCACCCGCATCTACCTGCAGACCGCGTTCGGTCGCCAACAACTGGGTCATGTCGAGCGGGAAGCCGTAGCTGTCGTAAAGCTCAAAAGCGGCTTGTCCGTTGATTGAACCGGCGGCGGCGGCGCGCGTGAAGATCTGCAGGCCGCGGTCGAGCGTACGACCAAAACTTTCCTCCTCGCTGCGGATGACGCGGCGGACGATTTCCTGGCGCTCGATCAACTCCGGGAAGACCGGCCCAAGCGATTCGACGACTGCCGGTACCAGCTGCTCAAAGAAGCCGGTCTGCAGGCCGAGCTTCTTCCCGTAAAGAATCCCTCGGCGGAGAATCCGGCGGATCACATAATTGCGACCTTCGTTGCCGGGGAGAATGTTGTCCGCGATCGCGCAGCTGATCGTGCGGGCATGATCGGCAAGGACGCGGAAGGCGATGTCGGTATGCTCCTGTTCACTGAGGCCTTCGCGCTTGGTCGGTACCGTGCCGCGGTAAATCTGGCCGGAAAGCGCCGTGACCTTGGCGAAGAGCGGCGCGAAGACGTCGGCGTTGTAGTTGGACGGCTCCGGGGCGAAGTCCGTGAAGCCCTTCGTCGTGGCGTAGATGCCGGCCACACGCTCGAAGCCCATCCCGGTGTCGACGTGCTTCGCCGCGAGTGGCGAGAACGTGCCGTCGGCGTTCGCGTTGAACTGGATGAAAACGTGATTCCAGATTTCAATGCAGCGGGGGCTGCTCGAGTTCACCAGCTTGCGGCCAGCCGTTTCCTCGTCGCTGGGCAGAAGATTGAAATGGATTTCCGAGCACGGACCGCAGGGGCCGGTGTCGCCCATCTGCCAGAAGTTATCTTTTCGGTTCCCGTGCACAATATGTACGGCGGGATCCAGGCCTTCCTTACGGAAGATCTCAGCCCAGATGTCGTAGGCATCCTGGTCGAACTCGGACGGGTCCGCCTTGGACTTGTTCGGTGAATACACCGTGGCAAACAGGCGCTTTGCGGGAATGCCCCAGACCTTGGTTAACAGCTCCCAGCCCCAGCTCAGCGACTCCTTCTTGAAGTAATCGCCGAAGGACCAGTTGCCGAGCATCTCAAACAGCGTGTGGTGGTAGGTGTCGTAGCCCACGTCCTCGAGGTCGTTATGCTTGCCGCCGGCGCGGATGCATTTCTGGGTGTCGGCGGCGCGGGTGTCCTTGCCCGGGCGAACGCCACCCCACTTGGAGACGTCGGGAGCACGGTCACCGAGAAAGATCGGCACGAACTGATTCATCCCCGCGTTGGTGAAGAGCAGCCCGGGGGAATCCGGCAGCAGGGACGACGACGGCACGATCGTGTGCCCCTGCCGGGCGAAGAAATCGAGGAAGCTCTGACGGATCTCAGCGGAGGTCATTGCGGAAAAACTTGAGTAGCGGAGGTTCGCTTAGCGCAGGTTGGCGATCACGGCGTCAGCCATGGCCTTGGTGCCGACAGACGGTTTGCCGAAGGCGATGTCGCCGGTGCGAGTGCCGCTGGTTACGGCCTGCCTTACGGCGTTTTCGATCCGCGTCGCCACGGCATCGAGGCCGAAGCTGAAGCGGAGCATGAGCGCGACCGAGAGAATCTGCGCGCACGGATTGGCGATGCCCTTGCCCGCGATGTCCGGGGCGGTGCCACCGGCTGGCTCGTAGAGCCCGAAGGGCAGCCCGCGGGAGTTCTTTCCGGCGCCAAGCGAAGCGGAGGAAAGCATCCCGAGCGAACCGCAGATGACCGCCATTTCATCGGAGAGGATGTCGCCAAACATGTTCTCGGTGACGAACACGTCGAACTGGTTTGGATCGCGCGCGAGTTGCATGGCGGCGTTGTCGACGTACATGTGCGTTAACGCGAGGTCGGGGGCGTGCTTCGCGACATATTCGGTTACGGTTTTGCGCCACAGCACCGACGTTTCGAGAACGTTGGCCTTGTCGACGGAGCAGAGCCTCTTCTTGCGCGCGCGGGCAGTGGTGATGGCAACCTGCAGGATGCGTTCGATCTCGGATTTTTTGTACACCATCGTGTCGATGGCCTGCACGTCGCCGTCAGCGAGGATCGTCGTAACCTTCGGCTGGCCGAAGTAAACGCCACCGGTGAGTTCCCGGATGCAAACGATGTCGATTCCGTTTGGGATACGCTCCGTCTTGAGCGGCGATGCGTCCGTGAGCTCTCGGTAGAGCAGTCCCGGCCGGATATTCGCGAAAAGCGTGAAGTGTTTGCGCAGCGGCAGTAGGGCGGCGCGCTCGGGCTGCTCCTTGGGCGGGAGTTTTTCCCACTTCGGTCCACCGACCGAACCGAAGAGAATGGCGTCGGACTGCTCGCACAGCTTCAGCGTGGAGTCGGGCAGGGCTTGGCCGTGATTATCGATCCCAGCGCCGCCAACGTCGGCGGCGCGGTAATCAAGGGTGAGCTCCTCCTGCTTGGCTACGTGCTCCAGCACGCGGAGCGCCTCGGTCATGACCTCGGGCCCGATGTAGTCTCCAGCAAGAACGGCGAACTTCAATGTCGACATGGGAAAATGATCAGATTGCCAACGCGCGGGGCCGAGTGGCAAGTGGGGAGTTGCGTTAACTGTTGCGGGATTCAGCAAACCGCTTGAATTGGCGGCGTGAATCTACACGTCCTGCCCGCAGGGCCCATTCAAACCAATGCCTATCTCCTGACCGCGCCCGAGCGCGGCGAGGCCGTGTTAATCGACGCGCCCGGGGAAGTGTGGTCCGAGGTGGAACGCGTGCTTACTGCGGAAAAATGCCGCCTGACTGCACTTTGGATCACCCATGGCCATTGGGACCACACCCAGGGTGGGGCGGAGGTCGTCCGCCGCAGTGGCGCGAAAGTAAGCGCCCACGAGGCCGACCGCGTCCTGATTGAGACGCCGGAGATTATGGAGCGCTTTATGGGTGAGCGGATGAATCTCGAGCCGATCCACGTGGACGCTTGGGTAACGCAGGGCACCCAATTAGATGCGTTTGGCCTGACGGTGGACGTGCGCCACGTGCCGGGCCATTGCCCGGGAAACGTGCTTTTTTATTTTCCCGCCGTCGGTGAGGCGTTTGTGGGTGACGCTCTGTTCAAGGGGAGCGTTGGTCGCACGGATTTGCCGGGCGGCGATTTCGCGCAACTGGAGGCGGCCATTCGGGCCCAGATCTACACCTTGCCGGATGCGACAATTATCTTCCCCGGACACGGTCCACGCACCACCGTAGGCCACGAGCGTGTGCACAACCCTTATGTTACCGGCTGAACACGAAGTTTTCATGCGCCGCGCGCTGGAGGTGGCGCGCGGAGTTTGGGGAACAACGCACCCGAACCCGATGGTCGGTGCGCTGATCGTGGAGGAGGGGCGGATAGTCGCCGAGGGGGCCACTGCGCCGGACGGCGGCCCCCATGCGGAGCGTCTTGCGCTGCTGCAGCGCGGCAAGCCTCCCCGGCCCGAAGCCACCATGTACGTTACGCTGGAGCCTTGTTGCACCCACGGCCGGACCGGGGCGTGCACGGATGCCATCATCGCGTCGGGCATTAAGCGCGTCGTGGTGGGGGCGCCGGATCCGAACCCGGCGCATGCCGGCCGTGGCTTCGAGACTTTGCGGGCGGCAGGTATCGAGGTGATCACCGGAATTCTGGAGCGCGAGTGCACGGACCTTAACCTGATCTTCAACCACTGGATCACGCAGGGCGTCCCCCTGATTGCCGCGAAAGTGGCGGCGACGCTTGACGGTAAACTTGCCTGCCGCACCGGCGAGTCGCGCTGGATCACGAACGAGGCGTCGCGGGCCGACGTGCATCGTTGGCGACGCTTATTCCCCGGCATCGCGGTCGGCGCGATGACCGTCCTGAAGGACAACCCGCGCCTGACCGCACGGCGCCCGGGCGAGGCGGAATGGTGCCCGTGGCGCTTTGTCTTCGACGGTCTGCTCCGTACCGTGGTGGACAAAAATCCGCCGAAGGTTTTCACGGACGAGTTTCGCGAACGCACCATCGTGGTCACGACCCCGCATGGTGGCTTGGGCTACGTGCGCAAATTGCAGGCGATGGGGATCAAGGTGTGGACCTTTGAGTCGGCGACGCAGCGGGTGTCCTTTGCGGATTTCCGGAAGAAATGCGCCGAAGAGCGCATCGCCGGCGTATATGTCGAAGGCGGCGCGCATTTGATCAGCGAACTCGTCCGCGCCCGTGCATTGGACTACCTCTTTGCCTATCACGCCCCCGTAATCCTCGCCGACGACAAGGCTAAAACGATCTTCGGCGGCATGCGACCGGAGAAGATTGAGCACGCCCTGCGGTTAACCGACGTCCGCCATGAATCGTTCGGCGGCGACATCCTGATGCGCGGTCGCATGGAGTATCCCGATAAAATGTTGGTGGACGAATCCGCGTTCGGCGCCCGCTAGGGGTGCCGCGTTTCGCCTGCTTGTACTCCCAGGTCACTCCGCGGTACTCGGAACGCGACCCGTCTTTAGTCATGCCCCTATTCCATCACCCCATCCGCCTTTCCTCGATCGCCGCGAGTCTTGCGCTCCTGGCCGCTCTTCTCGCCGGGCGTCTTCCCGCCGCCGTCGACGAGTATCCGCCTCACCCTGACGCAATCGTCCGACCCGGCGTGCCGAAAGGGCAACTGCTCAAGCTGGAGTTCGCTGCTTCGAAAATCTTCCCTGGCACCAGCCGCGAGCTGACCGTCTACATTCCGAAGCAGTACGATCCGGCGAAACCGGCCTGCGTTTACGTCAATCAGGACGGTCTGCAATGGAACGCTCCCGTGGTGTTCGACAATCTCATCGCCCGCGGAGAACTGCCGGTGATCGTCGGTGTCTTCGTCCGCCCCGGCATAGTGAAGACGGATAATCACGACGCCGCGCTCGACCGATTTAATCGCAGCCTGGAGTATGATGGTCTGGGTGATGGTTACGCCCGGTTTCTCATCGAGGAACTGCTACCTTTTGTAGAGTCCCAGACGACCGCTGACGGCCGTCCGATCCGGCTGTCGAAGTCCGGGGTCGACCGCGCGATCGGCGGATCAAGCAGCGGCGCAATTGCGGCGTTCACGGTGGCGTGGGAACGGCCCGACGCGTTCAGTCGCGTGTTCAGCAACGTCGGCACATTCGTCGGTCTACGCGGTGGCGACATTTACCCGACCCTGATCCGCAAGTACGAGCCGCGCGGGTTGCGCGTGTTCCTCGTCGACGGTGCGAACGACAACAATATCTACGCCGGCGACTGGTGGATGGCGAACCAAACCATGGAACGCGCGCTGACGTTTTCCGGTTACGAAGTTAGCCACGTTTGGGGCGAAGGAGGACACAACGGCAAGCACGGCACGGCGGTTTTTCCCGACGCGATTCGCTGGCTGTGGAAAGGTTGGCCGGCGGCGGTTGGACAGGCTGCGCCCACCAAAAATACGTTCCTCGGCGCCCTGCTAATTCCCGGGGAGCATTGGCAACTTGTAGGCGGGGGTTACCGCCTAACTGAGGGCGCGGCGACCAACTCCCGAGGCGAAGTGTTCTTCACGGACATCACTAATTCGAAGGCGTACCAGATCTCGCTCGAGGGCAAAGTCAGGGAAGCACGCACCGCCACAAACCGTGCCAACGGCCAGGCCTTCGGACCAGACGGGCGTCTCTACGTGGTCGAAACCGGCAAGCAGCAACTCGTCGCATACGACCTAGCCGGTAAGGCAAACGTCATCGCGAGCGACATTGCGGGCAACGACGTCGTCGTCGCGCGCAACGGGAACGTTTATGTCACTAATCCGCCGGCCGGCGCTAGCAACGAACCAAGCAAGGTGTGGTTGATTCGTCCGGACGGCACCAAAATCATCGTCGATACCGGGCTGCGTTACGCGAACGGCGTGACCCTTTCGCCCGATCAATCGTTGCTCTACGTCGCGGACTATCGCTCCCGCTGGGTGTACAGTTATCGGGTCAAACCGGACGGTACGCTCGCCGAAAAGCAGCGCTATTTTTGGCTGCACGAGCCCGACGCGATCGACCAGAGTTCGGCCGACGGCCTGAAGGTGGACTGCGAGGGCCGCCTCTACGTCGCCACCGCGCTCGGTGTGCAAGTTTGCGATCAGGCCGGCCGCGTCAACGCGATCATCCCGACCCCTAACGGCCGCGTCACCAACCTGTGCTTCGGCGGCGAGAAGTTCGATATCCTTTACGCGACGTGCGTCGACAAAGTCTACAAGCGCCGGCTCAACACCCGCGGGGCTCAGGCGTGGGAGGCTCCGACGAAACCGGCCGCCCCTCGACTGTGACCGCGTAAGAGACTCTTTCGCGAGGGGAGAGCCGGGTTCTCGTGGATTGGTTGAGAAATCCGAAACCCCTTCCGGACTCCATCCGACGGCTTCATGAACCCGGCCCTCCCTAGGCGAAGGTCGGTGAAGGAGGGGCAGAATGCACGTCCCCGGATTACCGGAAACGCGGTAGTGCGCGTCTTCCTAATCAGAAGTGCTTTTTGTCGCCGCTACCAACGGGCTCCTCACCGCACCTTTGTCACCGCAGCCATGAAACGGCGCACGCGTTTCGCATCCACGGCCGCCTGCCAACGCCCGCCGCGCTTGAATTCCGAGCCAACGATGACGCCGTCGGCTTCCGCGAGGAAGCCGGCGACATTGGCGGAGTTGATCCCCGAACCGAGGTACACGGGGAGTTGGGTGCCCTGTTGAGCAGCCCTTAGATCAGCGGGCTGTGGGGCTTCGCCGGTTACGGAGCCGGTTACGATCACCGCATCGGCGCGCATGAACTCCGCGGCGTGGGCAGTTTCGGCGAGCCCCACATCGGCCGTAATTGCGTGCGAACTATGTTTCTTCTTAAGATCGGCCCAGACAGCCACTCGCCCTGCGCCGATCGCACGTCGGTAGCGCAGGAGTTCCGCCGCCGATGATTGGATAATCCCTTCGTCCGCGACGTGGGCGAATGCGAAGCCCTCGGCGCGAATAAAATCCAACTCCGCCGCATATGCCACCGCCACCGCCTCCTGATTTGCCGCCGCAAGAATCTGCACGCCACAGGGAATATCGACAGCCGACTTCACGGCCTGGGCGACCCGCGTCATCGCGGCGACAATTTCCGGGCCGACGCGGCCACGGAGGTACGGCGTGTCGTGCATGTTCTCCAACATCAATCCGTCCACCCCGGCGGTCGCATAAAGCCGGGCTTCGCGCACGGCGGTTGCTTCGATTTCGCGTAGCGATCGGGTCGCCGCCGGTGTACCCGGGAGCGCGCCGAGATGAATCATCGCGATCACCGGCTTGGCGACGCGAAATCTAAATGGCTTTTCGCTCATCGGGCTGATCCGTGCACGCCACCGCTCAGCGGTCGTTGTAGCCCTTCGGGTGCGACGCGTGCCAACGCCAGGCGGTCGCCACGATCGAGTCGATGTCGGGGAACTTCACCTGCCACCCGAGCTCGCGTTGCGCCTTGCTCGAATCGGCGAAGAGCGCCGGCGGATCACCGGGTCGGCGCGGCTTCTCGATCACTTTGACCGGCTTGCCGGTGGCCCGTTCGACAGCGCGAATCACTTCGCGATTGGACGTGGGTTTGCCGGTGCCCAGATTGTAAAAAAGCTGCGCGCCGGGCGTCGCCAATCGTTCGATCGCAGCGATGTGCGCACGACTCAGGTCGTCGACGTGAACGTAGTCCCGCAGACAGGTGCCGTCGGGAGTGGGGTAGTCGGTACCGTACAGCTCCAAGTGAGGGCGCCGACCGGTAGCGACGTCGACTGCCACGGGGATGAGGTGCGTTTCCGGGCTGTGGTCTTCGCCGATCCGGCTGTCTTCGGAAGCCCCCGCGGCATTGAAGTAGCGGAACGCGGCAAAGCTGAGTCCGTCCGCATGCGCCAAGGCTTTAAGGACGTTTTCAATATCGAGCTTGGTCTGCCCGTACGGATTGATCGGTGCCTGCGGCATCGTCTCGTGAATTGGCAATTCCGTCGGAACACCGAAGGTCGCGCAGGTGGATGAGAAGATAAATTTCTTCACCCCGGCGTCGCACATCGCGCGCAGGAGGTGGAGGGTCGCAACCACGTTGTTAAAGTAATATTTCATCGGCGCGGTGACCGATTCGCCGACGTAACAATACGCGGCGAAGTGCATGACGACGCCGATCTGCTCGGTCCGGAGCACGCCACCCACGAACGCTTCATCGCCAAGGTCACCCTGATAAAACGGCACCGCGGGATCGACGGCGTCGCGGTGACCGTACACCAGATTGTCCAGCACGACCGGCCGGTGGCCGGCTGCGAGCAATTGCCGTACGCAGTGACTCCCGATGTAACCAGCTCCTCCAACGACAAGTACGTTCATGCGAGCGAGGCTTGTATTGCTTTCGGGCGGGTGATGGCTAGCGATTTCCGTTCCACCAGAAATGAAGCACGCGCGCATCGTCATCACCGGAGTCGGTTTAACCGCGCCCAACGGCAATACGCTGTCGGAGTTCAGGCAGAACCTGCTCACCGGCGTGGCCGGCATCGAGCGCATCGAGGTCCGCTACATGGGCTCGCAGCTGGCCGGCGTGTGCAAGTACGACCCACTCAAGTACCAGAAGAAGAAGGAGGTCCGCGTGGGTACCCGGGCTGGCAGTATCGCCATTTACTGCGCCCGAGAGGCGGTCGCCGATTCCAGGGTCAATTTTGAGGCCCAGGCGAAGGACCGCATCGGCATCTACATCGGCTGCACCGAGCACGGTAACGTCGAAACCGAAAACGAAATCTACAATATCTCGAAGTTTAACTACGAGACGAAGTACTGGTCGCACTATCACAACCCCCGGACGGTCGCCAACAACCCAGCCGGCGAAACCTCGCTCAACTTGGGCATCACCGGTCCGGCCTACACCATCGGCGCCGCCTGCGCCGCGGGAAACATGGGACTGATCCACGCCACCCAGATGCTGCGGCTCGGTGAAGTCGACTTTGCAATCTGCGGTGGCGTGAGCGAGAGTATCCATACGTTTGGCATCTTCGCCGGTTTTAAATCTCAGAACGCCTTGGCCACCCACGAGGACCCGAAGAAGGCGTCCCGCCCGTTCGACCGGGCCCGCAACGGCATCGTGATTGCCGAGGGCGGATGCCTCTACACGCTTGAGCGGCTCGAGGACGCCCAGGCCCGAGGCGCCAAGATTTACGCCGAAATCGCCGGCTACCACGTGAACAGCGACGCGAGCGACTACGTCCTGCCCAACCCGCAGCGGCAGTCGGAATGCGTGCAGGCGGCGCTGAAGCGTGCGGCGCTCGCGGCTTCGGAGATTCATATCGTCAATACCCACGCCACCGCGACTCCGCTCGGCGACATCCAGGAGTGCGAGGCGATCCGCTCGGTTTT
Source organism: uncultured Opitutia bacterium (assembly GCA_903820035.1). GTDB lineage: Bacteria > Verrucomicrobiota > Verrucomicrobiia > Opitutales > Opitutaceae > ER46. The sequence goes on from CAIJFT010000336.1 coordinate 22,377, forward strand.
CGGCACCGGTTGCCCCGAAACTCACATCAACAACACGAAGAGCTTCATCGGGCACGCCATGGGGGCGGCCGGTGCGCTGGAGTTGGCGGGCAATCTGCCGTCGTTTGACGACTTGACGGTCCACCCGACGATTAACGTCGACGACCTCGATCCCCAGTGCGCGCTGCCGGGGCTTGTTCTGAATCAACCCCGCACAGTTGCGAAAGTAGACACCATCCTGAATAATTCCTTCGGGATGCTCGGGATAAATTCCACGTTGATTGTTAAGCGGTTTGCCGCCTAATCCTGCGCCAAGTGATTATGACCAAAGACGAATGCAAGCAGGTGGTGCTCGATATCATTGCGGACATCGCGCCGGATGAGGACTTGAGCAACGTCAAGCCAGACGTGCGCCTGCGCGATCAGCTGCAGCTCGATAGCATGGATTTTCTCGACATCGTCATGGAGCTCCGGAAGCGCCACGCGATTGAAGTTCCGGAGGCGGAGTACCCGAAGCTGGCGTCCTTGGACAGTTGCGCGGACTACCTCACGCCGAAATTCAACGCCTTGCCGCCCAAAAGCTGATGCTGCGGCAGGCGGGCTTTCGCGCCTGTCCGGTTACGCCGCGGAGCAACCGCCCGCAATTTCCTTAAGGCCGGACTTGTCCGGCCTTTTTCTTTGCCGTCTCCTTTACCCGTGAACACCTGCTCGCACTATGACGTCGCTATCATCGGCGCCGGCATGTCGGGCCTGGCTGCGGGCATCCGTCTCGCACACTTCGGCAAGAAAGTTTGCATCTTCGAGCGGCATAACGCGGTCGGCGGCCTCAACGGATTCTACAGTCTCAGCGGACGGAAGTTCGACGTCGGCCTGCACGCGATGACGAATTTCGTAAGGCCCGGCGTGAAGGGTACGCCGCTGACTAAGTTACTCCGCCAACTGCGCATCGCCCGCGAAGAGTTTGCGCTCTGCGAGCAAAAGCAATCACGCGTCGCCTTCGGTCCCCGCGGCGAAACTTCGCTGCGTTTTACCAATGACTTCGCCGTGCTGGAGGGGGAAGTGGCGCAGGCGTTTCCGGCGCAGATCGACGGCTTTCGTCGGCTTGTCGCGGTGGTTAAGACTTTTGACGATGTCGGGCTCGACGCGCAGCCGGTGTCGGCGCGGTTAATGGTGCGAGGGCACATCTCCGATCCACTGCTTGAGGACATGCTTTTTTGCCCGCTGATGTACTACGGCAGCGCCACCGAGCACGATATGGAGTTCGGGCAGTTCGTGATCATGTTCAAGGCGCTTTTTCTGGAAGGCTTTGCCCGGCCTTTCGACGGCGTGCGGGTAATACTCCGGGTGCTACTCGCAAAATATCGCGCCGCCGGCGGGGAACGCCGCATGAAGTGCGGAGTTAAAGCGATCGTCGCGGACGCCGGTCGCGCGCAGGCGCTGCTCCTCGACGATGGTTCCACCATCACCGCGGACCATGTCATTTCTTCGATCGGCGCACCGGAGACGGAGGATTTGATCACGCCGCCTGCGCGGGTAGCGCCCCCTTCTGTCCCCGGCCGGCTCTCGTTTGTGGAAACCATCACGGTGCTCAATCAGCAACCGGCCCGTTGGGGTTGGGGCGACGATACGATCGTTTTTTTCAACGACTCGCCGCGGCTTGAGTATGCGTGCCCCGTCGGCGCCGTCGATGCCCGCAGCGGCGTCATCTGCCTGCCGAATAATTTCGATTTCGGACCGGTACAGACGCTGCCGGAGGGCATCGTCCGCGTCACGTGCCTCGCCAACAATGACCGCTGGGCCTCGCTGGCGGAAGCAGCCTACCGTGACGAAAAGGCGCGTTGGTTTGCCGCCGTGCAGGCGAGCGCCCGCCGCTTCCTCCCGCCGCTACCAGATCAGGCGGCATATGAGCGTGCGGTTCTCACGACCGACATGTTTACGCCCCGCACGATCACGCGCTACACTGGGCACTTTGGCGGGGCGATTTACGGTGCGCCGGTGAAGCACCGGCAGGGTCGCACCGCGCTGGCCAACGTCTATCTTTGCGGGACCGACCAGGGGTTTCTCGGCATCGTCGGTGCGATGCTGAGCGGCATTTCCATGGCGAACTACCACGTGCTCAAGAGCACCTGAGGCGCAACGTGCGTAGGGCCCGCGCGCGAGCTGACGTATCGGGACCGCACCCGGCGAAACTCAGGATTGGCAAGCGCCGCCCGACGACCCACGCTGAATCTTTTCATGGCTTACGACTGGCTCAAAGGTGTCGCCGACGAGTACGATGTGATCGTGATCGGCAGCGGATTGGGTGGACTCACGGGGGCAAACGTCCTCGCGAAGGCCGGCCACCGCGTGCTTCTGCTCGAACACCACTATCAGTTTGGCGGTCTGGCCACTTGGTTTACGCGGAAGGGTGGGCACATTTTCGACATCTCGCTGCACGGTTTTCCGGTCGGCATGGTTAAGTCGTGCCGTAAGTATTGGACGAAGGAGATCTCTGACGCGATCGTCCCGTTAAAAGATATCCGTTTCGTCAACCCGCAGATGGACGTCTGGACGACGTTCACCCGTGACGACTATACGCGGGTCTTGGTGGAGCAGTTTCACCTCGAGCGTGCGCATGTGGAGGCGTTCTACGACCACCTCCGGTCGATGAATTTCTACGACAACAACCAGGAAACAACCGGTCAGATGCTGGAGCGCTTCTTTCCGGGACGCGATGACGTGAAGCGTTTGTTGATGGAGCCGATCGCTTACGCCAACGGTTCGACGCTCGACGACCCGGCGATCACCTACGGTATCGTGTTTTCCAACTTTATGGGCTCCGGCGTTTACACGTTCCGGGGTGGCTCGGATGTGCTCATCGAGAAGATGGTCGAGGAACTGCGGCGCAACGGGGTGGAACTGCGGAAGAAGGTCCTCGTGCAGGAGGTCCTGGTTGAGGAACGAAACGGAAAGAAAGTTGCTTGCGGCGTCGTTGCGGGCAACGGCCGGGTCATCCGCGCCAAGGCGGTGCTCTCAAACGCCAATATCAAGAACACGATCTTCCGACTCGGCGGGAAGGCTAATTTTCCCGCCGACTACGTCGCCTCCGCCGAGGCCGTGCGCATCAACTCCAGCTCATGCCAGGTCTATCTCGGTATCCGAAAAGGTGAGTCAATTCCGCACATTGGTGACCTCGTTTTTACGTCCGCCAACCCCCAATTTAGCAGCCAGGAGTTGACGGATTTTCGAACCACCAGCCGGACCTTTTCGATCTATTACCCCGAGACGCGCCCCGGCTCCGACCGGTACACGGTGGTCGCATCGTTAAACGGCCAGTACGGCGATTGGGCGGCGCTGCCCGAGCCTGACTACGAGCGCGAAAAGCAGAGACTGATCGACGAGGCTGTGGCCGCGTTGGAAAAATTCATCCCAGGCGTAAGCGCCAAAATTGATTGGCGCGAGGCGGCGACCCCGCGGACCATCGAGCGTTACACGACGCATGCCGGTGGGACGTCGTTCGGCACGAAATTCGAGGGGCTCAAGGTGTCAATGGAGTTGCCGGAAAAACTGCCGGGACTGTACCACGCGGGTTCGGTCGGCATCATCATGTCGGGCTGGCTTGGTACCATCAATTATGGCGTGATCGTCGCCAACCAGATCGACAAAGCGCTCTTCGCTGCAAAACACCCCGCCGCCTGAATCATGTCCCAAGTTACCGACCTCATCCCGCACCGACCACCGTTTTTGTTCGTCGACGAAATCGTCAGCTCCGCTCCGGACCACCTGATCGCCAAGCGGACTTGGCGGGCGGAAGAGGACTTTTATCGCGGCCACTATCCCGGGGCTCCGATCACTCCGGGCGTACTGCTCTGCGAGGCCGTGTTTCAGACGGCCGCGTGCCACATGGCGCTGAAGGCCAAGGCCGCGGGCGCCAAGCCCGGGGAGGGCGTCCCGCTGATTGCCAAGATCAGCGACGTGCGTTTCCGAAGCCCGATTTACCCCGGTGATACGATCACCCTCGAGGTGAAGGAGAAGGATGCGATGGGTGGCTTCACCATGCTGAGCGGCAGCATCAAAAAAGCGGACGGCACCAGGGTGTTGAATGTCGATTTCGCGGTCGCGTGGAAGACCCCCGGCGGCACTCCGGCATGAGCGATTTTCTCAAATTGAGCGGTAAGACCTTTCTGGTCTTCGGTGTGGCCAACCGCAAAAGCGTGGCCTGGTTCGCTGCGCAAACGCTCGAGGCGCAAGGTGCCTCCGTGGTGTACAGCGTCCGCTCGGAGGCCCGGAAGAAATCACTGGAGACGCTCCTCGCGGGCAGGCCGGTGTTCCTCTGCGATGTGGAAAAAGCGGGGGAAGTGGACCGGCTCGCTGCCGAAGTGGCGGCCGCCAGGCACGCCCCGCTCCATGGCGTCGTTCATTCCATTGCGTTCGCGAACTACAGCGAAGGTTTCAAACCGTTCCACGAAACAAAGCGCGCGGACTTTGCCCAAGCCATGACCGTGTCCGCTTTCTCGCTCGTTGAAATGGCTCGCGCGCTGAAGCCGCATCTCGCCCCGACGGCGTCAGTGGTGACGATCGGCATCTCGTCGTTGCTGGTGACGCCCGATAACTACGGTTACATGGGTCCGATCAAGGCCGCCTTGGAGTCGATGGTGCGCTTCCTGGCGAAGTCCTTCAGCGCCGATACAGCGGTGCGTTTTAATGCGGTCGGAGCAGGTCCGCTCAAGACCAGTGCCTCGGCGGGAATTCCGGGCTACATTGAGAGTTACCTTTATGCCGAGAAGCTGACGTTCCGGAAAAAGAACCTCGCAACGCAAGAGGTCGCAGACGTCGTCGCCTTTCTGCTCAGCGAGCGCAGCAGCGGGATTAACGGCGCCACGATCGTGGTCGATGCCGGGCTTGGATCGAATTACTTTGATAGTGAGATCGTACGGCTCGCCATGCGGGCAGGACCGTGAGCGCCGGCATGAAATTCGAAAACGTTTGTATCGAGGCGATCGCGCTCGCACTGCCGGAAGAAGTCTGGACCTCGGCCGACATCGAGCGGCGCCTCGCACCGTTGTACGACCGTCTCAAGTTGCCGGCCGGCCGGCTCGAGTTAATGACCGGTATCCGCGAGCGCCGGATGTGGCCCGCGGGCACTCGGCCGTCCGATGCCAGCGCGGCGGCAGGCCGGGCCGCGCTAGGGAAGTCCGCTCTTCCCTCGGACCAGATCGAGCTTTTTATCCATGCGGCGGTAAGTCGCGATATGCTGGAGCCGGCAACGGCGTCGTTCGCGCACCATAAGATCGGGCTTCCAGCGAC
>CAIJFT010000337.1 GCA_903820035.1 uncultured Opitutia bacterium
GAAAGACAGGCCCTTGGCGACACCATCGACGAACTTGTAGTTCACCCAGGCGGCCCCGGAATTCTCGGAAGCGCCGCGGAACGGCGTGCCGTACGGACTGCGGTTGCGGAAGTTCGTGTAGTTGGCGATCAGGGACAGGCTCGAGGACACCGCCATGTTGAGCTCGTACTCCCAGCCGCGGGCCACGCGGTCCATGAACAGCGGCGGCGGTGCCACCACCGGCGGCGGCACGGAGAAGAGGGCCGGATTGAGGATCGAGTTGTTCGACTGCGACGAGTCATAGTACGCGACGGTCGCCACCGCCTTCGAACCCAGGAAGCGGTAGCGCAGGCCCACCTCATCCTGCCGGCCGTCCTGCAGTTCGTTGTTCCGACCGGTCTGGCGCGGCTGGACAATCTGAGAGGCGTTCTCGGTGTGGCCGTAATAGAGCGAGACATCCGTCACCGGGTGAAAAACCACGCCGTAATTGGCAACCAGCGGATCGGGGTGCGTGAAGTAACTCACCTTGTTGCGATAGTCTTCCACCAGCCCGTGATACCAATTCTGGGCGAGACCGGCGTTCACCACCACTTTGCCGTCGAGGAGCTTCGCGTTCTCGTTGACGTAAAGTTGCAACGACTTGGTCGTCGTCAGGCGGTCGGAGCTCGCGAGGCTCGTCGTCGTGTAGGTCGCGCGGCTCGGCACGTGGTAGATGTCGATCGGCGCGCTCGTCGCCGGGTAACCGGTGTTGCGCGAACGCGTCAGCGCGCCGGAAATGCCGCCGGATGTCTCGAACGCGACTTTCGCCACCGCGAACTTGAAGACGTAGTCGTTCTGAAACTCGTAATTGCGCACAAACGAATTCGAGGGCGATTGGCTCACGCCGTAGAGGTTGGAGATCGGAGCGGCGGGAATGGCCCGGAAGTCCGGCGCGCCGCCAAACGTGAAGCCCGGGGTGAAAAAGCCGGTCTTCGGATTCACTGCGCCGCCGGTGTTGCCGAGCAGGTTCCACTGGTTGTTGGAGTCCCAACCTGTCCACATCCGACCCGCGAGGCGGATCGAGAACTGATCCGACACCGTGGTCGTAAACAGCACGCGGTAGTTGTTCGTGCTCGTGCGATTCATCGCGCTCAGGTCGTCCACATCGTCACCGTACGCCGTCTGCGACGGATTCAAGCCCGGCAGCAACTTGACCCCGGTCAGCGGGCTGACGGAAGGATCGAGCGGCAGACCGGTGAAATTCAGGCCCTTGCCCCAGGAGAAAATGTACTCGAGCGTCAGGCGGGAGTTGGCGCCGATCCGCGTCGTATAAGACGGCATCACGGTCAGACCGCGGGCATAGCCCTGATTATTGCCCTGCTCATGGTACTTCGTCGCCACCACCAGGCGGTAGGCGCTGTTGCGGTCGATCGAGCGGTTGAAATCCAGATCGGCGCGGTTTGTGTCATAACGCCCCACCTGCACATCAAGGCGGGTGAAGTTCTTCAACTCAGCCACCTTCGTGATGATATTGATCGTTCCGCCCGGAGGACCGCCGGGGGAAAGGATCGCGTTCGGGCCGCGCACAAACTCGATGCGCTCAAAGATCGCGGGATCCAGCTTCACTTGGCTCGAGGGCGCCGAAAAGCCGTCCATGTTGCCGATGCCGCCCTGATAACCGCGGATCGAAAGGCGGTCGCCAATGCTCGTGCTGTTGTTCGAGATGCCGGCCACCAGTTGCAGCGCGTTCAACGCGTCGGTCGCACCCATGTCCTGAATCAGTTCCCGCGTGATGACAGAAATGCCCTGCGTGGACTCAAAGATGTCCGTGCGCAAACGGCCACCGCTGGTGGAGTCGGACACCTGATAGGGCCCGACGCGGTTCGAGCTGACCTCGAACGCGCTCAGCTTGACCGCCTCGTCGGCTTTCGCCGCCGGAGTCGCCGCCTCAGCGGTGAGAACCGCGCCGAGGAGCGGAATCGCGAGTAATTGCCCGGCCCAACGGGTGGGCGAGGTCGCAGGATAGGAATGGGGGTTGGTTCGTTGACTAGGTATCATGGGTTTTTCTCGTGGGGAGAGCGTGCAACACACCTCCGACCCGCCTGAAAGCGGTCGAACAAGCGTGGGGAAAGGAACATGCTAAATCGAATTAGCCGCGCCGCTGTCAACGGCAAAGCCGTTATGCGCGCTGCCGGGCCCGGCGGCGCGCATCCAAGGCGACCGACCGTACGCGAAACGATTCAGGATGACCCTTCGAAGACCGGACCAACGTCACGCCTTAAAGGCAGTACCCGAGGGCCGCAGCGGGTTTTCGGGCGGGCGCGCGCAAACGAGCTCGCCGGAGGACATCGCGCCCCACCGCGGAGTGAATCGTTCGGCTGCCGGAAATAAGCGGCCGTCGGCGTGCCTCATTCAAGTCCAGGATCACCCCGACCACGGCGCGCTTCCGCAGCGGCCCACGCCAACGGGCTAAGTCAGTCGCGCCATCACTTCGCCGAGCAGATAGATGGAGCCGGTCACCACCACGACATCATCGGGGCCGCCCGCGGTGCAGCAATCCGTCGCCGGAAACAAATGTTCGACCGTGGACCGCACGATTCGACCGCGGTACGAGGCCGGAATCAGCGCACTCAATTCCTCGTACGAGCAGGCCCTCGGTTGCTGCGGCACGACGAGATGAATCACCGACGCATGCCGTGCAATGGTCTCGAGCAACGGCCGCGCCCTCGCCGCGCCCAACACGCCCGTGATCACGATCGGGGCGCGCCCCGTCTCGGCGGCAAGGTGCGCGAGGTTCGAATCCAAAACCTGCGCGCCCTCGGGATTGTGCGACGCATCCAAAATCGCGCGCCGCCCGCCGAGGCTCACCCGTTGCCAGCGGCCCGGCCAATCCACGCGCGCGAGTCCGCGCGCAATCACCTCGGGGGTAATCCGCCAGCGTTCGTCCAATGTCCGCGCCGCAAGCGTGGCGGTGGCCGCATTCCAACGCTGATAGTCACCCTCAAGATTCGTGTGCGGGTAACGGGCCAGATCGTCCCCGAATTCCTCGGTCACCGACACCACCCGGGCGCCGCGTTGGCCCGCGATCTCGCGGATGACCCGTTCGGCTCCGCGCGGCACGCGACCCAAGATAACGGGGCGGCCCGCCTTGATGATGCCGGCCTTCTCCGTCGCGATGGCCTCGATCGTGTCCCCCAAAATCTCACAGTGATCCATCGCGATCGACGTGATGATACCAACCTCCGGCGTCACGACGCTGGTCGCATCGAGCCGGCCCCCAAGCCCAACTTCGATCACCGAAATATCACAGCGCCGGCGGGCAAACTGGAGGAACGCCATCGCCGTCATGTACTCGAAGAAACTCGGCTCGTCGTCCGGATCCGCCGCCACGAGCGCGGCCGCCACGGGCCGCAACTCGGCGGTGTAATCGCAAATTTCCCGCTCGGTCAGCGCGGTGCGGTCGACCTGGACGCGCTCGCCGAGGTGAACCAGGTGCGGCGACGTGTAGAGTCCGGTCCGCCAACCCGCGGCGTGCAAAATGGCGTCGAGCATCGCGGCGACCGAGCCTTTGCCGTTGGTGCCGGCAACGTGGAGGCAGGGCACCATCCGCTCGGGGTGACCGAGCACGGCAGAGAGCGCCCGCATCCGGGCGACGCCGAATTTCCGGCCGTGCGCCCGCTGGGCAAAGAGAAACTCCGAGACCGCCGCGTAATCGGCCGGTTCGCGCAAGGCCATGGGGTCGACCGGCGGCTTAGGCGACGCCGGCGGGGATTGGAGCCTTCTTCCGGAGGAAGAGCGCCGACAGCAGGTCGTGGAGCCGACCGCGCATTTCCAGACGGTTCACGATCTGGTCAATCAGGCCGTGCTTCAGCAAAAACTCCGCCGTCTGAAACCCGGTGGGCAGTGTCTGCTTCGTGGTGTCCTTGATCACGCGCGCGCCGGCGAAACCGATCAAGGCTCCCGGCTCGGCAATGATGATATCACCCAACGTCGCAAAACTCGCCGTCACGCCACCCATCGTCGGGTGCGTCAGCACGGAGACGTAAGGCAGTCCGGCCTGAGCCAGACGTCCGAGCGCAGCACTGGTCTTCGCCATCTGCATCAGGGAATAAATACCTTCCTGCATCCGGGCGCCGCCGGACGCGCTGAAAATGATGCACGGGATGCGACGGGTGGTCGCGTTCTCGATGGCCCGGGTGATTTTCTCGCCCGCCGCCGCGCCCATGGCGCCGCCGCAAAAGCGGAAGTCCATTACCGCAACCGACACTTCAAGGCCGTAAATTTTGCCGACGCCGCAAATCACGGCCTCAGGCAGCCCGCTCTCTTTTTCGTAGCGTTTGATCCGCTCCGGATAGGGCTGGGAGTCGACAAAACTCAGCGGGTCGCTGGAACGCACTGCGGCATCCGTTTCGGTGAAGGTCCCGGCGTCGAATAGTCTCGCGATGCGGGCGGGGGCCCCGATCGGGAAATGGTGGCCGCTCTTAGGCGCAACCATCTGGTTGTCCTCGACTTCCTTATTAAAAACAATGTCCCCCGAAACGGGGTCCTTGGTGTAAAGCCCCTTGGGAATGTCCTTCTTGCGGGACTTGCGCACCGTATAGGTCGGTTTGTCGAAATGCATGGCTAAATCAACCGTGGCCGAAGGTTACGACGTCCACGTTCAGCGCCCCCGCACGGCGAAGGGTGCGGGCGCAACTGTTGAGGGTGGAACCTGTCGTGAAAACATCGTCGACCAAGATAAGGTGTTGGTCGGGCATTAGGGCCGCACGTGGGGCGAGTGCAAAGGCATTTTTCAGGTTCCCCATCCGGGTGCGTCGGTCGAACGCCGTCTGCGTTGGCGTGTCCACCACGCGTCGGAGGAAGGGCTCGACCCGAGTGCCGGCACCGGCGGCACTCGCCAAGCTCTCTGCGAGCAGTGCCGCCTGATTATAGCCGCGTTCCCGCGCCTTCCGCGGATGCAAGGGGACCGGCACCAACGTCGCGCCGCGAACCAGATCCAGAACGTGCGGAGCCCGCCGAAACACCTCCCCGAAGTCGGCCAGCACGTGCAGTCCGCGGTGGTATTTCAACTCCAGCACGAGCGAACGGGCCGGACCCTTGAAGATCACGGCGGTGCGGCCCTCGCCAAACGCCGGATCCAGGCCCTCGCACTTCTCGCAGCGCCTCGGCCCGTCCACGACACCGTAGAACGGATGCCCGCAGGTCGTGCAGTGCGGCGGACGCACAAACTCCAGTTGCGCCACGCACCGCGGGCAGAGATGGCGAAATCCGTCCACCGCCCCAGCCCCGCACCGCGGTGTCTCAACCATCCCGCGGCAGTGCACACACGACGGCGGGAACACCGCCTCGGCCAACCCGTGCGCCAAATCCAGCAACCAGCGCTTCATCGTGCCGTTTCAGAATTTCGCGCCGGGTGGAGCCCGATGCCCGCATCGCGTCTTAATTTGGCAGCCCCTAGCCGAAAAATCCGCCGGGAACCGCGGGTTCCACCGGAAACCGAATCCTCCCTGCGCGCGCCGGATGCGCCGCCGACCGCTCCGCAAACGTTCGGGAACCCGGACACGGCGGCCTCAATAAAACACCTTCGTCAGAAACAGCCCCTGCGCCGGCGCGGTCTGCACGCGGGGTGTCCGCACGGTGGACGCAAGAAGTTTGCGCACGTCCTCGACGGCCAGCCTACCCTCGCCCACCGCGACCAACGTACCGGTAAGGCTGCGCACCATCTTGTACATAAATCCACCGGCTTCCGCCGTGATCTGAATCCGGCGACCGCGGCGCACCACCGCGAGTTTGCGCAACTCACGCACGGTGTCTTCGCGCTCCGGACCGTTCAGCGCCGTAAAAGCGCGGAAATCATGCGTGCCGGTCAGCGCTCCGGCCGCCGCCTGCATGGCGGGTACGTCGAGCGGCCGATAGACGCACCAGCAATAGGGCCGCGTAAACGGATCCGCGTCGCCAAGATACAAGTAATAGTCGTAACGCTTGCCCGTGGCCCGGAAACGCGCGTGAAAATCCGCCCCGACGGCCCGGACGGACTTGATTTGCAACGCCGGCGGCAGCGTGGCGTTCAGCGCCAGGAGCAGCTTCGCCGTGCCATGCGGCCACGCGGCATCAAAGTGAAACACCTGCCCGCGCGCGTGGACCCCGGCGTCGGTCCGACCGCTGCCGTGAATGCGCAACGGCGTTTTGAATACCGCCGCCAGCCGGGCCTCGATGACGTCCTGGATCGCCATGCCGCCGGCCTGACTCTGCCACCCCGCAAACGAGGCGCCGTCGTAGGCGCAGACGCACTTCCAACGGGTCGCGCTCACGGCTCCTCCTCGGGCGGCGCGGGCGGCGGCAATTTCTGGTTGAGGTAATCCTGCAAAATGAGGGTCGCCGCCCGCGAATCGATGATCCCGCTGGCCCGGACCTCGCGGCGCCTGGACTTCGCAATCGTGGACTCCGCTTCGTAGCTGGTGAGGCGCTCGTCCACCAAGTGAACCGGCAAACCCGTCTCTTTCCGCAGGCGCGCGGCAAACGCATCGACCTCCTTCGCCTTGAAGCCGGCGGTTTCATCCATGTTCAAGGGATAGCCGACGACCAAGTCAGTAATCCGGCGGGTCCGCACCACCGCCTGCAGGGACTCCCACCGTTTGACGGGGTCGGCCTCGGTGAGCGCGGGCAGCGGCGTGGCCACGCCGAGGTCGTCACCGTAACTCAACCCGATGCGGCGGGCGCCGTAATCAATCCCGAGAAAACGCATGCGGGCGATGACGGCGGGGCGAGCCGCACGGCGCAATTTCAATTGCGGCCCCGAAACTTAGGGCTCTCCTTCCCGCCGATGGCCGAACCGCCCGACCTCTCGCCCGCAGAACTCGCCCGCTACAGCCGCCACCTCCGGCTCGAAAACATCGGCGTCGCCGGCCAGCGCAAGCTGGCAGCTAGCGCACTGTTGGTGATCGGCGCCGGCGGGCTTGGTAGTCCGGCCGCCCTCTACCTCGCCGCCGCCGGTGTCGGCACCATCGGCATCGCCGACTTCGATCGCGTCGAGTCCCACAATTTACAGCGGCAATTACTCCACGACGATGCAACCGTCGGCCAATCCAAGGTCGCGTCCGCCGCCCGCCGCCTGCGCGCCACCAATCCCCACATCCGCGTCAACGAGCACCCGGGCGGGATCACGCCCGACAACGCGTTGGCCGTGTTCTCCGGCTACGATATCATCGTCGACGGAACGGATAATTTTGGCGCGCGCTACCTGAACAACGACGCCGCCGCGCTCGCTCGCAAGCCGCTGGTATACGGCAGCGTTTTCAAGTTTGAGGGCCAGGTCACGGTGTTCGATCCGGCGCGGGGCGGTCCGTGCTACCGTTGCCTATTCCCCGCGCCACCCGCGGCCGGAAGCGTGCCCGGTTGCGGCGAAGCAGGCGTGCTCGGCGCCCTCTGCGGCGTGATCGGCAGCCTGCAGGCCCTCGAAGCCATCAAGCTGGCGACGGGCATCGGCGAATCGCTTGTCGGCCGGTTTTTGACCTACGACGCCCTGGCACAACGCTTTCAGACCTTGCAACTTCCTCCGGCGCCCGACTGTCCGGTCTGCGGCGCGACCCCGTCGATCTGCGACCTGCGCCCGGAACGCTACGCCGACGCGTGCGCGCCGGCGCCAGCCCCCTTTACCACGATGAACGCCGCTGAAACCCCGCTTGAAATTTCTGTCACCGAGGCCAAGTCCCTCCGCGAACAGTCGCCGGACGGCACCGTGATTATCGATGTCCGCGAACCTTTCGAGTTGGATATCTGCCGGGTCGCGGGCGCGGTGCACATCCCGATGCGGCAAGTCCCCGAGCAGGTCGACAGCCTGCCCCGCGACAAGCACTTGCTAATCTTGTGCCACGCGGGATC
>CAIJFT010000338.1 GCA_903820035.1 uncultured Opitutia bacterium
CCAACCGCCGACGTCCTCTACGACCGCCAGGAACGCGCCGCCGGCCAGCCGAAGCAGAGTTTCCGCCGGCTCGTGCGCTACGCCCTCGACGGCCTTTTCAGTTTTTCGCACCTGCCGCTCCGGGTCCTCACCTATGCCGGCATCAGCATCGCGCTGCTTGGTTTCGCCGCCGCGGTTTTCTACGCCATGCGGCGTATCCTTAATATCGAGACCGCACCCACCGGTTACACCACGCTGGTGTCGGTCGTCCTCTTCCTCGGCGGCGTGCAGCTCATCGGCATCGGTATCCTCGGTGAATATCTCGGCCGCATCTACGACGAGGTGAAGCGCCGGCCGAACTACGTGGTCAAGGAACCCGGCGGCACCGGCGTGGCCGCGGACCGGCGTTGAAAGGGGCGGTTATCGCAAGGGGGCGTGCATTTTTCGCTCGAGGCCCGCGAAGGTCCAACCGCGCGGCTGCCCGTCGGAAATATCTGGTGGCAGTCGCATGAATCCGGAAACGGTTAGCGTCCACTTTCTCCCGCGGGGATTCCTGCTCGCCGTCGCCCGGACCGTTTTCATGCTGCGTATTCCCATGGCTGCAATCGCCCCGCTTTCGTTGCCTGCCGCTTGGTCGGCCAAGGCCGGTTCGCCCCCCCCCACCGGAGCCCTCTGCGCGTGATCGCTCAGGTCAAAGAAAAATACCCCTCCGGGCCCAGCCGGCTCGCGCCGGCGGCGGTCACCGCGCTCCTCACCGTCGCGGCCACTCTGGTGATGTACAGCACGTTCATGTTTTACGACGACGAGGGCTACGTGCTGTTCTCGTTGAAGAACTACGCCACCCACGGCGGACTCTACCGCGACGTCTACTCGCAGTACGGGCCATTTCCGTTCGTTTTCTACTCCGGGCTGCAGAGCATTGGGCTCCCGCTCACACACAACGTCGGCCGGTTCATCACTCTGCTCGCCTGGGCCGGCACGGCGTGGGGCTGCGGCGTGCTGGTGGCCCAGGTCACCCGCCATATCGCCCCGCGCGTCGCGACCATCACCGCGGTGTTTGTCTACCTCTGGGTCATGGCCAGCGAGCCCACGCACCCGGGCGGGCTGATCGTGCTGCTCACCACGTTGCTGGCCGTCCTGGGTTGCCGGTGGATCGAACGCGACCAGGGCCTCGCGTGGGCGCGCGGGGTCGCCGCCGGCGTCGCCCTGCTGCTGCTGACAAAAATCAACATCGGCGTCTTCGCCGCATTCTCGGCGTGCGCGTGGCTGTTGCTGTTTCACCAAACCGCGTGGGTGCGCCGCTGGGCCCCGCTGGCCGTCGCGACGGTCGGCGTGGCGCTGCCGCTGGCCCTGATGCGACCGCTCCTCGGAACCGACTGGGTCCGGGATTTTGCCGTGACGTTCGGCGGCTCCGCCATCGCCCTGGCTGTCACCGCCGGCGTCGGCGCCACCGGCCGCGTCGGCTGGCGCGCGCTGGGCACCGCGCTACTCGTGGCGGGCGTCGCCGGCGCGGTCATCCTCGGGGTAGTCGCATGGCGCGGCACCGGCGGCCGCGACTTGCTCGAGGGGCTGCTGCTCGGGCCGTTGAAGCAACCGGTGAACTTTAACCTGCGCTACGTCTGGCCGGCAGGGATACAAGGCATCACCGCTGTTTCGACGGCCGGCTGTCTGGTGGCGTGGTTCCTGCGCCTCCGTCAGGGCGCCGCGGTGGACACGGTGGTGGCCGTCCTGAGAATCGGCGCGGCCGTTGGGCTGGCGGTTGAGGTCGCGCGTTACCCGATGGTGCGCCCGGACTACTTCGCTTTCGGTTGGGCGCTGCCGTTACTTTGGTTGTATGTCTGGCCGCTGGCCGGCGTACCGTCGGCCCGCAACGCAGCCCGGGCTTGGCTCGCCTTCCTGCTGCTCGGGCAAAGCCTCCATGCGTTTCCCGTCCCCGGCAGTCAGATCGCCTGGGGCACCGTGCTGGTCGTGCCCCTCGCCGCGATCGGTGCGTGGGAGTCCGCAGTCTGGCTCGCGAAACACCACGGCCGAACCCGGCCCGCCCTGCTGCGGCCGGCCGCGCTCGCCGCGGGCGCAGGACTCACCGCCTTCGCCGCCTTCACCGGCTGGAATTTTGCGCAGGTCGCGACGCGCTACAGCGACGGCCAGAATCTCGAGATGCCCGGCGCAGAGCGCATCCGCCTCCCGGACAACTCCGCCGCGCTGTTCCGGCTACTGACGCAAAATGCCGTGGCCCACGGCGACATGCTGTTCTCCCTGCCCGGCACCTTCAGCTTCAACCTCTGGACCGAACTCCCCGCGCCGACCCTCGCCAACGTCACGCACTGGTTCTCGCTGCTCGATGCGGACAAGCAGCAGGCGATCATCCGCCAACTCGAGGCCCACCCCCGGGCCTGCGTCATCGTGCAACCCGGCCACGTGCGCTTCCTCGCCGAGCGCAACCTCGCACCGAAGGGCCCGCTCTACGATTTTATCCAGCGCGAGTACGAGCCCGCGTTCGCCTTCGATGATGTTGAGTTCCGCGTCCGCCGCGGCCGGAAGATCCGACCCTTCCTCGTCGCCGAGATGCTCACGCTGACGCCCGCGGCGCGCGCCGCCCCGGACGCCGCCACGACGCTGCTGCGTTTCACGTTCTTTCCGCTGCCGGGCCGGCCGATCGCGAGTATCGAGCTTTCGTCGCCGGTCACCGGCAAGCCGACCCTGCTGCACCGGGGCAATGCCCGCGTGGAAGTCACCCCGGTGAACATCCGCGGCGAGGCCAGGGGAACGGCACAACCGTCCCCCTGGCCGCTGAAACCCGCCGGACCGAGCGAACTCTCGGTGTACTACGACCGCGAAAAGTTCTCCCCTGTGGGACAAGGCGCCACGATCATCCTCCGCGATGCGGACGGCCAGGAAATCGGTCTCGCTCGCCTCGGGCTGTGATCAACCGCGCCGCCGGGCGACGAGCACCAGACTAACGCCGAAGGGAAAAGGAATGCGCCAGTGGGCGAGGTGCACGAACTGCGCCCGCAAAAAAGCGTTCACCGGTCCCGCCGGAATCTTGTCCTCACTGCGCACCGCCCCGGCGGCCGCGGGTTTAGTCGGACCGCGCCACGCCCGCCACTTGCGCACGGCCCACACCGCGGGATAAACGAGGACGTTGGTGTAGTTGGCGTGGATGATTTCCCACTCACCGTCCGGAAAAAGCGCGCGCAACTGCGGCCGGTCGTAGCGGCGGAAGTGATGCAGCGCGACGTCCCAGTCACTCCACAGCGCCATGCTCGCCGGCACCGTGACGACCGCGAGCCCGCCTGGCTTCAGCAAGCGGTGAAACCCGCGGACAACCGCACGGTCGTCCGGCACATGCTCCAGCACATCGAGCGCCGTCACATATTCGAGCGCGCCGTCCGGCAGCGGAACCTGGTCACCGGCAAGGCTGAGAATCTGCTCGGGGCGGAACCGGGTGCGCAGGATCCGGAGCGCCTCCTCGTGGTCGTCGAGCACCATCACGCGGCACGAGGCCGCCATTTCCTCGGCAAATCGGCCAGTGCCGGCGCCGCAGTCCAGCAACACGTCGTTGGAGGCGGGCGGACGCACTTTGTGGATCCAATCGCGGACAAACCGGCGCTTGCCTGAGTAATACCAGTGGTCGACTTCGAGGGCGGCGATGTTGGTGTATTCGGCGGCGTCCATCTGTTGGGGCCGGAAATTGTTTCAGCCACCCGCGATATCCAAGTGCAAAACCCCACGCCGGAGAATGCACTCGACTCACGAGGGGCCCGCCAAAAAGTATCCACGATGATGATCGCACCACCGTGCCTGCCGCGCACCGGCCCGCGAGCGACCACCCGCCACCGCCAGGCCGCGGGGTCGTTACGGTGATCGGGGTGTACTCACCCATGCCGGCTGCAAACGCATCGCACCGCGGGTCACTCTTCGCCGTGCGGTGCGGCGCCATCGTCTCCCTGCTGCTCGCGGGCACACTCTGGTCTGTCTGGCTGTGGAGCCGGTTCTGCCGGTTTCCGTCGATCCCCTGGAACGACATGCGCCTCGCGCCGACCATCGCACTGGCGCAGGGCTGGCCAGTCTATCCGAGCGGCGCCAGCGGCACGATCAACACCTGGATGTACGGACCGCTGCCGGTGCTGTTCATGTGGCCCGCGTCGTGGGCCTCCAGCGCGGCCGGCGCCCTGCTGATCGCCGGCGGGCTCACCCTCGCGCTCACGTTGGTGCCGCTCGCCCTCGTCTGCTGGCTCTGGCCCGGCGACGACGACCCGGCGACGGCTTGGCTCGGTCGCACCGCCGCCCTGTTGCTGTGCCTCGGGGCCTGGCCGGAGCTGCACTACTCGGTGATTTTCTCGGACAACCTCGCGGTCGCCTGCGGCCTCGTCGGCAACCTGATTCTGCTCCGCGCGCGGGGCCCCGGCGCACTGTGGTTGGCCGCGGCGATCGCCACCGCGGCCGTCGCGTGCAAACAAATCGCCCTCGGCATTCCGTTGGCGCAGGTGCTCTGGCTCGGGTTCACGTCGGGGCGCCGCGCCGCGCTGTTGCATGTCATGCGCTGCATGGTCGCCGGCGGAGTGATCGGCTTGGGGGCGATTGCGCTCTTTGGGTTTGCCGGACTTTGGTTCACACTGGTCGCGATCCCCGGCGGACTCGGCTGGGCGCCGGATGTCGCGCTGCGGCTGAAAATGGTCGCGTCCGAACTCGCGCTGCTCCTCGGCCTGCCCGCCGTGGTCATGATCGTTTGGCGCCGCGAATTCAGCCGCCCGAGCCTGCTTCTCCCCGCACTCGCCTGGGTGTGCACGCTGCCCCTCGGCCTCGCCGGCATGATGAAGGTCGGCGGCTGGACGAACTCGATCCACGGGCTCGTGCTGTGGTTGCCGCCCGTGCTCGCCACGCTGTTCGCCGCGCGCCTGAGCCCGGCGCGTTTCTGGTCCTTCAGTCTCGCGGCCGGCGTGATCGCCGCGGGCTCCGCCTGCGGCCGGATTCTGCTCGAGCCCGACGTGCGCCTCCGACCGCAAACCGCGGGCTACGACGAAGCCGCGCAGATCGCCGCCCAGTACCGCAACGCCGTCTGGTTTCCGGTGCACCCGCTCGTGACGCTCTACAGCGATCACCGCTACTATC
Source organism: uncultured Opitutia bacterium (assembly GCA_903820035.1). Lineage (GTDB taxonomy): Bacteria > Verrucomicrobiota > Verrucomicrobiia > Opitutales > Opitutaceae > ER46. The sequence continues at coordinate 5,092 of CAIJFT010000338.1, forward strand.
ACGACGAGGACGGCATGTACGTGCACCTGCGGGCGAAAAAACCGGTTAATTCGGAGCAGGCGGCGCAACACCTGCCGCCGGCAATGCGGGCGATGGCGTTTCGCAACGACTGGACCGATTGGGGCATCGCGCGCCGGATGCTGCCGCCGAATTCGCGGGAAATTCCGATCGGAAACTGGAACGTGTACAGCGGCGTGGCCGGGGAGAAAAAACCGTGAACCCGCGCAACCGGGCACTCCTCGTCGCGGCCGTCGCCGCGTTACTCGCATGGCACGCCTGGCTCGCCGTCACGGCGAGCGCGGAGAAGAGCATGACGTCGGACGAGATCGCCCACCTCGCCGCGGGCCAAGCCTACAACACCCGCGGCGACTACCGGCTGCAGCCGGAAAACGGCAACCTGCCGCAACGGCTGGCGGCAGTACCCATGACGCTCGCCGGCGTGCCGCTGCCGCCGGCGACGTTGGAATCGTGGAAGACCGCCGACGTGTGGAACTACGGCCACACGTTTTTCTACCGGCAGGGTATTGCCGCCGACGAGTGGCTCTTCCTCGGCCGCGCCATGATCGCAGGGGTGAATGTCGCCACCGGCCTGCTGATCTTCCTGTGGTCGCGGGCGTGGTTCGGCGTCCGCGGCGGGTTCATCTCGCTGGTCCTTTTCGCATTCAGCCCGACCTTTCTCGCGCACGGCGCCCTGACCACGTCGGACGCCGTGATGACGTTCTTCTTCCTCGCCTCGGCCGGCGCCTGGTGGCGTCACCTCGAGGAGCCCGGCCCACGCTGGTCGGCGATCAGCGCGGTGACGCTCGGCGGCGCGTTTGTCGCCAAATTTTCCGCCGTCCTGTTGATTCCGATACTCGGGCTCGTGGGGCTCGTCTGGGCCGCGGGCGCCGCGCGGCGCGACGGCTGGTCGCAACCCCTGCTGCGCCTCGCGCGCACGGGCCTGATCCACGCCGCGGCGACGTGGACGATCATCTGGTTATTCTACGGTTTCCGCTACAGCGCGTTCGCCCCGACGCTGGCCGACGGCGCGACGTTCAATCACGGCTGGGGCTGGACGCTGACGGGTATCGGCTTCCCCGGCAAAGTCATCTGGTGGCTGAAAGAGTGGCGCGCCCTCCCCGAGGCCTGGCTGTACGGACTCACGTTCGTACTACAGTTCGCCCGCGCCCGCGGGGCGTTCATGAGCGGAGAATACGGCGTGACGGGCTGGGTAACGTTCTTCCCCTTCGCCTTCCTGGTGAAGTCCACGCTGCCGTTCCTGCTGCTGCTGGCTGGCGGCGCCATATCGGGCGGACTCGCCATCGGCCGGCAGCGCACGCGGGAAGGACTCGCGGCAGTGGCCCGGCGCCTTCGCCCGCTGACACCGCTTGCGGCGCTGTTTGCCGTCTACTGGATCACGTCGCTAACGAGCCATCTGAACATCGGTCACCGGCACATTCTCCCGACGTATCCGGTCTTGTTCATCGCGGCCGGTTGGCTGGGTCGCTGGCTCGAGGTGCGCCGTCCGTTGGCGCTGGTCTGCATTACCGGTGCATTGGTTTGGCATGCGGCGGAATCAATTCGCGCGCGGCCACACTACCTCGCGTATTTCAACCAGCTCGTCGGCGGCTCCGCCAACGGTTGGCGGCACCTCGTGGACAGTTCGCTCGATTGGGGGCAGGAGCTGCCCGGCCTCAAACACTGGCTCGATGCCAACGCCCGGAGTGAACGCGTGTTCCTTTCTTACTTCGGCACGGGCGATCCGGTCTACGAGGGGATCTCCGCAACCGCTCTGCCCACCCTACCCGAGGTCGGATCGCCGCGGCCGTGGCGTCCGCTCACCCCCGGCGTTTACGCCATCAGCGCCACGATGCTGCAGCACGTTTACAGCCCGATCCGCGGCGACTGGACGCTGGAGCGGGAAAAGGAATTCCAGCAGTTGCGCGCCATCGAGCCGGTGCTGCTCGCGTATCAGGACGATCCCCGCCGGCGCGTGGAGCTGCTGCGCGACGCGCCGGCCGCGAATTGGGCCGCGTCGTGGAAACGCTACGAGGAACTGCGCTTCGCGCGGCTTTGCCACTACCTCCGCGTCCGCCGGCCCGAATCGGTGATCGGACACGCGATCTTCATTTTCCGCCTCGATGCGACCGAACTGCGCGCCGCGCTCGGCGGTTCATTGAAAGACTGGCAGGGCGCCCTGGAGCAGGCCGTGAACGGTCCCGCGGTTATTGTGCCGGTGAAGGCGTCGGAGGCGGCAGGTCGATCCCGGTAACCCGGCTGATGCGGATCCAACGTCCGCCAAATCGCTTCTCGGCGATCGTCTCAAGGTGCAGGCTCACGGGAAATTCATCTTCGGGATCGATGATCGCGTCGCCCTGAGCCGACATGGGGCGGATCACCTGCGTGACGATCACCTCGCGAAACGTCCCCTGCTTCATGTGCCACGCGATCTGCGGCAACCGCACGCGGGCGAGCACGGTGTTCACCGCGGGAATCTTTTCCATCAGGAACGGGAGCGTGGCCTTAGAGGTGATCAGCAGCGTGGGCCGCGGGCGTTTGGCCGCCTGCTCAATCTCCCAATTCAACTCGTGCATGACCATGTTCTGCGACGTGTAGAACCGGTGCGCGTACGCCGTGAAGCCAAAGACCAGCACCCAGACGGCCAGTCCGCCGGCCATGATCCCGGTTGCGGGCCAACCGCGGACATCGAGCGTCCGCGCCCACCAGCCCGCCAGCACCGCCAAAAAGAAATAAGACGGCAGGGCGAACCGTGCGGCAATCGGCTCATCGAGCCGGCTCCAATAATAGAACATCAGCAGCCCGAGGTTCGCGGCCACCGTCAGGCCGAACAGCAGCACCACAATGGCATCGGGAGCGAGACGGCCGTTGCCTGCTGCACGCCCGCGTAGGAATTTCACCGCATGCACCGCAGCCCAGCCTAGGCCCAAGAGGCCGACGATCGTCAACCAGAGCGAGTTCGGCTGGCCGGGCGACGTGCTGAAGAAAAACTGCCGGGCGCCCTCGAGGTTGCCCGCGAGATACTGCCAGGCGAAGCGCGCGACCTCACCCTCGCGCAATTGCCAGAGCACGGGCCGCGACGAGACAAAACGGTCGTGCCAGACATACGGCACCAGCATCAGCGGCGCGAGCAGCGCGGGCCAAGGGAGCAAAATCCGACCGGCCCGCCACCAGCCGGTGGCAATAATCACTGCGACGGGAAAAACAAATAGCACTGACTCGTAGCGCGTCTGCGCGAGCAGCACCGTGCCCAAGATCAGGAAGGACAGCCGGTCGTCCGTCGGCACGCGGAGGTACAACACCGCGCCGACCATCACGGCGGCAATCATGCCGAGGTTGAGCAACTCCATGCTGGCGCCCGTGGCGTTCTGTCCGAAGAGCGGCAGGGAGGCGAGGAGCGCGACCGCGAGCAGCGCGGGCCCGCGGCGCGCAGTCAAAGAACGCACCAACCAATACGTCGCGCCCAGGAGCGCGAAGGCGACGGCGACGTTGAGCACGTACACATTGGCCAGCCGGAATCCGGTCAGGTCGTGCAGCAGCGAAACCAAAAACGGGAAGAAGTACGGCCGCTTGTCTAGGAAGGTATCGATCACCATCCACGTGCCGGAGAAATCAAACGCCCGCAGCGGTGCACCGATTTCCTTGGTCAGGTGCATGTGCCAGGCCGTGCCCTGCACCACATATTCATCGAACAGCACCTTGTGGGCGAAGTCGTCGGTCCACACCGCGAACCCCGTGGCCGCCATCAGAAAAAGACCGACCCGGCCCGGGCGCCGGACCCAGGAAACGCACATTCCCCGCCGCGCCTGCATCAGCCGCCACGCGAAAATCACCCACGCGGCGAACACCGCCAGCACGTAAAAGTAACCGCCCTTGACGATGAGTCGTTCCGTCTGCGCCGGCGTCACCACCCGAAACGCGACAAATAGTGCGAGCGCCGCCGACAGCAAAAACAGCAGCAGCGGACGACACCCCGCGGGTTGGGCAAGGAGCGACCGAAGGTCCTGCAACAGGGTGGTCACGATGGGGAACCGGGGGGGGCGGAAACGCCCTCCGTCAGGGCAACTGCTTCATGAAGCTCTCGAGGAACAAACGGCGCCCCTGCTCGATCTCGGCGCGGCTCTTCTGCGGGGCGTGCCCGACCGGTTCGCGGGTGCTGATCGTTTCCTCGCCCGAGCGGATTTCCTTCACCCGGCTGATCCGGGTCAGCGTCAGCACCTGCAGCCGCTGTTCCGCCACAGTCTCCAGCACGAAAGCCGATCCGAGGTCGTCGCCGTCGCGCAGTTTCATCGTGCCGGTCTCGGGGTCGATATTGTACCGCTGAAAGACATACACGTTCGAGAACGTCCGGTTCTTCATGTGATACGCGATGTCCACCCGCCGCTTCACCGCCGCCACCGTCGGCGTGGACGACACGCGGTGCGTCACCCACAGGGTCGAATCGTTATCGATCATCAGGTAGTCCGGCCGCGGCTGCGCCGCCATGAACTCGCGGCGCCAGGCGGTCTCGCGACCGGGTAGATATTCCTGACTGTAGGCATGGGCGGCCATCGACGGCACATTGCGTCCGATCAAGCCCAGGAGCGTGCCGGCGATTACGACACGCAGGACCCACGGGGACTTGAACTGCGGCACCACGGCGAAGATCGCGAGCACGAGTGCCAGGTGCGTCGGCAGGCTTAATCGCCGGATGACGGCGTCGTCAAACGTGCCCCAAAAATAACACATCAGGAGCAGGAACTGCAGGGCGAAGCCGACGCTGAAGGCCAAGAGGGCGAGGGAGGAAGCGGGTTGATCGGCAAGCGCGCGCACGCGTTGCCGGACCAGCAAAACAAAGAACGGCACCGCGATCAGGCCGAAGGCGGACAGCACGATCGAGTTGGGTTGGTCGGTCGCCGCCCCGAAGAAAAACTGCAGGGCGTGCCCGAGGTTGTTGGGAATATACGAGAACGAAAACGGTTCGGAATACCCAGGCCGGCTGAACATCTCCCACGCCGACTCGCGCAGCTCAAAGATCCGGTGTTGAAGCGGGTAGTGCACCATCAGCAGCGGGGCGAAGATCACGGGCCAGGGCAGGAGAGCCTGTTTTTCCCGCCACCACACCCAAAGGACCAGCAACGCCACCGGCAGCAGGAAAATGACCGACTCGTAGCGGACCTGCGCCAGCAGCAGACCGGAGAAGCAGAAGGAGGTGAGCGCGGCGGCGTCGCGTTTTTCCAGCCACCGCACGCCGAGCAGGAAGGTCGCCAGGATCATCGTGAGGTTGAGCAGTTCAAACCCGCCACCGGTGCTGTTCTGGGCGAGCAGGGGCAGTCCGGCGAACAGGGCGACCCCCAGCCAGCCGGCCACGCGGCCGGCCAGCATCCGCCCCGCGGCCATCACCATGCCGAGAAAAACAAACGTCAGCCCCGCGTTGAGCACGAAGGCATTGGCCGGGCGATATCCGGTGAGGTCGTGCAAAAGGGAAACCAAAAACGGAAAGAAGAGGGGCCGCTTATCGACGATCCCCTCCACAATGACAAAGGCGCCCTGGATATCATTACCCCGGAGCGGCGTGAGCACGCTCTTGTCGAGGTGCATGCTCATCGACGTGCCGAGCAGCATGATTTCGTCCATCACGATCTTGAACCCGAAGGTCTCATGGACGAGCAGAACCGTTGTGCCGAGCGCCACGATCGCCCAGGAGAGCCCATCGACCCGGCGCCAGTCCCGCGCGCGGAGCTCGGTGAGAAACGACTGAACGAGCGACCGGAGCCACAGCACAAAGGCCACCAGCACGAACCAGAATCCGAATTTCGACACGAGACCGATCGCAAGCTGGTCGGGAACGGCGACGAAGCCAAGGAGGACGGCAAGGGTCGCCACCAGGCCGAGCAGAAGAACGCGCCGATCGGAAAAAAACGCAGTGGGTGAGACGATGGTCATGGCGGTGTCCCCCGGGAAGCAGGACAGCTGGATGGTCGGTAGGAAACACGGACGCCTCCGAGCGTCGACCGCGAAAGTGATTCCACCCTCGGTAAGGCCCCCGCGAGAAGCCGATGTAACCGCCAAACCCTCACGTCAAGGGCTGTACGTGATCGTGCGTGCACCGCCGACGCCCAGGACGGTGACCGTCACACCCTGAGTGTAGGCGGTCGGATACGCCTCGTTCGCCACGGGATCAAAGACCTTCACGTAATTGGAGGCGCCGATCAGCCGGATCGAGGCCGCGAAATCAGTCCCCGACTCGCGAAAACAGGCGTCGTCCGCCACCGACATCTGCCGGACATTATTCAGCACCGACTTGACCGGAGAAGCAGACCGAATCTTTTGAAACGCCGGCAGGGCCAACGTCGCCAAAACGCCGATCCCCACAACCATGATCGCGATGAGCGAGAAGCCGTGGTTGGAAAGGTCCGATGGATTCAGGTTAAGACTGCTGCCACGGGACCGCGGCACACCACCCCCAATGTCCAAAGGCCACGCTTTGCCGGGGGAGGAAGACGATTAGGCTCGGCCTCGAAACGGTGAGAGACCGTGGATTCGCCACGCCCGCACCCTGCGAGCGGAATTTGGAAACAAAAAAAGCCGCCCGATAATTTTCGGGCGGCTTGAGGAGCAATCAGGCGACTGCGATCAAGGCGCGTAGGTAATCGTACGGGCGCTGGCCACACCACCGATGGTGATGGTGATGCCTTGGGTGTAGGCGGTCGGATACGACTCGCTGGCGACGGTGTTCAGCGCCTTCACGTAATTCGTGGCGCCGACGAGGCTGGAGGAATTGGCGTAGGAAGCACCGTTTTCCAGATAGTACTGGTCGGCGGCGGCGGCCATCTGGCGGGCGTTGTTCAAGACGGCCTTGTCCTGCGAAGCGACGCGAACCTTCTGGAACGCGGGAATCGCCATCGCGGCCAAGAGGCCGATGATGACGACAACGATCATAATTTCAACGAGCGTGAAGCCCTTCTGGTTGGTGCGGATGTTCATGGTGATGTCGTGTATCTTTCCTAACGGAACCGTTATGTAGTTTTATATCAGCTCATACGCGAGCAGTGGGAAAACCCTAGTGGTCCGGGTAGAATTCATCAAGGTCAAAACCCTGTAAACCCCCCGGCTCGAACGTATCACGACAACCGCGACGGCCGCACGCGCAGCGCCGCTTTCCGGCGTGTTATTTCCCCGGAGACCGCCGGGATTTGGCGGCGCGAGGCTTGACCGCGGCCTTCGGCTTGGCCTTCGCCGGAGCCGACTTACGCTCCTTCGGGGCCGCTAGGAGCTTGGGCACCGAAACCTCGGTTGCGTCACGCCAGAGCCGCTCCAATCCGTAGCGCTCACGGGCCTCGGAAAGAAAAAGGTGAATCATGACGTCGAATGCATCGACCACCATCCATCCGCTTTCCTGTGCAGACTCCATGCCCACCAGGTGGACCTTTCCGGCATCGAGGGCCTTTTCCAACTCCACGCGCAGGGCGCGCAAGTGCGGATCGGACGTCGCGGTCGCGATGACCAAGAAGTCCGTAATCGAAGACTGCTCCGAAACGTCCAGGACCGTCAACTCGCCGGCCTTCTTGTCATCCAATACCCGACAACAAAGCTTTGCCAGGTCGAGGGCCGCCACCTTTTTTGATTTCATCTTACGTCGCGATACAGGGAGTGTTCTTGAATGTAAATGATCGCCTTGTGGGGGACAAAATAATCGAGCGAAAGGCTACGGCGCGTGCGCTCCCTGAGTTCGGTCGAACTCACCCCCAGCAAATGGCCGTCGCACCGGTGCAGTCGCAAGCCGGGGATGCCAGGGCTTGCTTTTACGGGGTAGCCCGGCCGCTCCAGAAATATAAACTCAACCAACTTAGCGAGCTCGGTGATATCCTTCCACAGGTGGAGCTTGGGTAATTGGTCGCCGCCGATCACCCAGTAAAGCTCATCGTTGGGGTACTGGGCCCGAAACTGGCGCACCGAGTCGATGGTGTAGCTAACACCACCCCGTCGGAGTTCCATATCCGAAATCTCGAAGCGCCGGTCCCATTCCACCGCCGCCCGCAGCATCGCCAGACGGTCGTCCGAGGAGCACTGGACGTCATTGGGTTTCAACGGAGCCTGAGCAGCCGGAACAAAGATCAAGCGGTCGAGCTTGTATTGCTCAAACGCGTCCTGGGCCGCAAGAAGGTGACCGAAGTGCACGGGATCAAAGCTCCCGCCGAGAAATCCGATTTTCACCGGGCGCACCGTGGGCAGCTCATTCGGCTCCGGCAAGGCCAATTACCGCGCGGGCAAGGTAAGGTATTGACTGGAAACCCAAGCGGCACCGGCCAATCCTCGCTCTTACGTGCCGCCCGGGTGGTGGAATGGTAGACACTAGGGACTTAAAATCCCTTGTTCGTAAGAGCGTGCGGGTTCGAGTCCCGCCCCGGGCACTTTCCGGCGACAGCACACTGGCTTCGCCTGCCGCGTTCCAGCGGCCGCACCTGATTTCGTCAAAGATTAGGCCCGTACGCCGGTAGATTAGGGCCCCTATTCTGCGCCCTCGCCGCCCAGTTAAACCTCGCGGCTCGGCGCCGTGAATGTCAGAGACCTCTCGTTCCCCCGGCCCACCCCTTACAAGTCCGTATCGCGCATCAGGCGACGGACTTGTCATCCAAAAAATATGAAAACGCTTACCTCCCTTAAGTGGAGCGCCGCTGCTTTGGTTGCAGCGGCTCCCTCGGCGCTTCGCGCGAGCGAAGCCGAGATCAAGATTCCGGACCTGACGCAGGTCAGCTTCTTCAACGGGGCCCTCAGCGGCATGAACGTACTGATGATCGGTCTGGTCGTCTGCCTCCTCGGGATCGCCTACGGGTGGCTACAGTACATCCAAACGCGCAACCTGCAGGTGCACCGCTCGATGTCCGCGGTTTCCCAGGTTATCTGGGAAACCTGCAAAACGTACCTTTTCCAGCAGGGCAAATTCCTCGCCATGCTTTGGATCCTGATCGCGATTTGCATGGGATACTACTTCGGGGTGCTCTCGCACCTGTCGGTCGGCCACGTGATCATCATTCTGCTGGCTTCGGTCCTGGGTATTTTGGGCTCCTACGGCGTCGCCTGGTTCGGTATCCGCATCAACACCGTCGCCAACAGCCGAACCGCCTTCTCCGCGTTGCGGGGCAACCCGTTGGCCACCCTCCTCATCCCCCTGAAGTCGGGCATGAGCGTCGGCCTGCTCCTCGTCGCGATCGAGCTGTTCTTCATGATCTGTATCCTGGCCTTTTTGCCCACCGATCTCGCCGGCCCGTGCTTCATCGGCTTCGCCATCGGTGAATCCCTGGGCGCCTCCGCCCTGCGCATCTGCGGCGGCATCTTCACCAAGATCGCCGATATCGGTGCGGATCTCATGAAAATCGTCTTCAACCTGCCCGAAGACGATCCGCGCAACCCCGGCGTGATTGCCGACTGCACGGGCGACAACGCCGGGGACTCCGTCGGGCCCACGGCGGACGGCTTCGAGACCTACGGTGTCACCGGTGTCGCACTCATCGCGTTCCTTGCGCTGGCCCTGGCCGCCAACCCCGCCCTTTGCGGCGTGTTGATCGTGTGGCTTTTCGCCATGCGCATCCTAATGGTCCTCACCTCCCTCGCCAGTTACTGGGTCAACGACATCGCGGCCAAATCCATCTGGAGCGAATCCAAGGACTTCAATTTGGAACATCCGCTGACCAACCTGGTGTGGATCACCTCGCTGGTTTCCATCGCGGTCACCTACGTCGCAAGCTACCTTTTGCTGGCCGACCTCAAGGGCCATGAGGGCCTGTGGTGGGTTCTCTCCACCATCATCTCACTGGGCACCATCGCCGGCGCGCTGATCCCGGAATTCACCAAGATCTTCACTTCGACGGAGAGCCGCCACGTGAAGGAAGTCGTCACCTCGTCCCGGCAGGGCGGCGCCTCCCTGAACATCCTCTCAGGCCTGGTGGCCGGCAACTTCTCCGCCTTCTGGACCGGCCTGGTGATTCTCGCCCTGATGTTCAGCGCCTACCTTCTCTCCGGCAACGCCGCGCTCCAAGCCATGATGCCCGAGGCCTTCCGCTTCGCCGCGCCAATCTTCGCCTTCGGTCTGGTGGCCTTCGGCTTCCTCGGCATGGGCCCGGTGACCATCGCGGTCGACTCCTTCGGCCCCGTCACCGACAACGCCCAATCCGTCTACGAACTGTCCCAGATCGAAACGCAGAAGGACATCAGCGCCGAAATCGAGCGCGACTTCGGCTTCAAACCCGACTTCGAAGGCGCCAAACACCAACTCGAGAAAGCCGACGGCGCCGGCAACACCTTCAAGGCGACCGCCAAGCCGGTCCTCATCGGCACCGCGGTGGTCGGCGCCACCACCATGGTGTTCGGCATCATCATGATGCTGAAAGGCATTTATCCGGACACGATTGAGAAGCTCTCGCTCGTCCACCCCGAGGCCATCATGGGCCTGCTCATGGGCGGCGCCGTCATCTATTGGTTCACCGGCGCAAGCATGCAGGCGGTGGTGACCGGCGCCTACCGGGCGGTCGTCTACATCAAGGAAAACATGAAGTTGGACGCCGCGACCGCCTCGGTCGAGGCCTCGAAGGAAGTCGTGAAGATCTGCACGCAGTACGCCCAGAAGGGCATGGTGAACATCTTCATCGTGATCTTCTGCTTCAGCCTCTCGCTGGCATTCTTTGATCCGTTCTTCTTCATTGGCTACCTCGTCGGCATGGCCTTCTTCGGTCTCTTCCAGGCCATCTTCATGGCCAACGGCGGCGGCGCCTGGGACAACGCCAAGAAGATCGTCGAGGTGGAACTGAAGATGAAGAACACCCCGCTCCACGCGGCCACCGTCGTCGGCGACACCGTGGGCGATCCGTTCAAGGACACGTCCTCTGTTTCGCTCAACCCGGTGATCAAGTTCACCACGCTCTTCGGCCTTCTCGCCGTCGAAATCGCGGTCAAGATGCCCGCCACCACCAAGCACATTCTCGGCGCCGCGATCTTCCTCGTCGCCTTGGTCTTCGTCTACCGTTCGTTCTACGGCATGCGCATCCCGGTCGACGACGACCAGAAGCTCTGAGCTCCGTTGCTCCACCCGTGAGCGGGTGAGGTCCAATGCCATCAAGGCCGCGGCCCGCGCCGCGGCCTTTTGCTTCGTATCCGTCGCCCGCGCAAGAGCGCAGGGACTTCTGGCCGCACCTTCGCTGCGCTCACGCCCAGGGCTACACTCGCCGCCTTCGACAACCAAAGCTGGCCCCGCCGTCGGCACTTCGTACGTTGGCGGCCGTTCCCCATGTCCGCCCCCGCCCTCGATCTGGACGCCTACTTCACCCGTATCGGTTACACCGGCCCGCGGACGCCAACCTTTGCCACGCTCGCGGCGATCCATGCCTGCCACGCGCAAACGATCCCGTTTGAAAACCTCGACGTCCAACTCGGCCGCGTCATCCGCATCGACCTGCCCTCGATCGAGCAGAAACTCGTGCACGGCCGCCGCGGCGGCTACTGCTTCGAGCAAAACGCTCTGCTTGCCGCCGTGCTGCGGACGCTCGGCTTCGCTGTCACCCCGCTCATCGGCCGCGTCCGCTGGAAGATTCCAGCGGAGACCGTCACTGCCCTCACCCACCAGCTGCTCCGCGTGGAAACGCCGGACGCCGGCCCGTTTATCGCCGACGTGGGCTTCGGCAGCATGTCGCTCTACCAACCGCTCCGGCTGGCGTTCGACGTGGAGCAATCCGGCTGCCTTGAGCCGCGCCGGCTCGTCAACCGCAACGATCACGTCGCGCATCAGGCGAAGCACCACGACGCCTGGATCGACGTCTATCACTTCACGCTCACGCCACCCCAGCCCGTCGACTTCGAGGTGAGCAACTGGTACACCTGCGCGAATCCACAGTCGGCGTTTCTGCACAATCTCCGCGCGTCCCTCACCCTCGCGGACCGCCGTCATACCTTGTTCAACCGCGAGTTCACCCTGCGCTACGCCGACGGACGCGTGGAAAAACGGACCCTCGAAACACCCGCGCAGTTGCTGGAGGTCCTCGCCACCTATTTCGGTCTGCACTTCCCGCCTGAAACGCGCTTCGGCAAGCCCGGCGCGCCGTGGCCGCAATAGGACATAGATCCAAGCATCCGGATTTCTCCGATGTAGGCCCGCCCGCTGGGCGGGCTGCGCGTTCGGACGTTCGTCGCCGCACGCCCGGCCAGCGGCCGGGCCTACCTCAAAAAGCGCGCCGCCCGAACTATCGGATGATCCGGAGCGGGCGCCAGCGCGCTGGCCTACGTTGGTGATCCGCTCAATGCTTCACCGCCACGGTCGCGCCCTTCGGCTGACCGATCGCGGCGAGCATGGCGCCGAACCACGACGTGCCGGCGTCGAACGGCTTCCCGCCCTTGATGCGCGGAAATTCGATCGCGCGGAGCAGTCCGCCGCGGTCCTCGTCGTGCCCGATCACGCCGCTCTCACGGCGCAACGCGCACTCCACCGCCAGGTCGGTGCAGCTCTTGATGAGCCGCAGGTCGTCCGCGTTGGCCGCGGCCGCGCGCGCGAAATAACCGCTCTTCTGCACGAGCACCTTTTCGGCACCGAGCATCTTGGCGAACTGGTCGCCGAACCATTTGCCGGGATTGATCGCGTCGAGCTTGACGTGGCCAAACGCATCGCGCGGCACCTCCTGCCCTTTCGCCTGCATTTCGGCGACGATGGACTCCACGCCGGCGCCTTCGCTGATGAAGATGTTCACGTTGTCCACGCGGTCCATGACCCCCTTAAGGCGCGCCGCCTCCGCCGCGAGATCGACCGCCATTTCGGGAATGTAGACGCCGTGCACGTCGAGATTGTCGCGCGCCAAACCGAGGCCGGGGGCGAATATTTCCGCGTCCAAGAGTTTCCGGTACGCCTGCGCCGTGGCCGCAGTCAACCAGCCGCAATTGCGGCCCATTACTTCGTGGATGATCAGCATGCGCGGGTTCGCGTTGTGCTCGGCCACGACATTGCGGAAATAACGCGCGCCCTGTTCGGCGGCGGTCCACGCGCCCAGCGACTGACGGATCGGATAGACGTCGTTGTCGATCGTCTTGGGCAGACCGATGACGGTCAGGCCGTAATTGTTCTTCGCCAGAAACGCCGCGAGATCCGCCGCCGCCGTGTTGGTGTCGTCGCCGCCGATCGTGTGGAGGATATCGACGCCGTCCTTGATGAGCTGGTCGGCCGCGACCTTCTGCGGATCCTGGCCCTCCTTCACTAGGCCGCGCTTCAGGCAGTCCTTCACGTTGGTCAACTTCACGCGGCTGTTGCCGATCGGGCTGCCGCCGTGGCGGTGCAGCACGGGAGCCGCGGCGCGTTCCGCCGGACCGATCTTGTAACTGTCGCCGAGCAACAGGCCCTTGTAGCCGCTGCGGTAGGCGATGATTTCGATGTCCGGCGCGATCTCGGTGTAGCGTTCAATCAGCCCGCCCACGGCGGAACTGAGACACGGGGCAAGGCCGCCGGCGGTGAGAAGACCAACTTTTTTCGGGCGCATACGGGCGCCAACGTACAGCCCGCGCGCGCGGGCTCCAGATTTTATGCGCGGGATCCGCCGGTCGGGCCGACTCAGCAACGTTTCTTTTGCCGCTGTTACCGGCTGAAATATCCGCCGGCGGGTAACACCCCGCCGATCGCGTCTCCAGCGTTGCGCTGCACGATTTCTGCGTTTTCTTGGCCGCTTCCTCCATGCGCCCCACGCACCTCCTCACGTCCCTGTCCGTCCTCGCGGGCCTCGCCTTCACCGGCACAGCTTCCGCCCAAGCCGTCCGCTCCGGCACCGTCGCCGAGCGTTATAAAAGCCTCTGCTCAAACTGCCACGGCGACAAGCTGCAGGGCGCCCAGGCGGGCTCGCTGCTCGACGACGTCTGGCTCGTGGGCGGCGACGATGCGACCATCGAGAAGAGCATCCGCACCGGCTTTCCCGAGAAGGGCATGCCGGCCTGGGGCAATGCGATTCCCGACAAGGAAATCCGCGCGATGGTCATCTACATCCGTGAACAGCGCGATCTCTTCAAGCGCGGCCAGGTTCAGTTCGTGAAGCCGGCGGACTCCGTCACGGCCAAGAGCGAACTGTACTCGTACCAACTCAACACCTGGATCGGCGGCCTCAAGGAGCCCTACTCGCTCGCATTTCTTTCGCCCACGCTGGCGATCATGACCGAGAAGCGCGGTCACGCCTATCTGATCGACAAGGAAAAAATCGCCGCGCGCCCGCTGATCGGCCTGCCGCTCGTCGACACCGGCGGCCAAGCCGGCCTCTTCGACGTCGTGCCGCACCCGGACTACGCGAATAACGGCTGGATTTATTTCGTGTTCAGCGATCCGCAGAAGAACGCGGCCGGTGAAAACGTCAGTCTCACCCGTGTCATCCGCGGCAAGATCAAGGACGGTTCACTCATCGATCAGCAGACCATTTTCCAGGCCAAGCTCGAACACTACGTGAAGGCCGGCGGTGTCCACTTCGGCGGCCGCCTCGCCTTCGACGGCAAGGGCTACGTCTTCATTTCCATCGGCGAACGCGGCGGCAAGATGGTCGCCCAGGATCTCGCGCTGCCGGTCGGCAAGATCCACCGCCTGCACGACGACGGCCGCATCCCCGCCGACAATCCGTTCGTCAACAACCCGAAGGCCCTGCCCACCATCTGGAGTTACGGCCACCGCAATCCCCAAGGCCTCGCCTACGAGACATCCACCGGTCGCCTCTACAACGCTGAGCACGGCCCTCGCGGCGGCGACGAATTGAATCTGGTCGAACCCGGTAAGAACTACGGCTGGCCCGTCATTACCTACGGCATGGAGTACGACGGCACCGCGATGACCGACATCACGCACAAGGAGGGCATGGAACAGCCGCTCACCTACTGGACACCCTCGCTCGCCGTGTGCGGCATCAACTTCTACTCGGGCGACCTCTTCCCGCAGTGGAAGGGCAACCTGTTTCTCGCCTCGCTCGCCGCGCAGGAACTGCGGCGCATCACGATCAAGGAAGGCAAGGTCGTGGGCCAGGAAACCCTCTTCAAAGACCTCGGCCGCATTCGTCAGGTCATCACCGGTCCCGACGGCGCCGTCTACGTGCTGCTCCCCGAGCGCATCGCGCGCCTCAAGCCGGCGGGCTGAGGTCGAGTTATTCGGCAGCACCGTTGTCCGGTCGCGCAGGTTTCCCACCCGCCGGTTTCAACGAGCGGCGGCGCCGAAAAGCCCACGTAGACATCCTCCTCGCCTCCGCGGCGGGCACGCTTGACCCAAACCCGGCCCGCCAATGCGCAAAGGCCGCGATATTGACCGGGTTTGATTCGCGAGCTTCGCGCGTTCGCGTGAGTCCGGATCGGTTGCGGAAGGCGAAACGGCCTTCCCGGGTGGGGCCGCAGTGTGCGCCGCGACTGCGGGCCGAAAACCGCGGAGTAACGAGTGGAGCGCGACCAACCGGCGCTGCTGCGCTGCACATTTGCGTTGGCCGCGGCGGACTCCATCTTACCGGCCATGCTCCGGTCGCACTTGCTCACCTTTTTCGCCGGCCTGGCCTCGGCGTCCACCCTGCTCGTCACCCCGCTCCACGCGCAACGCGCCGCGGTCG
>CAIJFT010000339.1 GCA_903820035.1 uncultured Opitutia bacterium
CATGGAGGCGTTCATGTACCGGTTTCACCCCCAGTGGGAGGCGGCCCGGCGGATCGTGGCGGACGGCGGGATTGGTCAGCTCCGCACGGTGCAGGCGTTTTTTTCCTACTCGAATCTGGATCCGAAAAACATTCGCAATGTGGCCGCGTGGGGCGGCGGCGGCATGATGGACATCGGTTGCTATTGCGTGTCGCTGGCGCGTTTTCTCTTCGGTGCTGAACCGGGACGCGTGTTCGGGTTGGCGGAAAAAGATCCGGCGTTCGGCACCGACCGGCTGGCGTCGGGGCTCATGGAGTTCCCCGGCGGGACCGCGACCTTCACGTGTGCGACCCAGTTGTCGCCGTACCAGCGGGTCAATCTCTTTGGGACCGAGGGGCGCATCGAGATCGAGATTCCGTTCAATGCGCCGCCGGATCAACCGACGCGCTTGTGGCATCAGCGCGGAACGGACCTCACGGAGCAGACGTTCGGGATTTGCGACCAGTACACGCTCCAGGGGGATCGCTTTGCGCGGGCGATTATCGATGATACGCCGGTGCCAACCCCGCTGACCGATGCCTTGGCCAACCTGCGTGTCATCGAGGCCGTGCTGGCGAGCTCCCGCTCGGGACGGGCGGAGGTTCCTTAGAAGATTGGGAGGGTACGGGACGTAGCGCTGCGGGTGGGCGCAGCTTTCAGACACCTGGCGAAATGAGGACTTCCTGCACTCCGCAGGGCTACGGGGCGCTTTCGTGCTACACGCTGCAAGCCGCCCGAGTGACGTCGGTGCTCCAGCGCCAGGTATCGAGGTCTGACCAGCGCTCGACGCGCAGGTGTAGTTCGAGCCGGTCGCCGAGGGCGAGTTGCCGCGTGTCGGTGCGCAGAATCCGAAAACCCCAATGCGGGGCGCGGCCGGGGCTGAGCGGACCGGTGTCGAGCGAAAGGTCGTCGTCCACGCGGGCCCGGAAGTACACGGCGTAGCCGTCGAGCCGTCCGGGGCGGGTGACGGTGCGGACGACGCGGAGCTCGGAGGGCAGCGTGGAGTCGTCGGCCGTGTGCAGGTCGATGGAAAGGGCCGGGGCGGTTTCGCCGAGATAGTGCGCCACGAGGTTGCGGTCGGTGCTGCACAGCCGGTAATAGCGAGGGTCCTGCGGGCGGCTGCGCTCGAGGCTGGAGTAATCGTAGCCCGGCACATCGAGATCCCAGAGGAAGGGGACGACCCGTTCGTCGCGAATCTGGATCGGCTCGCAGAACAGGTCGAAGCACGAGGGGACGATCCGGCCGCCCGGCTTGAGGAGACGTTTCCGGAGATCGGATACGTTCGTGACCATCGCCTCGTCGAACAGGCAGTCGCCCATCTGCTCGTGCAGGATCACATCGACGCGCCGGTCGAGCGTGAATGCGGTGCTGTGGGTGGAGACGAACGTGATGTTCGTGATCCCGTTGGCCTGGGCCAGGGTGCGGGCGTGGTCGAGGATTTCCGAGTGGTCGAGCGCGTGGACCTCTCCGGCCCCGGCGCGGGAGGCCAGCGCGGCGAGGATGCCGGTGCCCGTGCCGAGATCAATCACATGGTCCCCGGCGTGCACGTGCCGCGTGATGGCGGCGCGGTAGAAGGCCATGCGCGGCCGGTCGGACAGCATCCGCTCGTGCTCGTGAAAATCCGCGAACATTTGGCCGTTGAAGGCGCCGTAGTCGGCGGCGAGGTCGGCGTCCTCGCGCGGATAAACCCAGCGGGCCAGCCGGGGGCGATCGTCGATCCAGTGGCCGGACCGGTTTAGGAGTCGGCGCAGGGCGGAGAAGGTCCGGATACTCAGGCGTTGCAGCGGGCGAAGCAGCGGAGAAACGCGGCGGAGCGCGTTACTCACTGGGCGGTGAGGGCGGCTTCGACGGCGCGGATAACCTCGGCGGAGTCGGGTTCGGCGCCGGAGTCAAAGCGGTGCAGGATGCGGCCGTCGCGACCAACGAGAAACTTGCCGAAGTTCCACTTGATGTTGCCGGGGAAGGGTGAGTCTTTGCCCGCCAACGTGGCGTAGAGCGGGTGGCGGTTGGCCCCGTTGACGTCGATCTTCGCGAAGAGGGGGAAGGTGACCTTGAAGGTGGTGCTGCAAAATTGTTTGATGTCCGCGTTCGAGCCGGGCTCCTGCCCGCCGAACTGATTGCAGGGGAAGCCGAGCACCGTGAGGCCCTTGGTCTGGTACTTGCGGAAAAGCGCCTCGAGCCCTTCATACTGCCGCGTGTAGCCGCACTCCGAGGCGACGTTGACGATCAGCAACACGCGACCTTTGAACGGGGCGAGCGTCGTCGCCTTGCCGTCGATATCCTGCAACGGAACCTCGTGGACCGGCGCGGCGAGGACGGGAAGGAGTGAAGCCATAAGCAGTGAGGAGAGGAGGAACAGTCGACGCATCCGGTCAGCGTGCAGGGGTGGCGGCGCACGTCAAACGCGGCGCCGGAGTTTCGCTTCAAGGCCGGATCGAGACCTTTTTCATCACGACGGGAGTCGCCGGCTGGCTCATGCCCCCGTCGGGCCCGCGGCTGGTCGGAGTGGCGGCGAGGGTGTCGACGACTTCCATCCCCTTGGTTACCGCGCCGAAGATCACGTAGGCCGGCGGCAGGCGGTAGTCCTGATGCATGATGAAGAACTGGCTGCCGTTGGTATTCGGGCCGGCGTTGGCCATCGCCACGATCCCGCGTTTGTAGCCGCGCTGATAGAGGGTGGAGTCGCTTGTGATGTTATCGGGGAACGGGCTGCCCCACGCGCTTTCGCCGCCGGTGCCGTTGCCCGCCGGATCGCCGCCCTGAATCATAAAGCCGCTGACGATGCGGTGAAAAGTGAGGCCGTCGTAATAACCGTGCTCGGCGAGGAGCCGGAAATTTTCAACCGCCTGCGGGGAATCCTTGGCCAGTAACTCGAGTTCGATCACGCCCTGCGCGGTTTCGATCACGGCGTGCAGGCCGCCGGAGCTCTTGGCGCCGGCCGGCACCTTGGGGTTGCCCGAGCCGCCGGAAGGTCCGCAGCCGGCCAAGCCGGCGGCGAAGAGCGCGGCGGTCACGAAGGTCAACGGACGCAGGACGGAGCCGGCGTGGCGGAAAAAGCGGGATGAAATCATGGCCCACTTGTCTTTCCGCCCGCGCGCGGGAGTCAAGGTGCTGCGTGTGGGATTGCACGCGGTGGTCGGGCCTGCGACCTTCGGCCCATGAAAACTCGACGCGATTTCGTGCGGTTCGCCGCGGCCGCCAGCCTGTTGAGTGCATCGGTTCGAGCCGCTTCGAGCTCATCCGACGGAGCGGGGGCCGGCGCGACGGCTGCCGGTGACGGCGCGGCGGATCGGGCGCTTTGGGTGCGCCTGGCGACCCGCCTGGCGGATCCGCTTTTGGGGGCGTTGGCCGAGCGAAAACTCAGGGTTCGAATGCCGGTCGAGTCGCACCCGTCGTCGAAGGACCGCCCGCAGTACACGTATCTGGAGGGCCTCGGCCGCTTGCTCGCGGGGATCGCGCCTTGGCTTGAGCTCGGGGCGGATGAAACCGCCGAGGGAAGGGAGCGCGGGCGGTTGGCGGCGCTGGCGCGGATGGCCATCGAGGCTGGCACGGATCCGGCGTCGCCGGATTTCCTGAATTTTTCCAAGGGATCGCAACCCCTCGTGGATTCCGCGTTCCTCGCGCAGGCGCTGTTGCGGGCGCCGGTTGAATTATGGCGCAAGCTCGAGCCGCGCGTGCAGCAGAATGTCATCGCGGCGCTGGAGTCGTCGCGGCCCATCCGGCCGGGCGAAAATAATTGGAAGCTTTTCGCGACGACGGTGGAGGTCTTTCTATACCGAGCCGGGGCGAAACGTGATGACGCGCGCCTCTTCGCGGGAATCGAAAAGCATCGCGAGTGGTACGTCGGTGACGGCTTCTATGGCGACGGGGTGGAGTTTCACTGGGACTACTATAATTCCTTTGTGATCCAACCGATGCTGCTGGAGGCCCTCGAAGTGGTCGGCGACGAGACGGCGGAGCTGGGGGCCTTCCGCGCGAAGGCCCGGGAACGGCTCACGCGTTGGGCCGGAATTCAGGAGCGTTTGATCGCGCCGGATGGGGCGTATCCGATCGTCGGACGCTCAATCGCGTATCGCTGCGGTGCCTTTCAGGGGCTGGCCTTGGCCGCGCAGCGCCACTTGCTCCCCAAGGACGTGACGCCGGCGCAGGTGCGGGTGGCGTTGACGCGCGTGATCCGACGGACGCTCGAGGCGCCCGGCACGTTTGATGCGAATGGTTGGCTTACAATCGGGCTCGCCGGCCATCAGCCGGGGCTCGGCGAGACCTATATTTCGACCGGCAGCACCTACCTGTGCAGTGTGGCGCTGCTGCCGCTTGGGTTGTCGACGGCGGATGTTTTTTGGAGCGCTCCGGCCGCGAAGTCGACGTGGGAAAAAGTTTGGGCGGGCGAGAATCTGCGGGCCGACAAAGCGATCAAGAGCCCGAAGTGACCGGACGGATGAGGTCGGTTGGAAGGGCTCGTTTGAAGGTGTCCGGAGGGATCGGGATTCCTCGCAACCGCGTCATTCCGCCGGGGCGTTTAACCACTCAACTCCGGAAAGGCCTGACTACCCGGCGGAGCATGCCCGAGGTGCGGCCGGATCAGAATTTCTTGAAATAAGTTTTTCCGCGGGGATCGGTGAAGACGAGGCTATCGGCATTAACCGCGGTGAGCTTCAATCCGATATTCCGTTCCACGATATCGTTAACGCGGTAGACGCGGTCGTTCATGAGCACGCGGCTCTCATTGCCGAACGAACGAATACCGGTGACCCGGATGGCCTCGATGAAGGCCATGGCGCGCTCGTCGGTCGGCGGTGCGGTTGAAACAATGACCGGAGCCGGAACCGGCGGGGGTGTTACCGGCGCAACTTCCGGGGCGGGCGTGGTCGGGGGGGGGGTGGTGGCTGCGATCGGAACAGTTGCGCGTGCAGGTGCGATGCCGGCCGCCGGAGGTTTGCTTTCCACCGCGGCGGGAGGGGGCAGGGGTGGGTTCTTTTCCGTTTTGGTTGTCGGGGAGGTGGGCGGCGGAATCGCCGGCGGGGTCGACTTGGCGGGCTGGTTGACCAGATTCACCGTGATCACGACGGAAAGAACGATCAGGACGAGGGCGCCACTGCCGATCAGAACCATGGTATTGGAACTGAGCGCGCGGCCCCGTTTAGCGATTCGGGCGCCGGCGACCGGACTCCCCCCGGCAGGGGCCGAGGGTTCCTCGGTGCGTTGGCGTTGCGCCTTCTTGAGGGCGTCGTTGATCAGACTCATTGCGGCGAAAAATCGAAATTGGGCGGAGTGGAGTGCTGGGTTTCGCCGGGATCAATCCGTGAGGTTTTCCATTTCCTTCAGCGCCCGGCGCACGTCCCAATAGCAGACTTCGTCGGAGTCCCGGATAAACGCGGCCAGCATCGCCTTGTCGCAGAGGTTGTTCACGATGCGGGGAATCCCCCCGCTGCCGCGGTGAATGGCGCGCAGCGCCCACCGGGTGAAGCTCGGGCGGCCGGTGCCGCCGGCGAGGGTCAGGCGGTGCTGAATATAGTGGGCGAGGTCATTGCGCGTGAGCGGGTGCAACTCGTAGTGGACCAGAATGCGTTGCCGGAGCTGGCGCAGTTCCTCGCGGGCGAGGACGTCCTTCAGCTCGGGTTGCCCCATCAGTACGATCTGCAGCAGCTTCTGTTTGTCCGTCTCGAGATTAGACAGCAGCCGGATCTGTTCGAGGACTTCGAACTTCAGATTCTGGGCTTCATCGATGATCAGGACGATGTCGCGGCCGCGCTGGATCCGTTCCAGCAGGACCTGGCTGATTTGGGCGACGAGATCATTCTGGCTCCGGCCGAGCTTGGTCTCACCCAGATCGGTGAGAATGGCCTTCAGCATCTGCGTTTCGGTGATGCGCGGATTCAGGATCAGCGCCGTATCATAATGCGCGGGGTCAAGTTCGTTGAGAAAGCGGCGGCAGAGGGTGGTCTTGCCGCAGCCGACTTCGCCGACCAGGACGATGAAGCCCTTTTTTTCCCGCACCCCGTACTTCAGATGCTGCAACGCCTCTAGGTGGGTGGGACTGAGGTAAAGAAACCGCGGGTCGGGGGTGATGTTGAACGGCATCTCCGTGAACCCGTAAAAACTCTGATACATGGCAGGACCGGCACCGTGGTGGGGCGGGTTTCAAAACGCACGCCAATTTCCGTGCGGCGCGTCGGCCGCGCCGGATTTGAAATGTCCTTTACTCGTTGTTGTAGGTGGCTGTTGACTACGCGGGAAACGTGACGTCCCGCCGCTATATTGTGCTCCTTTATTTTGTACTGCTCACCGGGTGCGGGACCTGGGCGGGGGCGATGTTGCTGGAGGCCCGGGCGGAGTACGAGCAACTCCGCAAAGTGCAGGCCGCGAGCGAGTCCAAGTTGCAGGCGGCCGAGCTGAGGCTGCGGGAGCAGGAGACGATCCTGGAACGCCTGCGTACGGACCCGGCCTTCGTCGCCAAGGCGATTCGCACGCAGCTTGGCTATGCCAAAAAGGGCGAAGTCATCTTCAGTTTTGAGGCCGCCCGCTGATGGTACCTGCGGCCAATCAAGCCGGGTGTTCCGGCGAGCTGTAATCTGCCATGGGAATTCATCCGACGATCCAGCGATTCAATCAAGCCGGTCAGGGCCAGGTTTTCGCCTTCTTTGACCAGCTTGCGCCCGGGGAACAGGAGCAGCTCCTCGCCGAGGCGGCGGAGATCGACCTCGCTGAGGTTGCCCGGCTGACCCGGCTGCTGCTGGCGAAGGGGGTGACGGCTGGTGTTGACCTCACGGGTCTCGCGCCTGCGCCCTATGAAAAACGCCCTGAAAGCGGCGGCGATGCCGTCGCTTGGGCGAAGGCCAAAGCCGGAGGAGAGGCTGCGCTGCGGGCGGGTCGCGTGGCCGCTTTTACGGTGGCGGGCGGGCAGGGCACGCGGCTCGGCTACGACGGGCCGAAGGGGACGTTTCGCGTCACGCCGCTCCGGCAGAAGACGCTCTTCCAGGTATTCGCAGAAAAGATACTCGCGGCGGGCCGGCGCTATGGCCGGCCGCTCCACTGGTTCATCATGACCAGCCATGCGAACCACGCGGCGACCGAGGCGTTTTTCGCGGAGAATCACTTTTTCGGGCTGGACCGTGCGCGGGTGCATTGTTTTCGCCAGGGCCGGATGCCGGCGGTGGATTTCGAGGGCAGGATCCTGCTGGAGACCAAGGGTTCGATTGCGCTCTCGCCCGACGGGCACGGCGGATCTTTGCGCGCGCTGGCCCGAAGTGGCGCGCTTGATCTGATGCAGCGCGAGGGGATCGATACGCTGAGTTACTTCCAAGTGGACAACCCGCTTGTGCGCTGCGTCGACCCCAGCTTCATCGGCTGGCACCTCGCGCGGCGGTCGGAGATGTCGAGCAAGATGGTGGCGAAGGCTTACGCCGAAGAGAAAGTCGGTCACTTCTGCGTGCAGGCCGGGAAGAACCTGGTCGTCGAGTATTCCGATCTACCCATGGCGCAGCAGCGGGAGACGGATGCCGCGGGCGGACTGCGCTTCCTGGCGGGGAGCGTCGCCATTCACGTGCTGGATCGCGAATTCATCCGGCGGATGGCCGCGGGCGGCGAGGGTGTCGCCCTGCCGTTCCACCGGGCGGACAAAAAGATTCCCACCGTCGACGCCGC
>CAIJFT010000340.1 GCA_903820035.1 uncultured Opitutia bacterium
CGGCGTGAAAGGGCGCCGCCGCACTGAGCTCCGCCCGCGCCGGCTCAGCGGCCGGACGCGAGATCGAGGAAGGCGATCGAAGACGGATTGCCGACCGCCGCGTAATGGCCGGTAAACTCCAGCGCACCGGTGCGGGCATTCACCCGGAAGACGGTCACCGCATCGGCCCGCTGGTTGCACACGTACAGGAAGCGTCCGGAGGGATCGAAATTGAAGCTCCGGGGATAATCGCCACGCGTCCACTCTTCCCCCCGCCACGTCAGCGTGCCGTCAGGGCCGATAGCCAGCCACGCGATGGTGTCGTGCAGCCGGTTGGCCGCGTAGACAAAGCGCCCGTCGGGTGAAACCAGAATACCCGAGGTGAAATTACTCCCGGCAAAACCAGCCGGCAGACTCGAAACGGTTTGCCGCCAGGCCAACCGGCCAAGGCCCGCATCGTAATCGAAGAGCGCCACCGTCGAGCCTTCTTCCTGCAGCGAATAGAACCAGCGCGTATTGGGATGAAACGCGAAGTGCCGTGGCCCGTCCCCCGGCGGCAACGCCACCGTAGCGGCCGCCTCCAGCAAGAGCCGGCCCGCCGCAGGATCGAACTTCGAAATCCGGAGCTGATCGAGGCCGAGGTCGGCGGCGACCACGAAGCGGCCCGCAGGATCCGGCTGGATCATGTGCGCATGGGGAAAGTCGTGTCCGCTGACGGCAAAACTGCCCGGCGGGGCGGACGCCGCCCGCTTGGGTCCAACGGTGCCGGCATGCTTCTGGACGTCGCTCGCAGGCCCGAGCCGTCCGTCCGCCAGCACCGGCAGCACCGCGACCGATCCGCCCGCATAGTTCGCGACGAATAAGTGGCGGCCGGCGGGATGCAGGCTGGCGTGGGTCGGGCCCACGCCACCGGAAGCCACCGTGTTCAACCGCGTGAGGGCGCCACTGATACGATCCACCGCGTAGGCGCTGACGGTACCCGAAGAGCCGGCGTCGACCTTGTCCGTCGCATTGGTGGTGTAAGCCCGCGTGCCCGCGGCATTGAACACGACGAAGCTCGGGCTGGTCGGATTCGCCGTCGCCCCGACCGGCGTAAGCGCCCCGGTTTCGCGGTCAACCCGGAACAGGTGAATCCCGCTCCCGTTGCCCGGCGGCAGGTCGACTTTGCCGGGCGGCGTGTCGACCGGCGGCGAACTGTACGTGCCGACGTAGGCCATGAGCGGAGCGCGTTCCGCCGTCGCTCCGGACGCCAGCGGCACGGCGCACCAAGCGGCCCATAGAATCCAACGGGTCCGCCGACGGCGCAAAGCCCCCAGCAAAGAAGGTGATGGCAGGGAGGCAGGGGCAGTTGGGGGCGGGACGAGCATGGGGCACCAACCTGAAGTGGTGGCGGCGGGGCTTCAACCGTCAACCGGCGGAGATGCCGGATGCCGCGCCGTCACTCGCCGGCGGAGTCTTGTCCCCGGGCGCTGAGGTGAAGCCCGCCCCGCGGGCGGGCCGGCCGCAAACCAGGCAAGGCCCCGCTTACGGCGACGCGGTGGTGATATACTCCAAAAGGTCGGCCAAGTCCTGCGGGGTGAGTCCGCCCTCGAGCTCGGGCATGATCGACTGGCCGCGGCTGCGCATGCTGGCGATGTTGGCGCGGGGGATGATGACCTGGTTGCCGAAGGGCTGCCGGATCGTGACGCTTGTGGACGTCTCATTGCTCAGGATACCGATCTGGCTCTCGCCGGACTTGGTCTCGACCTCGTACATCAGGTACTGCGGCAACACCTCGCGGTTGGGGTCGAGGATACCGATGAGCAGCTTCTCTTTGCCGGTGTTGCGCACGCTCACGAGGTCCGGGCCGAGGACAAAGCCCTCGCCGCCGAGTCGGTGGCAGAACGAGCAGCGTTCGGTGAACGTCTGCTTTCCCTTCGCCGCCGCACCGTTGAGCGTCAGCGCCGGTTGAAATGCCGCCAGCACCTCCTGCCGGGTCGTCGCGTTTTTCACCTGCAGGAGTTTGATCGCGCGCGCCTTGATGGCGGCGTCACGGTGATTCATCAGAAAGTCGATCTGCGGGGTCGCAAGGTCGGCGCGGCGAATCACGCCGCCCTCGATCGCATCGAGCAGCGCCGCCAGCCTTTCCCGCCGGGCCACGAGCAGGGCGAGCGCATCGTTGCGCAAGCGGGGCGTCAGCAAATTCCAGCGCTTGGTCAGCTCCGGCCCGATCTGCGGATCGGTGTAGTGGCCGACCGTCTGCAACGCGACCAACTGCACGGGCTGCGGTTCGTTCAAGGCCAGCAGCGAAAAGAGCAGTGGGCCGGACTCGGCGAAGGGGTTCAGCACCAGCAATTGCACCGCCTGCACCCGAGCCGGCACCGGCTGTTGGCCGTCAACGGCCATCTGCCGGGCCCGGGCAACGATCGGCTGGATGCGATCGGCGGGCAGCGTGGCCTTGGCCCGCTGGAGCCCCTCGCCCAGCCCGTGGACCAGCGCAAACGCCAGTCCCGGATCCTTGGCCTGCGACGCGTAGTCGAGCACACCCGCGACCTCCGGCGGGGCGTTGCGCGCACCGATGACCTGCACAAGTTCCCGCACAAAGGTCTGCAGCGCGACCTGCGCCTTTTCGGCCGCCTCGCCCGTACCCCGGTTGAGTGCGGTCAACTGGGCCACGGTCTGCCGGAACATTTCGCCCGAGCCCTCGGCCAGCGAACTCAACACGGCGGCCCGGATCCAAAGGTCGCCGGCATCGCGCCGCACAATCGCGGCCAGCGCGGGCACGACCGCCGCGGACTTCAGTTCACCCAACGTAAAGGCGAGTTGGTACCGCACGTTAATCGACGGATCGGCCGCGAGGGCCAGCAACCGCGGGGTGAGGGTCGCCGCCGCCGGAGACTTCGCCCCGAGGAAGCGCTCGGCGAGCAGCACTGCATTCTCGCGGACCCGTTCGTCGGCATCGTCCAGCGCGCGCAGCACGTGCTCCGGTTTTAGCGCGCCTTGGCCGTCGAGGACCCACAGCGCATGCATCCGGCCCAGCGGGGCCGGCGAGTCGCGGAGAAATTCCTCCAAGAGCGGAACGCAGCGCTTGTCCTGCCGCTCGTAGAGTAGGCGCGCCGCGGTGTCGCGGTGCCAACCGTTGGCATGCGCGAGCGTTTGCACCAGCTCGGCGACCGGCGCCTTTCCAAGCTTCGGCGGGGCCGGCTGCTTGAAACCCGGCGTCACGACCCGGTAGATACGGCCGCGGTCGTTGCCGCTGTTGAGGTCGAGGTGTTTCTTCAGGTTCTGCGGCAGGGACCACGGGTGCTCGATGATCTCGCGGTACATGTCGATGATGTAGAGCGCGCCGTCGGGGGCGTTGGCCATCTGCACCGGCCGGAACCACGTATCGCGCGACGTAAGAAATTCGGTGCGCTGCTCGTTCGCGGGCCGTTCCCCGATTAGACTGATACCGTCGGCGCGAATTTTCTTATGATGAATGAGGTTGCTACCGCAGTCGGCGATGAAGGCGTCGCCGACGTATTCCGGCGGCAGCGCATTGCCGCGGTAAATCATGAGGCCGGTCGCGCTGGTGAAGTAACCACTCGCACGACCGCCGCCCTCGACGATGCCGGGGGTGGCACCGCTGACGCGCCATTGCGTGCGAATCAGGCGCCAGGGCTCATCCGGGCTGGTGCGATAGACCTCGGCCGCGGGACCGTCGGCGGCGATGCTTTGCAAGGCCGGCGGCATGGTCGTGTAAAACGGATTCCGGGCCTCGTAGCGCGTGTCGTACATGAACACCCGGATGTGATCGCTGTTGTTGCAGGTGAAACGGCGCCCGCGGTCGTCCATCGCCAGTCCGTACTGGCCGCCGCCCGCCTCGGTGCCGAGGGCCTGCGTGCGCGGCTCGATGGTGAAGTCGCGGCGGCGGACGTTCACCGCCTTGGCCGCGGGCGTGAGCGGCGAGGTAAGGTCCCCGCCGTTCGGCGCGGTCAGGCCGTGGATGCGGTTGTCCAGACCCCAGCGCAGGCTGTTCACCATCGCCTGCATGTTCAGCTTATCGACCTTGTAGGGCGCGAAATCCAAGCCGAAGCCGGTAAACACCCGCTCTCGGGTGTCGGCTTTGCCGTCACCATTGGTGTCTTTGCAGAAAAAAAGATCCGGCGTCGCTGTGACATAAAGACCGCCGTTCGCCCAGAAAATGCCCGTTGGCCAAGGCAGATCGTCGACGAACACCGTCGACTTGTCGTAGCGACCGTCGCCATCCGTATCCTCCACTACGCTGATGCGGCCCCAATGCGGCTTCTGATCGCGCATCTCGGAGTAGTCGATCATCTCAACGACAAACATGCGGCCGTTCTCATCGAAGCAGACTTCGATCGGGTCCCGCACGAGCGGCTCGGCCGCGACCAGCTCAAGTTTCAAGCCCGGCCGGATCTGAAATGTCCCCAAGGCCTGGTCCGCCGCGACGGCGGGAAGCCGCGGCAAATCCTTGGCGCTGATCTCCGGGCCGGGCTCCGCACCCCAGCCCCGGAACGCGACGGCGGAGAACACGGTGGCGACGACAAGGGAGCGGAGAGCGGAATTCATGGGCAGGGAGATGCGGCTTGGGGTGGAGGCAGGGGAGGAGCGACTGCGTCCGTGGCAAAAGCAGGCCACGGCAGGCGCAGTCACCCGCGAGAGGGGGGCCCGAAATTAGGCCCCGCCACCCTAAGGGATCGGGCGGGAAGATGCTGGGCGCATTTTGCCGGAAAAAACGCATCCCTTGGGGCCGGGTTACTCCCGGAATCCCCCACCCTGGGCGCTACTTCTTCGCGCCGGGAGAAACCAACGAGGTCACATACGCCGCAATCGCCACCATGTCTTCGCTGCCCAGGTTGGCGACCACCGCCTGCATGAGCGGCGCCGAGGCGCCCTTGCGCGAGCCTTGCTGGAGATCATAGAGTTGGCGCACGAGGTAACTGGGTGAGCGCCCGGCAATCCCCGGGACGTCCGCCAGGCCGAGCAAATCGGGCCCGTGACAGATCCCGCAGGCGATCGTCTTTCCGGCCACGATGCGGCCATCAACGACCTTCTGCCCCCCCGTGGTCACCAGCTCGCGACCTTTCTCCAGGCTCCCCACGGGGACATAGGCGACAAAGCCGGAGTGCGGATTGCGCACCCGTTCCGATTGCTCCTCGTCTTCGGGCACCTCGATGATGCGCCCTGCTATCGGCTGGGTCCGCTTTTCCTCGAGCGCAATGAAGAGGTTCCCCACAATCTTGGTCTTCGGCACGAGGTCGGTTTCGACCACCCGCGTCCACGGCGTCCACGGCATCGCGCCGAAATATTCCGCCGCCGCCTTCATCTCCTCATCTGTCATCGCCGCGGCGAGCATGATCATCGTCGGCGTATTCGGCTTACGCGGATCGATCGTCGCGCGCCGACCGGCGCGAAAGTCCTGCAACTGCCGGATGAAATACGCCACCGGCAAACCGGTGACCGGCGCGTTTTCCGGGCGGCCCTTGCCGTTGGGCAGGTGACACGACGCACAGCCGCGCGCCGCGGGGCCGAGACTCGCCGGCCCGTGGCGCATGATGTCGGTCATCGGCGGATGATCCCCGGGGAACCAGTCGATCACGTTGTGCAGGTCGCGGACATCAAGCAGCGAATAAGTTGCCGGGCTGCCCTCGACCCGCCGCGGCCGCGTCTGCTCAGCGGCGTCCTCGTTCTTGCGCAAGGCGCGCGACGGGAGTGCCTGCGGCACCGCCGCATCACCCGGTTTGGGCGGCGTTTCGAAACCATAAGCCCACAACGGCTCCGGCACCCTGGGCGCAGCCAGCAACGTGGTCCCGATGGAAAAGACCAAACCGACCGCCGCGACACCCCCGGCCATCCCACCGGAAAGAACGGCGCCGGATCGGCGGACGCACGCAACGAAGTCGCGCAGGGTAGAGCGGCGGGGGATCATACCGTCGATTTCAGGGCCAATCGCAGGCCCGAGGCGAGGCTCTTCGCCGCGGCCGTAAAATCCATGCGGAAGCGTAAACGCGAAAGCTGAGCGGTGCGCCACCCGACCAGGTCTGGCCCATCGTGCCAGCCCGATCAGAGCGCGACCGTGAATCAGAAGCGCGCCACGGTACGGGCAATGAATAGGTATCCTTATTTTGCCGACACTGCCACTTCATATCGGAGCGACCCCCGCGGGCCGGGGCCCGCCACCCGACCGCCCCGCCCCTTCAGCCGTCATCCGGGCAGTACCAGCAAACCGGGCGACGTTGACCGCCAAGGCCGCAAGCGGCACGGGCGACGGTCCGGGATCACCGAACAGTCCCCGTGACCGCCGGCAAAATAGCCGTTCTACGCCGCGGGATTGAGCGGATCGCCTGATTCCGCAATCACCCCAAGGCCTGCAACGTTCCGCCTCCGTCCGTTAAAACCACCGCGCCGATTTTCGGCACGGTCAGAGTCGAGTCCGCGCTGAGCCCGAGCGGCTCCGTGTGA
>CAIJFT010000341.1 GCA_903820035.1 uncultured Opitutia bacterium
CGCCCGCCGCCATCACGTGGCGGCGCATCGCCTCCGGCTTGTTCCAGCCCCTCGGCCTGAAACTCCGCGGCAACGATATTTACGTGACCTGCCGCGACCAGCTCGTGGTGCTGCGCGACCTCGATGGCGACGGTGAGACCGACTTCTACGAAAACGTGAACAGCGACCACGAGGTGACCGATCACTTCCATGAATTTGCCATGGGCCTGCAGACCGATGCCGCCGGCAACTTCTACTACGCGAAGAGCGCGCGCCACGCCCGCACCGCCCTCGTGCCGCAGCACGGCACGCTGCTGAAAATCTCCGCCGACGGCGCGAAGACCGAGATTCTCGCCAACGGCTTCCGCGCCGCCAACGGCGTGTGCCTCAATCCCGACGGTTCGTTCTTCGTCACCGACCAGGAAGGCTTCTGGACGCCGATGAACCGCATCAACCGCGTCACGACGGCGGGCGGTTTCTTCGGCAACATGTGGAGCTATGGCGCACCCGCCGACTCATCCGATGCGGCGATGGCGCAACCGCTCCTCTGGCTGGACAAGGCCATCGACCGCTCTCCCGCCGAACTCCTCTGGGTAAACAGCGAGCGATGGGGCGCGCTGAAGGGTGCGCTGCTGAATCTCTCCTACGGCCAGGGCCGGATCGAAGTGGTTTTCGCGGAAGGCTCGGGCGACGACGCCCAGGGCGCGCTTTGCCGACTCCCGATTCCCGACTTTCCCACGGGCATCATGCGCGGCCGCCTGCATCCGACCAACGGTCAGCTCTACCTTTGCGGACTCTCGGCGTGGGCGACGTCACAAACCGAGCAGGAGGGCGGCTTTTACCGTCTCCGTCCAACCGGCCAACCCGCCACACTGCCCGTGGCGTGGCATATCATCCAAGGCGGCATTGAACTCACCTTCAGCGAGCCGTTGACCGCCGCCGCCGCCGAGGCGAGCCGATACCAAGCCAAGGTCTGGGAGCTGAAGCGCAGCGCCAGTTACGGCAGCCCGCGCGTCAACGAACACGCCCTCGCCGTGACGCGCGCCGAAGTCCTCGCCGATCCGCGCCGGGTTCGTCTGACGATTCCCACCCTCGCACCCGCGACGATCATCGAACTCACGTGCCGCGTGCCCGACGCCACCGGCGCGGACGTGAGCCGCGTCGTTACCGGGACCATCCAACGTGTACCTGGCCCGGCAGCCGCCGCGCGCTAGTCACGAAGATTTTTCGTTCCGCCCCTCTTTCCCCACCCCAACTCACCCCCCGATGAAACCCCACGTCACGCGTCGCACTGCGTCCGTCGCCCTCGCCTTCGCCCTGGGTATGCCAGTTGCCCGC
The DNA here is from genome assembly GCA_903820035.1 of uncultured Opitutia bacterium. Classification (GTDB taxonomy): domain Bacteria; phylum Verrucomicrobiota; class Verrucomicrobiia; order Opitutales; family Opitutaceae; genus ER46. Next base: position 1,318 of record CAIJFT010000341.1, read on the forward strand.
GCTCAGGCCGTCACCCCAGTTGCCACCAACCCCGCCGAGTCAAAGTCGGCGGCGCCGATTGTGCTCTCCCCTTTTCAAGTCGGGGCCGACACCGAACGCGGCTACATGTCCACCGCCGTCCTGCAAGGCGGCCGCGGGCGCATCGACCTCGCCGACGTCGCCGGCCAAGTGCAGGTGTTCACGAAGGATTTCCTCGACGACATCGGCGCCACGACCACGGACGAGGCGTTTCTTTTCTCCGCCACGACGCAAACCTATTACGACAACGTCAACGGCAACGCCGACTCCCGCCCCGGCTCGCGCAACGGCGCCGACGACTCGAGCAACTCCCGGGGCCTCGGCAACGTGGACAAGACGCGGAACTACTTCCGCACCACGATTGATTCCGACTCCTACAACACCGAGCGCTTCAGTCTCGTGAGCGGCGCCAACGCCGTGCAATTCGGCCTCGGCGGCTCGGCCGGCACGTCCGAGAGCACCTCGGCCCGCGCGAACCTGAACCGCAACCTCCAGAAGCTCTCCCTCCGCACCGACAGCTACGGCTCCGAACGCGCGGCGGCCGACGTCAGTCAGGTCATCATCCCGCGGAAGCTGGCCGTCCGTCTGGCCACGCTCCGCGAAAACAAGGAGTTCTTCATCCGGCCGGGCTACGAGGAGAACCGCCGCGCCTTCCTTTCGACGACGTATCAGCCGTTCAAGAACACTACCGTCCGCGTCGAGGGCGAATACGTCCACCGGCGCGACGGCCGGCCGCCGACCTCCATGGCGCGCGACAACGGCTACATGTATTGGCTGGCCTCCCAACGGGCCGGCAACCCCCAAACCTACCTGAATCGCGCCGCCGCCGACCTCAACCCCGCCGGCCGGCCCGCGGCGCCTAGCTTCGCCCTCGGCGACGGCACCACGCGCGCCTACGCCTTCAGCACCAAGAGCCAGCTCTTCGTGTTGCCGCAGAACTCGGTGCCGTCGTTCGTGAACTTTCAGGACGTACGCAACAGCGTGTTCGTCAACATCGCCGACGGCGCCTCCACCTCCGCCAACACGCAGACCCTCATGGACCCGGGCCTGCCGTGGTACACCAACACCGCCGGCTGGTCGCGACTCAATTTCCGCCGCAGCCGCAACGTCACCGCGACGATCGAGCAGCGCGTCGCCCGCACGACGTTCGTCGAGCTCGGCTACTCGTACGAATCCTACCGCAACCAGACCACGCAGCTTTTCGCCAACAACGCCTACGACATCCTCGTCGACATCAACCGTTACATGCCCGACGGCGTGACGACCAATCCGCTCTACGGGCGCCCCTATCTCGAATCCAATCGCTCTACCGGGCAGGGCAACTGGGCCGACTTCTCCGTCCATCAAGCCCGCGCCGTCGGCACGCACGAGCAGGACTTCACGCGCCACGCCGGCTGGACCCGTCACCTCGGCCTGCACCGGCTCGGCGTCTTTGCCAGCTATGAGGACTCCGTGACCTACACCCTCGCACAGCTGCGCAACCTGATCATCGGCAAACCCAGTTTCCTCTCCGCCGCCGCGCAGAATAATCCGCTCAGCATCGAGCGTGAGATCTACCTCCGCCAGTACCTCCCCCCCTTCGGCGCGAGCAACGACGCGGGCGCCTACGCGCTCGCCGCCCCCACCGCCTACGGCGATCTGATGGAAACCCTTTGGTTCACCACCGCGGCCGGCGAACGCTTCGGGGTCACCTCGTTCCAGAACCCCGTCGGCGGCGTCGGCACCGCACCGTCGGCCAACCACCTCCAGCGCGGCTCGCTCGCCGGCAGTACCTCCAGCGTCTTTTTCAAGAACCACCTCGTCGCCAACGTCGGCGTCCGCTACGACCGCGTGCGCAATTCCAATTTCGGCTCGTTCCAACCTATCCTCACCGAAGGTCCGATCACGCCGCAGAGTCCCCTGGGCACCGGCTACCGCGCCTATGCCGACTTCCGCCAAACGGAACCCGCGTCCGTCTGGACGCCCTACCGCTCCGCCACGCGCTGGAACTACGGCATCATCGCCCGCCCCCCGTGGCTCGAGCGTTGGATCTCCTTCGGTTATGACTACTCGCGCAATGCCTCGCTCAACGAGGTCGCTGTCGTCCGCGACGTCAACGGCACCGTGGTCGAACCCAACTACGGCGAGTCCCACGAGTACTCGGTGCGCCTCCGGTTCCTCGACGACCGTCTCAATTTCAAGATCAACTATTTCAATTCGCTCAACCGGAACACGACGCTCACCGATTCCGGCCTCCGGCAAAATCTGATCGATTTCGAACAGCGCCTCTACCTGAACGACCCCGCCTACCCGATCAATCCGCTGTTCAAACCGACCCTCAATCCGCTCGTGGGCGACTTCCGGCTGCCCGGCGATCGCAATAGCAAGGGCCTCGAACTCGACCTCACCTTCAACCCGACCCGGAACTGGCGCATCTTTTGGAATGCCGGTCGCACCGACACCGAGATCGACGACCTGTCGACCCAACCGTGGTACGACTACATCAGCAGCAAGCTGACGGTTTGGCGCGCCTACAAGGGCGGCTGGTCCAACGCCGCCTACGACGCCACCCGCACCGTCGAAGCGGCCTACAACGCCCTTATCCAAACTCCGGTCGACGACATCCAGGCCAGCCTCGGGAACCCCGGCGGCAATTCACAGACGTGGCGCTCCAACGCCGTCATCACCCGCAGCTTCACCGAGGGCTGGCTCAAGGGCGCGTCCGCCAGCGTCAACTTCCGCTACCGCGGCCCGAGCGTGGTCGGCTTCCCGAACAAGATCGACGCCAAGGGCAAGACGCGCACCGATCGCGACAACCCCTTCTACTCCCCGAGCTACGTCCTCACCGGCCTGATGGCCAACTATCGCTTCCGCGGCTTCGGCAATTCGTCCTGCCGCCTGCAGCTGAACGCCAACAACGTCTTCAACACCTCGCGCGTCTTTGTCACCCGCACGTTCCTCAACGGTGCCCCGCGCAATTACGGCCGCCAAGCCGGGCGGGAATTCCTCCTGTCGCTGGACCTGGAACGTTGACCACCAACCACGCCTTGTTTGCCCCGGCCCAGCACCCGCCGGGGCACTTATCCTGAATCGACGCTTAGTTCCGATGCCGACGCCTCCCAATATCCTCTTCGTCATGACCGACCAGCAGCGGTTCGACACGATTGCGGCGCTCGGTGCCGCCCACGTGCGGACCCCGAATCTGGACCGGCTGGTCGCCCGCGGGGTCGCGCTCACGAACGCCTACACGACCTGTCCCGTGTGCGTCCCGGCCCGATACTCGCTGATGACGGGTTGCGAGCCGTCGAAAACAAGCTGGTTGAGCAACTGGGCGCCCGGCGACCGGGTCAGCGAACGTTGCGGGCCCTACCTTGCGCAGACGCTCGCCAAACGCGGCTATCGCACCTGGGGCCTCGGGAAGTTTCACACGGAGCCGCGACATGAGCCGCTCGGTTTCCAAACCCATGAGTACAGCGAGGAACTCTGGCCGACCGAGGCGGACTTCCTCGGCGATGACTACGTGCAGTGGCTGCGCGCCCGCGCCCCGGACTTCGCCCACCTTGAGCAGGTGCACGGTGAACGCAGCGACATGTACTACGTGCCACAAGTCCGACCGGTGCCGGCCGCACTCTCGGTCGAAGCCTGGCTCACCGGCCGCGCGCTGGAGGAAATCAACCGGTCTGACCCGCGCCCTTATTTCGGCTTCGTCTCCTTCGTCACGCCCCATCCACCCATCGCGCCCCCGATCCCCTACAACCGGATGTTCGATCCGGATACGATGCCCGATCCGATTTTGGGCGACCCCGCCATCGACGCGGCCGACGATTATCTCGGCTGGATGAACCATGCCGTCTGGGCCGAGAACATCCCGAACCCGCAGGCCCGGCAGCTTCGCGCCCGCTACTTCGGCTCGATCGCGTTTATCGACGACTGCATCGGCCGCCTCCTCGACGCGGTCGAAGCGCGGCCCAATGCGGATAACACCCTCATCTGTTTCTACTCCGACCACGGAGACCACCTCGGTGATCACGGCGCCTGGCAGAAGGAGAGTTTTTTTGAAGCGGCGTGCCGCGTGCCGATGCTCGTCAGCTGGCCGCGCCAATTGGCGGCCGGCCAACGCCACCCGGGCCTCGCCGCGCTCACCGACCTGTTCGGGCTCGCCACGTCCGCCAGCGGCACCCCGGAACTCCGCGACGGGCACGATCTGCTCGGCATGCTCCGCGACGGGGCGTCCGCCCGCGAAAATCTCGTCGGCATGTTCGGCACACCCGGCACGCGACACTTCAAGTGCATGGTCCGCCACGGGGACTGGAAGTACATCTGGCTGGCCAATGGTGGGCGTGAATTGCTCTTCAATCTGCACGACGACCCCGGGGAAACGCGCAATCGCGTGGCCGAGGCGGGCCCGCTACCGGCCACTCTGCGCGGCGAAGCCGTCCGCATCCTCGCCTCCCGCGACTTCACCCGACCCGCGACCGTCGACGGAGCGCTCAAGGCGCTGCCGTTCGCGCCGTTTCCGCGCACCCGCATCAAGCAGTTCGCGCGGGGCGTCACCGACTTCGGCCAGGGCCCGCTTTCCGCGTGAGTTCTCCGCCGACCACGCCCGAGTCCGAACGTGTTCCCGGCGGCGTCCGGGCCGCGTACGGCGCCTCCGCGTTCGGCGAGAATCTGGCGCTCAACTCCGTCAACCAGCTCGCCAACCCCGTCTTCAACCTGACGCTCGGGGTGAGTCCGGTGCTGGTGGGCGCGGCCATCGCGTTACCGCGGCTGTGGGACGCGGTCATGGATCCGTGGATCGGCAACCGCAGCGACCACCTGCGCTCGCGCTGGGGGCGACGCCGCCCGTTCATCTTGATCGGGGCGCTGCTCACCGCGCTGTGCACCGCGGGCCTTTGGTTTTTCCCCGAGGGTCGCTCCCCGCTTTTCTACTTCGGCTGGCTGGCGGTCGGCTCGTTCCTGCTCTCGAGCGCCTACTCGATCTTCGTCGTGCCGTACGGCGCATTGGGCCTCGAATTGACCCGCGACTATCACGAGCGCACCCGACTGATGGGCGCAAAGTCGATGCTGCACAAACTCTCGGGCGTGGTGAACCAGTGGCTGCTCAAACTCGTGCAACTCGTGGGGCAAAACAGTCTGGTCGCCGGGAGCCGCACCTGCGGCGTCCTGATCGGCTGCACCGTGGCCGCCCTCGGGGCCGTGACCGTTTGGCGCGTGCCGGAACGGGCCGTCGTGCCCTCGACCGCGCCGAAGCTCTCCCTCTGGCACAGCTGGCGCGAGACGATGAAACGCCGCGATTTCGTGCGCCTCGGCGCGGCGCAGATGCTGATCTACGCCAGCATGCTCGTGATCGATAACACGGGATTCTATTTGAACGTGTTTTATGTGAACGGCGGCGATCTCGCGAAGGGCGCCCTGCTCAAAGGCTTCGCCGGAATGGCCTTTCAGCTCGGCGGCCTCTGCGCCATTCCCGGTATCGTCCGGCTTTCGCAGCGCATCGGGAAAAAGAATACCTTCCTGCTTTGCACGGCTTCCCTGGTGCTGGCCGGCATCGCCAAGTGGTTTTGCTACGTGCCCGACGCCGGCTGGCTGCTCGTCATCCCCTCACTCCTCCTCGCCCCCGGTCTCGTGGCCGTAATGGTGCTTGTGCCCTCGATGACCGCCGACCTCTGCGACCTCGACGAAGTGACGACCGGCGCCCGCCGCGAAGGCATGTTCAACGCCGTGCTCGGCTGGATGCTCAAAGTCGCCCTTTCGGGTTCGCTTTTTCTGGCCGGGCTCGCCCTGAGTTTGACCGGCTGGGACACCGCGCTCAAAGCCGCGCAAACCCCCGCGACTTTCCTCGCGATGCGGATCGCGTTCAGTACCGGCACAATCGCCCTGGCCCTTGGGGCCGCCGCCCTGATCGCCGGCTACAAGGTCACGGAGGCGGACGTCGCCGCCTCGCGGCGGCCACGCCCTTAACCCCTTGCCGCCAGCTTGGTGGATATTCCTTTCCGACTACCAAGGCTCGTTCCCTTGCCGGCTTACTGGTAGAAAAACGTGAACGTCATCTCCTGCTGGGTGCCGAGCATCGCCTTCATATCGTCGGTCCAAACCCCGTAGGGGGCGCGGTCCGTGATGGCGCTGACACACGCGCGGGACGCAGTCTCACTCGCAACCGTTTCCACATTCTTGATCTGCGCGATCTTGCCCTCGTCGTTGATCACAAAACGGACCGACACCGTACTGCCGCTCGCCGGCATCGCCGGCATCGAAAGAATCAACCGCTCCCACTGGATCTGCACGGCATCGACCATCTTTTGCAGATACATGCCGTAATTGCTCCAGCGCGCATCAATGCCGCTGATGCCCATATTGCGCGTGCCGACCGGATTGTCGGCCAAAATAGCCGGGCGCACCTGCTGCTGCTTCACGACCATCGGACGCGCACGCGGGCGGCGCGGGTCGATCGCGGGCTGCGGCACGGGCATCGTCGGCGCACCGTCCAACTCCTTCGCCTCCTTCACGCCCTCCACTTTCTCAGAAACCGACTTCGCATTCTCCAACCGCTTGGCGATGCTGCTGCCGATGCCGGTATCGTTGGTCCCTTCAAATTTTTCCGCGCCCGACAACGGATTCTGCTGCAGGCGCGGGTTGACCATCGGCGTCACTTCGGCGGGCTGAGGCGCCGGCGGCTCGGGCTCGGCCCGCTCGGTCGGCTGCGTCAGACGACCACTGACGATCTGGTTGGACTCCATGTCCTTCTTGCCCTGCGTCGCGGCGCGATCGCTCTTGCCGTCGGGATTCGGCTTTTCCTGCGCGGCCTGCTGGTTCTGCGCGGCGAAATTATTGGTTTTATCGGGGGTGTTTTCCGGCGCCTCAGGGTTCGTCTCGACGAACTTCGAGGGATCCTTCGGCTTCGGCGGCGGCTTCGCGAACATTTCAGGCGTAAGCTCGATGTTGAAGTCCCGGGCCGTGCTCGGCGGCCGCGGGGCCGACGGCAGGTGCTCGATCCGCAGAAAAATCGGCGCGAGTAGAAACAGGAGGAGGTGAAACACCACCACCGCCGCCAAACCGATCGACGTCGAGCGGCTGTCCGGATCTTGCCACAGGCGCAGGCCGAGCCGGCGCAACGGGTTCGTTGCGGCGGTGGAGGCGTAGGCTTGGCTCATGGCGGCAGGTGGGACGCGGTCAGAAAGGAAAAGTCATGGCAGGAGACCGCAACGCGTCAAAATTTGTTTCGTGGTTTCCTGCGGCAGCCCGATAATATTCGAAAGCGACCCGCGGTAACCCGCCACAATGAGCTCGGGATGCTCCTGAATCCCGTAGCCGCCGGCCTTGTCCAGCGTATGCACCCGCGCCAAGTAAGCTTCGATCGCGGGCTCATCCAGCACCTTGAACGTCACCTCGCTGGCCACCCCCTCGTCGAGTTTCAGCCCGGTGGCGCGACACCGCACCGCAAGCCCGGTGAAGACGGTGTGGGTGCGGCCACTCAGCCGGCGCAACATCGCCCGCGCCTCGACGCCGTCGCCGGGTTTGTTCAGGGCCGAATTGTCGATGAAGACCGTGGTGTCGGCCCCGAGCACGATCGCCTCAGGGTGCAACGCCGCCACGTGGTCGGCCTTCAGCGCGGCGTTGTGCGCCACCATCACCCGCGGATCGGTCGACTCTTCTTCGTGCTCCGTGACATCCGCCACGACCACCGCGAAGGCCACGCCCAGTTGACCGAGGATCTCACGGCGGCGGGGCGACGCGGACGCCAAAATCAGGCGCGGACGGGGTGTGGTCATCGTGCAGAAACGCCGACGGACAGCTCAGCTATTGTAGGCCCGCTCGGTGAGCGGGTCGCCCGGTCAAAGCCCGGGCCTACACTCATCCCGGACCAGCCGCGCGGCGTCACTTGGCGGCCGCAACCTTTTCCGCGAGGACGGCGCGGACGTCTCCCTTGACGCGCGCAAGTTCGACGCGGCTCAGATTGTATTGGTAAACGGCGTCCACAAGATTGTCGTCGGCCACGGCCAGGCGGTTCTGCGCATCGAGCACTTCGCGGTTGTCCGCGACGCCCTGCTGGTAGCGCTGTTGCGCGAGGCGGAGTTCTTCCTGCGCCAGGCTCAGGCCGGTTTCGGCCACGGCGATCTGCGCGTTGCGCGAGCCGGCGGCCTGCAACGCGAGCCGGAGCTCGGACGAAATTTGCAACTCCAGATTGCGCACGCGGACTTCCTGCGCGCGCTGACGGGAGAGCGCGACGCGGCGATTGGCGGAGATGCGCAGACCGTCGAAGATCGGCATGCCCAAACCGAGCCCGACCGCCCACTGCTCCTGTTTCGGGTCGTCGTAATTAGCCGACGCGCGACCAAAGTTTCCGGTGAGATTTAAGCTTGGCAGCCGCTCGTAGGTCGCGGTGCGGACGTCGATATGAATCTGGTTTAGCGCGCGCTGGGCGGCAATGTAGTCGGCGCGCTTTTCGAAGGCCGATTTCTGATCCGAGAACGTGAACAACGCCGGGTCCGAACGCCGCACCGAAAAATCAGCCAGCTTGAGTTCACGTCCGGCTTCGAGGTCGAGCAGGCGCTTCAGCAGCAACTCGCTTTGGTAAACCACAGTGATTTGCTGCAAGCGCGCCTGATCGGCGATGGCGACCTGCGCGTCGGCGCGGGTCACGTCGATCTGGGTCGCGACTCCGGCGGCAAGCTGGTTCTTCGCCAGCTGCAGCAGCGCGCGGGCCCGACGGATGTTGGAATCAAGAACGTCGAGCCGGCGCAGGTTGCGCAGGTGGGCGAAATAGTTCGCCGCGACGTCGGAGAGCACCGTCTGCACGACCACCTGATAGTTGGCCTGGGCCACTTCGGCGGCGGCCTTCACGCTCTTGAGGGCCGAAAGGCGCTGCGGGTTCAGGATCGCATACGAGCCGTTGATCAACGCATCGAAACGGTTGGCCGCCCGGCCGGAGGTCACGACGACGGTCGCGATACTCACCCCGAGGGAGCGGCGTTGCTGCAGCGACAAGTCGATGGTCGGCAAAACGGTCGCGCGCTGCTGGCCGATCGCCGCCGAAGCCTGGGCGAGGGTCTGCTCGCTGAGGAGGACGGAGACGTTAACCTTTTCGACGCTGCCAAGCGCCTGCTCGAGGGTTAAATCAGCCGAAGGTTCCGCGGCGCCCAAAAATCCGGCCAACAACAACGAGAGGGTGAACCAGCGGGGCGGGGACTTGAGCATAATGTACAGCGGGATGGAATCGTGAGTAAGACGTACAGCGCAAGCTTGGGTTGCGAGTTGTCAGGCCCCGCAAAGCCGTTCACGTTGCCCGGCTTCATGCGTCTTGGCCTCGCCCAGTTCAACCCGATCGTCGGCGATCTTGTCGGCAACCGCCGTAAAATCGTCGCACAGTACAACGCCTTGGTCGCTGACGGCGCCGAACTCGTACTCTTCCCGGAACTCGCGGTCTGCGGCTACCCGCCGCGCGACTTGTTGTTCAAGCGGCGTTTCGTGTCCGACGTCGCCGAGGCGCTGCAGGAGATTGCCGCCGCCGTCGGCCCCGTACCCGCGATCATCGGCACGGTCGAAGCCAACCCGACCGGCCGCGGCCGGCCGTTTTTCAATTCCGCCGCATTCTGTTATCGCGGCAAAATCGGTGCCATGGGCCGGAAATGCCTGCTGCCGACCTATGACGTGTTCGACGAGGACCGCTACTTCGAACCCGCGACCAGCCCGATCGTCGTCGAGCACGCGGGCCGCCGCATCGGCGTAACCATCTGCGAGGATCTCTGGACGAATCCGACGATCACCACCCGCCGGCTCTACGCCGGACGCGTGCCGCTTGAGCACCTCGCCGAGCAGCGCTGCGACCTTTTGGTCAACCTGTCCGCCAGCCCGTGGCACTGCGCCAAGGGTTCCATCCGCCAGAATCTTGTCGTGGGCGAATCCGCCCGGGCTCTCCGCTGCCCCGTGGCCTACGTCAACTGCGTCGGCGGCAACGACGAACTCATCTTCGACGGCCGTAGCTTCGTTTGCGACGCGCAGGGCCGCGTGGTCGCGGGCCTCGCGGCGTTTGCCGAGGACTGCCGCGTGGTGGAGGTCGGCGCCGGACCGGTGACCGCTCCCGCCACTCTGCACCCGACCTTTGCGCAGGAGGACATGAAGGACATGTTCGACGCGCTGGTGCTCGGCGTGCGCGACTACGCGCACAAGAGCGGCTTCCAGCGGGCGCTGATCGCGTTGTCCGGGGGGATCGACTCGGCCGTCGTGGGCGTGATCGCGGCCGAGGCCTTAGGGCCGGAAAACGTCATCGGCGTTTCCCTCCCCTCCTCGATTTCTTCGCAACACTCGCGCGACGACGCCCGCATTCTCGCAGCAAACCTCGGCATCCGGTTCGAGACCATCGGCATTGCCGACGCCGTCGCAAGCTGCGAGTCGGCGCTGGGCCCGCTGTTCACCGGCCGACCCCGCGACGTCGCCGAGGAAAATATCCAGGCCCGCGTGCGCGGCGTGCTGATGATGGCGTTATCGAACAAATTCGGCGCGCTCCTCCTCACCACCGGTAACAAGAGCGAAATGGCCGTCGGCTACTGTACCCTTTATGGCGACATGTGCGGTGGCCTCGCGGTCATCAGCGACGTGTTCAAGATGCAGGTCTACGCGCTCTCGCGCTGGATCAACCGCGAACGGGAGATCATTCCCGCGTCGTCGATCGACAAGCCGCCGAGCGCGGAGTTGCGGCCGAACCAGACCGACCAGGACAGCCTGCCGCCCTACGAAATACTCGACGCGATCCTCAAGGGCTACGTCGAGGAAGGGCTCTCCCGCCGCGACCTCGTGGCGCAGGGTTTTGCCTCGGAGGTGGTCAACGACATCGTGCGCAAGGTCGACCTCAACGAGTACAAGCGCAAGCAGGCCGCGCCCGGTTTGAAGATCACGCCCCTCGCCTTTGGCGTCGGTCGGCGCATCCCGATCGTGCAGAAGTACGTGAGCTGAGAACGGGCCATGGCTCTGCCAAGGGTAACCCGACGCGTGCCGGCCCCTTGAAATGGTCCACGGCATGCCCTAACTGTTCCGTGATCATCCGTGGTTAACATGTCCTCCTCCGTTTCCGACTCTCTCTTCGCCCGGGCCAAGGAACTCATTCCGGGCGGCGTCAACTCGCCGGTCCGGGCCTTCCGCTCGGTCGGCGGTGCGCCGTTCTTCGTCAAGGCCGCGCGGGGCGCCTACCTCGTCACCGCCGACGACCGCGAACTCATCGACTTCGTCTGCACCTGGGGCCCGGCGATCCACGGCCACAACCACCCGGTGATCAAGGCCGCCATCGCCGCCGCCCTGGAAAACGGCACCTCCTTCGGCACGCCCAACCCGCTCGAGGTCGAAATGGCCGAACTCATCGTGCA
>CAIJFT010000342.1 GCA_903820035.1 uncultured Opitutia bacterium
CGTTGCAAGTTTGCACACGGAGGCGCGGAGGACGCGGAGTCCACGCCAACACCCCTCTCCGCGTCTTCCGCGCCTCCGCGTGAACCCATCTCTCCCTTCCGGACAGCCCGAAGGGGTCCGCCAAAAGGGGGTCCGCCAAAAGGGGTCAGGGCGAAACTTGCAACAACGCGCAGCAAGCCCGGCTCCGGCACCAGCGCGATTTCGTAGCCGCACGTGCTTCCACATAGAACCAATCCACGCTTGGGTTGTCCCAGAACTCCCCTCCGATTTTTGCTTCACGCCCAGCCGAAAAACCCCGCGGTAAACGTCGGGTTCCGGGGTGAGACAAATCCATCCGGGCGCGGCTGGCGGCCCGCGAATACCGCAACGGTGGCACGATTGAAACAGGGGGTCGCCGCAACCGGACCGTGCGCGGGATTGCCGTGGGTTCAAATGACCGAATAGGCCGCCTAATGGAGGCCGGCCGACCAGCGCCGGTTGCACGTTTCGCCCTGACCCTTTCGGACTATGGCAAAACGTGGTCAAGGCCGCGTACCCTGGCCAACACCCCGGGATTTCAGAGCGCTTATCCCACCGCGACGCAGACGGCGGATGGAGTATTGATCGCAATTTGGTTTCAGATCCTGCCGGACAAAGCGCGCGAACTTCGCATCGCACGCTTCAATCGCGAATGGCTGTTGGGCGCCTCGAACGATCGAGGCGCAAAGAAAGATTAGGGCGGGGCGCTTGCGCGTTCGCCATTCGAGGCAACTTCCAACCGCGACCCAAAATCCAAAATGACTTCCCGTTTTTTTCCACTCCTGTTCGCAGTCAGTTTCTGCCCAAGCCTGCCCGCCGCGCCCACGCCGCTCTTCGACGGCCCCCCGCCCAAAATCTATGCCGTGAACCGCGAGGGCCAACGGCCCACGCCCTCGATCACGGCGCCCGATCACTGCGCGTGGCCGAATCTCAAATTATTGCAGGACGGTCGCACCCTGGCGGCGGTGATCTTCAACAACGCCAGCCACGGGGGCCGTCCGGGCGACGTCGAATGCTGGCTCAGCGCCGACGGCGGCAAGACGTGGCGATTCGGCAGCGCCGCGACCCAGCACGAACCCGACACCATCCGCATGAATCATGCGGCCGGCCTCGCCACCAACGGGGATCTCCTCGTGCTCACCTCGGGTTGGACGGACCGCTACCCGCCGGATGTCCCGCGCCCGCGCGGTCGCTTTCGCTACGACACCCTCGGTCCGTGGATCAGTCGTTCGCCCGACGGCGGACTTTCTTGGTGGGTCGACAAGCAGGGCTTTCCCGAACGCGGCCCGACTGGCCAGCCGCTCGTGCCGTTCGGCGACGTGCAAATTTCGAAAAACGGCGACCTGGGGGTGAGCGTTTACACCACCGCGACGCGCCTGGAAAAATACGAGGAGCGCAAATTCCTATCGTACTTCTATCGGAGCCGCGACGATGGCAAAACGTGGGGAGAACCCGTCCAGATTGCGGAAGGCAACGAAACGACGGTCCTGCATTTGGGCCAGGGTCGGTGGCTCGCCGTGGTCCGGACTGGAACCGGGGTGGAATCGAAGGACGCGTTGAGTCTCTTCGGCTCCCAGGACGATGGCCGCACCTGGCATTTCAAGCGCGCGATGACCGGTTTCCAGCGGGTCAACGGCCACCTGGCAAAATTGAAGGACGGACGCGTGCTGTTTACCTACGGTGATCGCATGTCGGCCTTCGCGAATCGGGGCGCGGATCCCGGCGCCTCGGCCAGACGGAAAACCGGGACGCGGTTGTCGGACACGGCCTACCGGGGGATCGAGGCAGCGATCAGTTCCGACGGCGGCGAAACGTGGAGCGACGCAATTCGGGTACTGGATTGGAACGGCCTCGACGGCGGATACCCGTCGACCGTGCAGCGCCCCGACGGTCAGGTAGTGACCGCGTATTACGCTTCGGCGCTCCCCGGCGAGCCTTGGGACTCGAACAAGAATTATCATCTGGGCGTCGTCGCATGGGACGCCGAGAAAACATTTCGGCAGAAATAGTGATCGGTGGGATTCCACGGCGCAACGTAGTCGCAACTGAGTGAACCAAGACGGGGGCATCTCCGAGTTGACGCCGGTAGAAAGCATGTTCGATCTGGCTGAATTGGGGGCTGACCTACTGCGGTGAAGTTTGCCCAAGTGTGGGAATGGAAGAGCGCCGCTACCTCCAAGGCGTTTGGTCGGGAAAACAGAATTGGACTGGGTGCGTCGGCTGATCGCGGAGCATGGCGAGTGGAGTCGTGAACGACTCGCGCAGGAGTTGTGTCGGCAGTGGGGAGCCCGCCGCAAGGACCAGGGCGAAACCCGCAACGGTGGCGCGATCCAAACGGGGATCGCCGCAACCGGACGGGTGCGCGGGCTCGCCGTGGGTTCAAATGACCGAATAGACCGAGAGATAGCGTTTCCAGAAATCCAGAAAGAGGGCAGCCGCGTGGGAGCGCAGCGACAACGTGGTCCTCAGCCGCGACCACGTTTTCGGCTCCGGCTCAAGGGCGGCTACCGCAAGCTCGAAACCGCGACTCATCGAGGCGGGGCGACCGGTGCCGGTGGCACGTTTCGCCCTGACCCGTTCGGACTCTACCCGTTCGGACTATCCGCATGACCCGACACTACATCCTTCGACGGTGGCGCGCCGCCTGCAGAATTGACTCCGGCCGAGATCGGGCTCCTCGTGCCGCCACCCACCCGGAAGATCAGGGGATCCTCCGTTCCCACCCCGCCACAATTTCACTGCATTGCCGGACGAAGTTCAGGCCAAAGGCACTGCACGGCCGGGCCGGGTCTCGTTCCACGTTCCACCATGAAACCACCCCGTTTCGTTTTCGCGCTGCTCATCGGCTTCGTCCCCGCGCTCAGTTTGATTCTCCCCGGCGCGGCGCGCGCGCAGAGCATGGCGACCGCCACGATTGAAGGTCGGGTGCTCAATCCGCGCAGCGGCGAGTATCTGGAAAACGCCCGCGTTTCCGTAGAGGCCTCCGGGCTCGAGGCGTTCAGCGAATCCGACGGTTCCTACCGTTTGAGGAATGTGCCGGCCGGCCTGGTGAAACTAAGGGTGTTCTACACCGGCCTGCCCACGCAGACAGGGGAAGTCGCGGTCGCCGCCGGCCAGACCGTCCAGCAAAACTTCGAATTTTCGGAGCCGGCGGGTGGCGCGGCGCGCGACAACAGCACGGTGAAGCTCGGCAAATTCGTGGTGGCGGAGTCGCGCGAGATGAACGCCGCCTCACTCGCGATCAACGAGCAACGTTTTGCACCGAACATCAAGAATGTCGTTTCAACCGACGACTTCGGCAGCACCTCGGAGAGCAACGTCGGTGAATTTTTGAAATTCATGCCGGGTCTGACGGTCGCCTTCAACTCCAGCAACCCGCGCGAGGTTTCGATCGCCGGCGTGCCGACGGACAATGTGCCGATCACCATGGACGGTTTCAACGTCGCGAGCACGGGCTCCGGCGGCACCGGCCGCGCCGTCGCACTCGATTTTCTGGGACTCAACAACGCCTCCCGGGTCGAGGTTTCGTATTCGCCGACCCCGGAGTCGCAGGGCATGGCGCTGGCAGGGTCGATCAACGTGGTGCCACGCAGTTCGTTCGGACGATCGCGCTCGTTATTCAGTGGCAGCGTCTACCTCACGATGCGCGACGACGACCGCGCCTTCAACAAGACACCGGGCCCGCGCAAAGAGCCGACACGCAAAGTTCATCCCGGGTTCGATTTCGCCTGGATTGCCCCGCTGAGCAAGCGGTTGGGGTTAACGCTCTCCGCCGGCAGTTCGACGAGTTACACCGCGCAGCGGCTCATGACCGCGACCTGGCGCGGCGTCGGTGCGGTCACCAACGGCGGCACGTTCCCGAACACGACGGTCGACCGGCCCTATCTCTCACAATATACCGTCGGGGTGAGCGGAACCGACTACGAGCGCCGGTCGTTTGGCGTGACGGTGGACTACAAGCTCGCGCCGAACGATCGGCTCACGTTTTCGTATCAGTGGTCGTCGTTCTCGTCGAATATCATGCAGCGGTCCCTCGCGTTCAACGTGAACCGCGTGGTCGACTTCAGCCCGACCGCAACGCGCGGTT
Organism: uncultured Opitutia bacterium; assembly: GCA_903820035.1. GTDB lineage: Bacteria > Verrucomicrobiota > Verrucomicrobiia > Opitutales > Opitutaceae > ER46. Next base: position 4,106 of record CAIJFT010000342.1, read on the forward strand.
TTGCGGGCGCGGGCTCGCTCGTCATGAGCACGGCCAACGGCACCGACCGGCTCAACCGTACGTGGATGCCGACGCTCACCTGGCGGCACGAAGGCCCGGTCTGGAAGGCCGAGTCCGGGGCGGGATTGTCCTTTGCGACGAACCATGTGCGCGGTGTGGACAAGGGGTTTTTCAACATAGAGTCCGCCCAACGCACCGGGGTGACGGTTTCGTTCGACGACATCTTCTACCTGCGCCCCGGCCGGATCACGGTGGCGGATGGCGCCACGGGCGCGCCCGTCGATCCGTATTCTCTTTCCAGTTACGCGCTGACCTCGGCGAACGCGCAACGGCGAAACCCCAGCGACGAGCAGACCACGATGTATGCGAACCTCCGGCGCGATTTCTACGGGCGGGTGCCGTTTTCGATCAAGGGCGGGCTCGATGTGCGGCGCCTGACGCGCTCCTTTCGGAACCACGCGCTGCCCTACAACTACGTCGGCCCGGACGGCCGCGCCAGCACGACGCCCGTCGGCAGCGACGACACGGCCGCGCCGTTTCTCGACGCCAGCTTCTCGCAGCGGACCTCGCCCTATGGTTTTCCGCCCATCCAGTGGGTGAGCCCGGAGGGGACCTGGGACAACTATGTGGCGCACCCGGGCCATTGGACGCTCGATGAAAACAGCGATTATCGCACGCTGATGAACTCCTCGCGGCGCGCCGATGAACTCGTCTCCGCGGCCTATCTACGCGGGGATCTTTCCTTTTTCGGGCGGCGGCTCAAATTCATTGGCGGGCTGCGGGCCGAGCAGACGAACATCGAGGCGCACGCCGTGCTCAGCGACCCGACGCGTAATTACCAGCGCGATGCCGCCGGCCGGATCGTGCTCGGTGCGAACGGCCGGCCGCTGACGATCACCGCGGATCCGCTGCAGACGGCGCGGCTCACCCTGATCGAGCGCGGCGCGCGCACCGACAAGGAGTTCCTCACGCTTTTTCCGAACCTCAACGCGAGCTTCAATCTCCGCGAAAACCTGATCCTGCGCGGCGCCGTCTACCGCTCGATCGGCCGGCCCAATCTCAACCAATACGCAAGCGGAGTGACCCTGCCCGACACTGAGAGCACTCCCAGCGCGAGCAATCGCATCGTGGTCAGCAACGCCGGGATAAAACCGTGGACCGCGACAACGGAGAACGTGCGGCTCGAATATTATTTCCAAGGCGTGGGGCAGATCTCCGTCGGCGCGTTCCGACGGGAATTCAAAAACTTTTTCGGCGGCACGACGTTTCGCGCGACGCCGGAATTCCTCTCGCTCTTCGATTTGGATTCGCAGGTCTACGGCGTCTACGACGTGACGACCCAGCAAAACATCGACGGCACGGTGCGGATGACGGGCTGCGATCTGAACTACAAACAGGTGCTGGCGTTTCTGCCGCACTGGGCGCGCGGCGTGCAGGTGTTTGCCAACGCCACCGCAATGCGGGCGAGCGGGCCGGTCCTCGCCAGCTTCAGCGGGATCAACCTGATTCCGCGCAGCGGCAGCTGGGGCGTGAGCCTGACGCGGGAGAAATTCAACGTGCGGGCGAATTGGAATTACCGCGGGCGCCAACGCGAAGGACTGCTGGCGACGGGGCAGGGCATCGAGCCGGGGACCTACAACTGGACCCCGAAGCGGATGCAGGTTGATCTGTTGGGCGAATACAATCTGGCGCGACACGTCGCGCTCTTCGCCAACCTGCGCAACGTCGGCGATGCTTCGCTCGACAGCAAGGTGGCGGGGCCGAACACGCCCGCGTATGCCCAATTCAACTCGCGCTCCCAGCTCGGCGCGCTCTGGACTTTTGGGGTGAAGGGGACGTTCTAAACCGATGGAACTGCCAGTTGGAGTGCAGACGTTGGCGAAGCCTCGTCTGCCATGTGCGGACGAGCGCCTGCGGTGCCACATCCGCGCCCCGTCACGCCGAGAAACGGCGAAAAACAGCGATGCGCTAATCCTCCCGCCCCCTTTCCTCTCCATGCTCTCGACCCCCTTCCGTTTCCTCGCTGCCGCCGTGCTCGCCGCCCCGGGCCTTCCCGGCGCCACCCCCGCCACTTCACCCCTGCCTTCGCTCACCGCGGCCCTCGCCGCCTCGCGCGACGTGTGGGGCGAGGCCGCCCTCGCCCAACCCAATGGCGCCAGCTACGAATTCCTCGCCCCATTGCTGCCGCCCCCGCGCTACGTCAACGCCGACTTCCGCCACTACCCAATCGTCCTCTGTCCTCCCGGTGAAATCCCCGCCGTCGCCCCGAAGTTTCGCCGCAACAACGACCCCGGCGCGCGTCCCAAGGCCCGCCTCATCTCCAACGGCAGCGGCCTCAACCTCCGTGGTGGCACCCGCACCTGGTCCGACGTGGGCATCCCGGTACAGTTTCGCGTCGGCAGCGACGAGTACCTCTTCGGCACCTTGCGCGACCGCGTGACCGAGCCCGCGCTCGCCGAAGGCTGGCTCCCCATCCCGGAGATCCGCTACACCCACCGCACCGCCGTCCATTCCGAGGGCATGGTGCCCCTCGCCCCGTCGCGCGAGCCCACGCCGCCGGAGATTTACCGCCTCGAAGCGTTCGCCAGCACCGCGCCCGAGCTCGCGCCGGACTGCGTCGTCTTTGTCCGTTTCGATCTGGCCCAGGGCGTCGCCGGCCTCGTCACCGTCACCTTGGACGCTCCGACCCCGCTCAGCTTCGCCGACGGGCGCCTGGCCGACGCCTCCGGCCGCGTCGTCGCGATTTTCGACTCGAGCTGGAAACGCGAACGCGGACGCATGGTCGCCCGCCTGCCCGCCGGCTCCGCGGTCACGCTGGCCGTGCCCACCGTGCCCCTCGATCCCGCCCGGGCCGTTGCAGTCTCCCCCGCCGCCTACGCCGAACAACGGGCGCACTGCGTCGCCACGTGGAAGGCCCTGCTCGGCCGCGGCATGGAGGTCGAGGTGCCCGAGCCGCTCGTCAACCACGCCTGGCGCAGTTCGCTTGTGCAGTCGTTCCAACTGATCAACCAAGGCCAGTTGCGCTACAGCACCGGCAACCAGTACGATCAGATCTACGCCGCCGAGGGCAGTGACGCCGTCATGGCCCTGCTCGAATGGGGCTACGCCCCCGAAGTTCGCCGCCTGATCGAGCCGCTCTTCGACTTCACTCGGCCTGGCCTCGAGCTCCACCAGGCCTCCTTCAAGCTCAACAACCTCGTCCGCTACGTGTGGCAGACGCGCGACACCTCCGCGGTGCCGCAGCTCCGCCCCCGGTGGGAAACCGAGATCGATCGCTTCGTGAGCGGGCGCACCGGTCCGGGCGGTCTGTATCCGAAAGAACGTTACTGTGGCGACATCGCCACGCCCGTGCAGAGCCTCAACGTCAACACCAAGGCATGGCGCGCCCTGCGCGACTTCGGCGCCCTGCTCGCCGAGCTGGGCGAGTCCGCGGCCGCCCGCCGCTACCTGGACGACGCGGCGGCGTTCCGGCCCGTTGTGCTGCAGGCGATCGAGCGCGCGGTCAACCGCTCCACCACGCCGCCGTTCGTGCCCATCGCCCTCGACGGCGGCGAGCCGGCCCATCAACCGATCCTCCACTACCGCATCGGCGCCTACTGGAACATCATCATCGGCTACGCCCTGGGCAGCGGCATCTTTCCGCCGGGCAGCGAGGCGGAGACCTGGATTCCCCGCTATCAGGAGCAGCACGGGGGAATCTTCCTCGGCCTCGTCAAATCCGGCGGCGCCCAGTTCAACTTCTGGACCAACGACCAGCGCATCAACCCGCTCTATGGGGTCCGCTACACCCTCGACACCCTCCGCCGCGACGATCCCGAGCGCGCGCTTCTCAGCCTCTACGGCCTGCTCGCCCAAGGGCTCACGCGCCACACCTTCATCGGCGGCGAGAGCTCCACCCTCGTCCCGGTCGACGCCGAGGGCCGGTTGTTCTTCTGCCCGCCCAACAGCGCCAGCAGCGGCTACCTCCTCACCACGCTCCGCCACCTCCTCGTCCAAGACTGGGACCTCGACGACGACGGGCGGCCCGATACCTTGCGCCTGCTCTTCGGCACCTCGCGCCGCTGGCTGGAGGACGGCAAGTCGCTCCGGATCGAGCGCGCCCCCACCGCCTTCGGGGAGGTTTCGGTGGCGGTGCGATCGCGCCTTGCCGCGGGCGAAATCCTCGCCGAGGTCGAGCTCCCCACCCGCCAACGCCCGGCCAGGACCCTGCTCCGCCTGCGCGTGCCCGAAGGCTGGCGCGTCACCGGTGCGCAGGCCGGCGCCGTCACACTCGCGCCCGACGCGCAGGGCACCGTCGATCTCGGCGCGCTCGCCGGCCGGCAGTCCCTCCGGTTCACGGTGGTACGGCAGTAGCGCAGGACCGGGCACGGAGGAATCCGCCGAGAGGGTCAGGGCGAAACCCGCAACAACGCGCGGCAAAACCGCCTTCGGCGCCAGCGCCATACCGTAGCCGCCCGCCGTCCTAGACAAAGCCAAGGGAGACCTCGGGTTTCGAATCGAAACGAATTCCGTCCGAGCTTGGCC
>CAIJFT010000343.1 GCA_903820035.1 uncultured Opitutia bacterium
ACAAAACTTTGATGCCATTCGTCACTGACGCCATAAAGCGACGCGGCAATCAGGCCAAGTAGTCCCGCCCGCCAGCCGTGCCCGGTGCGGCAAATGAGGGTGCCGAGGAGGCCGTAGATCAGAAAGTGGCCGTACTTGTCCGAATGCGTGATTTCGGGGGACGCCACTCTGCCACGACTCGACGCGAGGAAGATGGTTGCGGCAAACAACCCCGCCCAAAACCAGCGGCGGCCGGGTCCGTCGCGGACCGGCGCGGGGGTGGGAGTAGCAGTTTCCGCCATGAGCGCCGAAGTAAGGGCGCAGGCGGCAACGGATCAAGTTTCGTCTGGGCGGGGCTGCGAGGTGGGAACGGATGTCCGCAGCGGAATGGAGCCGGATGACTTTCAGAACGAGGCGGCCAGGTGGGGACATCGCGCCCCAACGGCCTCATGTTGGCCGGGCGAAAGTTTCACTTGGCACCCAAAAGGCCGCCGCCGCAGACTGAAGACATGAACCATCGCACCAAGGCGGAGTATTTCATTCGCGGCATCACCCAAGGGTTTGTCGAAGCCGCCGAAGTGATCGCGTGGGCCGACGAAGTGATCGTGGCCGCGGCGAAGACGGAGGACTGGATGATCGAAATTTCCACCTGCGGACCCGATGAGCGCATGAAGGTGCTGAGCCAGCTCAACACCATCAAGGGTGACGTCGACCAGGCGGCGCTGGCGGAACTGCTGAAGCAAAAGGGCCTGTAACGCTCACCGAAGGTCGAAAGGCCGGCCGCCCAAGTGTAGCCGCGCTTGAGCCGCAGGCGAAAGCGTGGTCCGACCGGTTTCGCCGAACGTGATCCCACTTGGTCGCTGCGCGGCCACGCGGCGACGAAGTCGGGCCCGCCCGGCGGGCCGGCCTCCATCAAGCCACCCCAAAAAAAGAAGGCGGGGTTTGCACCCCGCCTTCGAGAGAGTTCCCCGACTCAGAACGAGCCCTTGATACCGGCGGTCCACAGCGAGCCGCCGTAGTCGTCGCGTTGGCGGAACTTCGCGTAGTTCGGAGTGCGCGGTCCGTAAACCTTGGTGTCCTCGGTGGCGCCACCGACGTTGCGGAGCGCAAAAAACAACCCGAGGTCGCGGCGGAGGAAGTACTCGCCGGTCACATCCACGTAGAGGCGCTTCGGGCGGTAGTTATAGGTACCGGGCTCGATGCTCGCACCGGTCACAATCGCCCGGCGCTGAATGCCGCGATAATTCTCGTTGATGCGAATATTGAACTTCTGCCGCGTGAAGCTCAGGCCCCAGTTGCAGGTGAACGGATTCATGTCCTGAAAGTTGTCCGTGTCCTTCGCGCGCTGGGAACTGATGTTGGCGGAGAACTGCAGACCGCGGGCCCAGTTCGGCAGGAAGGTGAGCGCCTGCTTGTAGTCGATTTCGAAGCCGTTCATGCGAATGACCTCGGGGGCGTTGAACTGGGTGACCACCTGGTATTGGCCGTACGACTCTTCATCCAGGCCGTAGGCCTCGAGGAAGCCGGGGCTGACCCGGGTGGTGACGCTCACGAAGGCGTTTTGGTAATTGCGAATGAAGGTCGAGAACGACAACTGGCCGACCGAGCCGAAATAGTACTCAAGCCGCGCGACGTAGCTTTCGGCCTGCCAGGCCTTGATCGAGGCGTTGCTCACCGTGATGCGATCGTTCGGGTTGAACACCTCGATGTTGGGCAGGGTCAAACCACCGGCGTATTGATTGAAGTCGGGCCGGCCCACGGTCTGGTAGTAGGCGACGCGGGCGATCAGCGAGTCGGTGATGTTGTAGCTGATGTTCACGCTCGGGAAGAGCCGCAGGTACTCCTTCTTCGCGTGGTAGCCGCGATCCTTGAGGGTGAGCTGCGTGTAGGGCAGACCGCCGTTGGTCGGTACGATGAACACCAACTGACCGGCGGCATTGCGGACGACATTGCCGGCGGCATCGCGCTGGTACGCGAGCGTCGGATCGGTCATCGGACCTTCGGCGCTGATGTTGGTCTGCTCGGCGCGCAGGCCGCCGGCGAACTTCAACCGGTTGCGGAAGAACGAAAAGTCGGTCCGGAAGAACATGGAGGAGATGATCTCCTCAGCCCGCTTGGAAGCGTTCACGTTGGAGGTGTACTCCGTGATCGCGTTGCGCGTCCAGTGGCCCGGATTCGCCTGATAATCGGCCCAGAGCTTATTGTTGTCCACGTGCTGCTGCTTGGGGAAGCCGAAGTCGGGAATGCGCTCCGAGTAGACGGTATCGAGGAACGGCAGCGGGCTGTCGTCGTTGGCCAGTCCCGCCTGCGTGGCGGGCGTGGTACTGGCGCGGCCATCGGCGCCAACCCAGGTATAGGTCTCGGTGCCAACGCCACGCAGGTCGCGGACCTTGGTCCGGATGTCGGCGCCGAGCTTCAGCGAAACCAGATTGTCGCGAATGTAGAAATCACGGCGCACGTTGGTGTACGCCTGCTTCGTGGTGTCGTAGGTCCGCTGCCGGACGCTGTTGGCCGACACGATCGAGTAACTGTCGAGCCGGCTGGGGTCGACGACCTTGCCGTCGGGATCGTAGACGCTGATCTTTCCGGGGCGGAGATAGAAGATGTCGTCGAAGTTCACCGTGACGTTGTTGCGCTGGACCGTCACGCCGTTGAAGAACCCCTTGTCGATGTCCTGATAGTCGATGCGGGAATTACCGTAGCTGGCGCCGGTATCGGTCTTCCAGATCGGGCCGTCGTGGTACCAGCGGAGGGACGGCGAGATGGTGCGTCCGGGCCGGATTCGACCGTTGTTGGCGATGTTGTACTGGCCGGCGTTGATCGCGGTCCCAGTCGTGGGAAAGGTGCTGAACTCGCCCCAGGTATGGTCGGCGCCCCAGTTGCCCGGCATCACGCGATTGATGGTAAAGGTCTGCGTCCGCGTGGCGAAATGCTCGCGGAGCATGCCGTAGGAAAAGCCGAACGAGAGGCGGTCATACTGGAATGGCTTCCAATCGACCGTCGTCGCGAACGAGTGCCGGGTGGTGTCTTTGCCGCTATCACGCCACGAGAAAACGCCCAAGTAGGGGTTGGATGGCGTGGTGGCCGGCAAGCCGGTCGTGACGTCGGCGGCAACGTTGGTCGCCGCCGCGGTGCCGCGCCACTGCATCGCGGTATTGGACTGCGGCGTGTATTGCAGGGAGTAACCGGCCGAGACGGTGAACCCGAAGGTCTTGGTGACCGGCACGACCGCCGAGACGTCGAAGCCCGGGTGGATCTTGTAGGTCGACTCACCCCAGCCGGGGCCGGGCGACTGGCGGCCAAAGGAGCGTTCCGCGTCCTTCATGAGCCAAGAAACGCTGTAGTTAAACGAGGGCTTGCTGCGATCGAAGGCGCTGCGCGGGACGAGATTCACGGAACCGGCCAGCGCGGAGCCGGAGGTGTCGGGGAGCGGTGAGCGGTTGATCTCGATGCGCGAGACATTGTTGATCGAGACCTGATCGAGTTCGACCTGACGGCCCGTGCCGGCGCCGGCGGCACTGGCCATGTCGAATCCGCCCATCGAGATCGGCACGTTGCCGGCGGGGGCGCCGTTGATCGAGAAACGACGGGCGTCGCCGCCCGTGTAGTCGCTCGTGATGCCCGGCAGGAACTTCATGAACTCACCTATGCTGCCGTCGGCGATCGTGCCGAATTCATCGGCGGAGACGACGTTGACGATGTTCTTGGCGAACCGCTGCTCATTGATGGCGAGCGCGGCGCCGTCCATTTGCTTGGACGAGGCGACCACGAAGGCGTCGAGTTTGACGGTGTCCGCTGCGGTGGCGGGCGCCCCCGGGGCGACCATCGTGATGTCGCGCTGCACGGTTTTACCGGCGAGCACGGTCACCTGTTCGGTCTGGATGGCGCGGCCGGTGTAGAAAATCCGCACGGTGACGGCGCCGGCGGGCACATTGGCGATACGGTATTGGCCGGTGTTGTCGGAAAGCGTCTCCTCCTTCAGGCCGTCGATCGTCACGCGGGCCTTGGGGAGGTACTCGCCGCGGCGCGGATCGAAGATCCGGCCCTCAATCGCGCCGGTGGCGCCTTGGGCCCGGAGGAAGACCGAGGATAAGAGGAAGACCGTCGCGAGCAGCAGACGGACGCACGTAGAGCGGAGCAGGTTGGGGTTGTTCACGGGATAGGAGTGGCCTGGGGGAGGTTTACGGACCCAGTCGAAGACGAAGGAGTCGGGTTCAAGGTGTCCTGAGAAATCCAGAATTGAGCACTCACCACCACGAGGCCATGTAAAAAAACGCGCCGACCCCTCGAAGATTGCCCCGGCGCGACCGCGACCGGCGACATGCCCGTTGACGCCAGGCCTGGGGGATGGAACGAATCGCCCACCCCGCTCCCGGGCCCCGCGATGAACCTCCCGCTCCGCTCCGTCCGATTCCTGCCGGTCCTTTTGCTGGCGGCACTCTGCCTTGCCCTTCTGCCGTCGCTCCACGCCGACAAGGACGACGAGTTGATGACCCAATTGCGTGAGCAGATCCGTGAGCTGGAGAAAACCCCGCCGGAAGCCTGGGGTGTTTTGGAGAAGCCGCGCATGGAGCGCCGATTGGGGGCCTTGCGGCAGGAGTTGGCCGTGTTAGAAAAACGCACCGCCCTCGAGACCCGCGAGCGCAACCTGCGGGAATCCGCCACCGCACACCCCCGGGCTCAGCTGCGGGAGGAGCTGCAGGCGGTTGCACCTGACGCGAGCAGCACCGACGCCCGGTTGCGCGAATTAACGGCCAAACGCGTGCCGGCCACGAACGAACGTGAAGCCCTGGCCCGCCGGCTGGCCGAGGCCCGACGCACCTCCACACCCGCAGCGACGACCGAAGCCGCTGAATTAGAGGAGCGGATCATCACCAAGGATGAGGAGCTCCGCGCCATCGCCCTGCGCGGGGAGGCCGCCGAGAGCGAGGCGGAATTGGTCCGGCTCGCGCAGAACCTGCGGGAGCGCAGCCGAGACCTCGAGGGCGCGACCATCCGGCCAACCTTGCGCGGACTCCTGAAGCAGCGGGCCTACGACGAGACGGACGAAAAGGGCGCGACGCAACTGGCCGCGCGGCTCGCGAACCACGAGGCCACGCTGCGCAACGCCGAAGCGGTGCTCAGCTTGCAGCGACAAAAGCTCACGGGCTTTGGCGAGGAGCTCCGGCTCTTTGACACCCGGAACGGACCGGCCCAGCGCCGCACACCCCGCATGGAACAGTTGATTGCCACCGACCGCCTTCAGCAGCGAATGCTGGCCGAGCGGATGCCGTTCCTGACGGAACAGGTCGAGGCATTGCGCCAGTCGCGCCTCATGCTCGAGTCCCAGCTTTCCCTGCTGACGGTTGCGGCCAAGGTGCGAGCGGACGACGTAACGGCGATGCGGGCGGGCTACGTCTCGCGCCTGCGCGTGCCCGGCTCGATTATCGCCGTGCTGGCGGGCCTGTATTTTTTCCTCAGCCACGTGGTAATCCCGCGCCGCTGCCGCAAGGAGGAGTGGTTCCTCGCCCGCCGGGTGGCCCGCTACCTCGGGATCTTCCTCGCCGGGGTGGTGATCGCGTTTGATTCGATCGAGGACCTCCGGCTGCTGGCCACCACCCTCGGCGTCGCCGGGGCCGGAGTCGTGATCGCGCTGCAGGATGTGGCGACGGCACTGTTCGGATGGTGCACCATTGTACTGGGCCGGAAGTTCACGGTCGGCGATCGCATCGAGATCGACGGCGCCCGCGGCGACGTCCTCGACATCCAGCTCCTGCGCACGACCCTGGTGGAATTGAACGGCTGGCTTGGCGTCGACCAGCCGACGGGTCGCGTGTTCACGGTGCCGAACAACTTCGTTTTCAAATCGAAGGTCTTCAACTATTCGCACGGCCATCCCTACATCTGGGGCGTGATCGATCTCACCGTCACGTTTGTCACGCCCGCTGCGAGCGCGCTGGCCCTGTTTGAAAAAGTGCTGACCGAAGAGACGCGCGACGGCTTTGAAGAGGCGAGAGTCGCCGCGCGCGAGATGGAGCGACGGTACGGCGTCGAGGACGCCGACTACCGGCCCAAAGTCTACACCCGCATCGCCGAAAGCGGGGTAACGTACAGCCTGCTGTATGTGTCACACTACCGCCAAGCGCCGGTCGTGCGCAACCGACTCAACCGCCGCCTGATCGCGGAACTCGAAACCCACCCGCACATCCGCCTCGCCTTCCCGACCCGGCAGGTGATCAACACCACCGAAAGTGAGTCACCGTCGGCCATTCTCGGGCACGCCTCGACCCGCGCCCCCTTCAGCCGCGAGTAGCCGGCACCTCACGCCAGCTGCAAGAGCGCGCGCGTGCGTTGCAACCCCTGGCCCGCCGCAATTTCGGCCTCGCCGAATTCATCGAGTTCCAACCCGGCGGCCGCAAGCGTGGCGGCCGACACCTGAAACCGGCCCTGCTCCGCCGCCAAGCCCGCCCCGAGATGCTCGGCCAGACAACTCGCCAGATGAAGTCCGCTGGCACTCCGCCGTTGCTCGCCGGCGCCAGCCGGTTCGTAGCGTCCGGCAACCGTACCCACGAGCGCCTCGGGCAACGCCCACGCCTGCAGCACCCGCGCACTCACGGCGGCGTGGTGGTCGCCAAAGTATCCCGTCGCCCATTCGGCCAGGGTTTGGCCGGGCTCACGGGCGGGCAGTTGCCGGGCCGCGGCGACACGGTCCAGCACCAGCAAGCCCACCGGATGAAGGATGCCACCGAGGTACGCCAGACCACGGTCGAGCTGCGCATAACCGGCCACGGTTTCGGCGCACACCGCGACCGCGAGGGCGTTTTGCCACACCGACTCGACCGAGAGCCCAACGTGACCGAGCGGACCTTGGAACAGTTGCCGTCCGTTCAACGTAAGCACCAGGCGGTTCACCTCTGCAAAGCCCAGTCGCTGGATCGCCTCCTCAATCGAACGCACCGGTTGGCCGAGGCCGTAGAACACGCTGTTCGCCATGCGCACCACCTGCGCCGCGAGCGACGTCTCCGCGCGGACGAGTCGCGCGATATCGGACAGGTCGGAGCGAGGGTCCGCGAGTACGCCAAGGATCCGCCGCATTACGGTGGAAACCGCCGGCAGCCCGGACATCCCCGCCTGGATTTCGGCGTCCGTCAGCGGATGGGAGCAAAGGGCAGTCATCATCGTGGGTTCGCCCGCCGCCGGCCCCGGTGGCGGTGACGCCGTGGGGCGGCGACTCAGCCGGAGACCGGCGGTTGGGCCCTGAGCGTCGAGCGTTGCGATCTGGTAGTTGAGCGCATCGGCTCAAAAGTGCGTCGGCAACGGCGGATACTCCGCGGGAAACTTCACCCATCCGGGTAGATCGAGCGGATCCGGACGCGGCGGCTCCACCTCCAGCAAGGTGCAGATCTCGTCGAACCGGCGCGTCACCGAAATGCGGATGCGTTCCAACGTCGCCGTGGTCAACCGGAGCGACTGCAGGAGATGGGCCGGCGGCGGCAACGGGGTCCGCTTGGCGCACACGCCGGAGCGGATCCATTTCGCCACGGAAAGCAGCGTCGCGGCCTGATTAAAACCGGCCGAGGCACCGGGCCGGTACTGGTGCCGGACCGGTTCGGAGATGATCGTCGGGAAAGCCCACTCCCGCAACAGGGTCGCGCCGACCTCCGCCTGGGTGAAGCCGAGCAACCGCCGCTCGCTCTCGGAGCCGTCGACCGGATAACCGTGAAATTCAAATTGCAGCGGAAAGGCCGTGCGCATCGCCCATTCGTCGATCGCCACCATTCCGAGACAGTGCAACAGCCCCGCGGTGTAAGCCGCGTTGCGGTCCATCCCCGCGTGCGCCGCGAGTTCATCCGCCGCCAGGGCGCACGCCACCGATAGACGCCACACCTCATCGTCCGGCATCGCATAGGCCGCCAACGGCCGGACCAGAACCTGCGAGGCGACGGCGTAGGAAACGAGTTCGAAAATCTGCGAGAAGCCCACGCGGGCCACGGCCTCATCGACGGACGTGCACCGCGTGCCGCTGCCGAAATAGGCGCTGTTACCCATCTGCATCACGCGGGCCACGATCGCCGGATCCAGGCGGATCAACGCGACGATTTCGTGGATCGAGGAATTCGCTTCCGCCAGCAGGTGTTTCAGCCGCGGCAACACCTTCGGGGTGGAGGGCAAATGACGGAGTTCCCGGAGGATGTCTTCGGGGGTCAGACGTAGGGCGGTGGCGGTGGGGGATATGGCCTGCACCTCTCCCTCATCGGCCAAAGCCCCGGAGGATTTAGCGATAGTTTCATCCGTCAGCCCGCCCCGCGCCGCACGGCCACCACGAAAAAAACCGCCAAATACCCGAAAGGCTCCGGCATGGGTCACGCGCCATTCTCATGGGCCCGATCCCCCAACGCTCAACGGCCCCTTCCCCGCCCCCTCACTGAATTTCCGCCGGACGTCCGATCGCCGTCTGATAGGCTTGGTGCAGCTGGAACGTCTGCCACGCCCCGAATTTTTGCCCGAGTTGCGCGCCGGCATAGAGCAACGTGGCGACCGTGGCCATGCCGCCGACGATCCAGAAACCCCACGGCGTGGTCTCCACCACCCTCTGCGCAAAACCCAAAATCGCGGCAAACATCCCCAGCAACCCCGAGATCAAATAACCGTACACGAACACGCCCCACACTTCGACCTCCGGACCATAAACCCCCTCGATCAACGTCCCGTCCGCGGTGGCTTGCAGGTTGAGGAACAAACGGGGCGACCAATAACGCCGCTCCGCGTGGCCAATGTGCACGCCAATGAAGTCGGAAAAAATCTTCACCTCGAGTCCGGGGGACTCCCGCGCCAGCGAATCAACGATCCGCTGCCGCGTGACCTCAGGGCTGAGGTCCAGGGTATGCTTAAAGCGTGGACGTATCCGAAAACTGCTCATGACGGAGCGAGGGGGTTGAGGGTTGGGGCAACGGCGGGGAACCGCGGAAACCGCCGCCTTCGGACCGGTTGAAAACCCGAAGGCGGTTGGCGTGCCGCGGCCGGATCGTAAGCCAACCCCGGCGCGGCCTCGAGCCGGATTTCACCGGCCCGAGGCCCGGGATGAGCCCGGCGGCCGAGGTCTGGGGCTCGTTTCAACCCCAGTCTGAAACCGAGGGATATGCACGCGGCGGGAACCTTTTCGAGTTTCGGAAGGACCGCTCCTGAACGCGGGAGTGACTTGCGTGCGCCGGCCGCGACGGCCATCGTTCTCAACCTTTTTCCCGGAGCGCTGACATCGTTTGCATGGCCAATTTCTTCACTCTTTTCGCCGGCTTCGGCATGCTTTTTACCGGACTGCGCCTTGTCGGCTCCGAGATGCAGATTCTTGCCGGCGGTCGCATCCGCGCGATTATTGCGGTCTCCCTGCAAAGGCGCTTGGCAGCGCAGGCCTTGGGCCTGCTTTCCGGGATTCTGACCCAATCAGCCGGGGCCGTGACCTTTGCTGCCGCGGGACTCGTCGGGGCGCGGGCGGCGACGCTCCGACAGGCCCTCCCTCTGATCAATTGGGCCAGCGTGGGGACCTCGGCCCTCGTGCTCGCCGCATCGGTTAACCTAAGGCTGGTGGCGTTCTTCCTGATCGGCGCGGCCGGATTTGCCTTGCTGGCGGGAATCGACCAACGGCGGTTGTGGCGACACGTGATTTTCGCCGTGCTGGGCCTTGCCCTCCTGCTCGACGGCGTCGATCTGCTCAAAGCCGGAATCGCAACGCTCAAGGAACAGTCGGCCCTCGTTGAGACGCTGTCGTACGCGGGCATTCATATCCCGGCAGGGATCGCCTTGGGCGTAATAAGCGGCGTCGCGCTGCAATCCACGCAAGTGGCCACCCTCCTCGCGCTACCTCTGGCCCAAAGCGGACTGCTCAGCCTCGAAGGCGTAGTCGGAATGATATACGGCGCCAGCCTGGGCACGGGCATCGGCCGGATGATCGTCGCTTCCTCCATGGATCTGGCGACCCGGCGGCTGACGCTCGCTGGGGCGCTTGGCCGCGCCGCGGGGACGACCGTCCTACTCGCGACGTTTGCCGCGGAATACGTCGGCGGGATCCCCCTGGTGCTGGCCGCTGTGCGCGCGACCTCGAGCGAGGTGGGGATGCAGACCGGTCTCGTTTATCTCGTTTCCCAACTTGTGATCGCCCTCGTCAGCGATTGGAGAGGTGCGACGGTGGCACGTTGGGTCGAGCGGGTATTGCCGGAACCAGAAGAATCCGAACCAGCCTCGGTCCGCCCGGCCTTTCTCGTTGCCGGCGCCCGCAGCGACGCAGCGACCGCTGGGGCGCTGGCGGCGGCCGAGATTTCCCGACTGGTCGGCTTCCTCCCTCATTATCTGAACGATCTGCGCGATGCGACCGAGCGTCTGCCGGAGGCCCTACCGCTGGCCGAAAGGCACCGGGGCAGCATGGCAATCGTAACCGCGGTCGATGCCTTTCTGACCGACGCAAGACGTGAAAGCCCCGAAGACGAGGAACTGATCCGGCTTCGGATCCAGCTTACCACGGTGAGGGCCCTCCACGTCGAACTACACGCTTTCGCCTCCGGCGTCTCGAGTATCGCGGTCGCAGACCGGCCGGCCCGGCTCAACGCCCTGATTGAAGGACTGCTCGCCGTTCTGGATGTCGCGATTACCGTGCTGGCCGCGGGCGCCGGACCAGATGAGCACGACGTGCTCCGCCGCGTAACGGAAGATCGGGGAATACTGATGGAACGGGTGCGTGCCGCCCTCGTGGGTTGCGCAAAAGAACCGGATGCGGCGGCGCTGCTGGACTCGACGCTACATTTCGAGAAGTGCCTCTGGCTCCTCCGTCGCCTGCCGGAAGCGTAAGGTGAACCTCTCTACGTTTTAGACTTCTAAGATGTCGGCCCGCCCGCTGGGCAGGCGCCCGACCAGCGGACGTACCGTCCGAAAATCCAAGGCGACCGGCATCAGTTCCGGCGAGACCCGATAGGCGCCGCCCCATCTCCGCCTCGCCAACCGCCGCCCCCGCCGCCATGCTCGGGTCCGCGCCCCATGCGACCCCACCCGCTGCTCCTCGTTTTCCTTCTGCTCGTTCCCGCGGTCGCCCACGCCGACGAGTTTGATACCCTGCGCCAGAAATGGTCCGACATGCTCACCGGCGGCAACCGCCCGAATCTCGCCGACTCCCGCGTCACCAACAGCATCACGAGCCTGACCAACGCCGCCAACTCCTACTGGTCATCGCTCGATAAGTCCGCCACCCGCACTTTTCTTTGGAGCGACGCCGCCAGCAGCACCGACTCCTCCCATCTCAGCACGAACTTCACGCGGCTGCGCGCGCTGGCCCTCGCCTATGCCACGCCAGGCTCGAACTTGCAGGGCAACGCGGCCCTGCGCGCGGACATCCTCGGCGGCCTCGATTGGATGTACGCCAACCGCTACCACGAGCGGAAGGCGATCTACGACAACTGGTGGGACTGGGAGATCGGCTCCCCCAAACTGCTGGTCGACGCGATGACGCTGCTTTACGCCGATCTCAGCGCCACCCAACTCGCGAACTACGCGCGCGCGGTTGAAAAATTCACCCCGTCCGCCACCACCCCGGCCGCCGGCGGCTCCACCGGCACGTTCACCGGCGCCAACCGCATGGACAAAATCTACGTCGTCACGATTCGCGGCCTGCTGGTGAAGGACGACGCCAAGCTCCGCGCCGCCCGCGACGCGTTCAGCAACCTGTTTCTGTATGTGACGAGCGGAGACGGCTTCTACGTCGACGGCAGTTTCATCCAGCACAACCGCCACCCATACACCGGCAGCTACGGCGCCGCGTTGATGAGCGCCATCGCCCCGATCCTCGCCCTGCTGAACGGCCCGAACCTCGAAAGCCCCGCCGGCTCCACCTGGCGCGTCACCGACCCGAATCTGGGCAACGTCTTCCGGTGGATCTACGAAGCCTACGAGCCGACCATCTACCGCGGTGGCATGCTGGCCATGCTCCAGGGCCGCGCCATCTCGCGCAGCAGCACGAGCGAACACGGCCTCGGCCACAGCCTCATGCTCAACTTCCTGCGGCTGTCCGAACTCGCCCCCGCCGCCGACCGCACCCGCCTCCGCGCCCTGCTGCGCGGCTGGGCCGAGTCTGACACCTCGCGTAGTTTTCTCGCCTCCGCCCCGCTGCCGCAGATCGCCGACGTACAACAACTCCTCAACGATCCGGCCGTCACGCCACGCGGTGAGCTGCGCGGCAACTATGTTTTCGGCAGCATGGACCGCGTCGTCCACCTCGGCCCCGCCTTCGGGATCGGTCTGAGCCTCTCGTCGTCGCGCATCTACACCTACGAAAGCATCAACTCGGAAAATCTCCGCGGTTGGTACACCGGCGACGGCATGGTTTACCTCTACAATGGCGACCTCACGCACTTCAGCGACGCCTACTGGCCGACCGTGAATCCGCGCCGTCTCCCGGGCACCACGGTCGACGCCACGCAAGCGCGCGCCAGCGCCTCGGGCCAGAGCACCAACCCGAGCTACAACTGGGTCGGTGGGGTCTCGCTCGGACGTTACGGCGCCGCCGGCATGCAACTTGACGGTTGGAGCAACACGCTCACCGCGAAAAAATCCTGGTTCCTGTTCGAACACGAAATTGTCTGCCTCGGCAGCGGCATCACGAGCACCGACAACCGTCCGATCGAAACCACCGTCGAGAACCGGCTGCTCAGCACCGCCGGCAGCGGCGGGTTCACCGTCGACGGCACCGCCCAGCCCTCCAACCTCGGCTGGTCAGCCACGTTGCCCGATGCCCGCTGGGCCCACCTCGCCGGCCGCACCGAGGGCGCGGACATCGGTTATTATTTTCCCACGCCGGCCCCCGTAAACGCCCTGCGCGAGGCGCGGACCGGCGCGTGGTCCGACATCAACAGCGGCGGCGCTGCCACGCCGATCGTCCGCAATTACCTGACGCTGTGGTTCAACCACGGCAACAATCCCACCAACGCCGCCTACGCCTACGTCGTGCTGCCCAACCGGTCCGCCGCCGAGACCGCCGAATTCGCGGCGAGCCCGACCCTCACGGTCCTGGAAAACTCCCCCGCGATTCAAGCCGTGCGGCACACCCAGCTCGGAATCACCGCGGCCAACGTCTGGAACGACGGCCGCGCCACCGCCGGCGGGATCACCGTCGACCGCAAGGCGAGCGTCCTCGTGCAAAACAACAGCGCGGGCCAGCTCGACGTCGCCGTCTCCGATCCGACGCAGGCCAACGCCACCACGATCACGGTCGAACTCGACACGGCTGCGACCGCCCTGATCGAGGCCGACGCCGGCGTCACCGTGAACCAACTGGCACCCACCCTGCGGCTCACCGTCAACGTGGCCGCGGCCCGCGGCAAATCCTTCCGCGCCCGCTTCGCCACCGGCCAGATCAAACCGCCCGCGGCCCTCACCAACCTCTCCACCCGGGCGTATCTGGCTTCCCATGACGACGCCATCATCGCCGGCTTCGTCGTCGGTGGCACCGGCCCGAAGCGGCTGCTCGTGCGCGCCATCGGCCCGACGCTCGGCGCCTTCGGCCTTACCGGCACGCTCGCCAACCCGCGCGTCGCCATCGTCGACCAGCGCGGCACCACGCTGGCGGAAAACGACAACTGGGGCGCCGCCACCAACGCCGCGGAACTCGCCGCCACGTTTCCCGTCGCCGGTGCCTTTGGTCTCGCCCCCGACAGCCGCGACGCCGCCCTGATCGTTTCACTCCCGCCCGGGCAATACACCGCCGTCGTACGCACCGCCGACGCCACGGACAGCGGCATCGCGTTGGTCGAACTCTACGATCTCGCGCCGGGCGCGGCGGCCCGGCTGGTGAATCTGTCCACGCGCACCTTCTCCGGCCTTGGCGCCCAAAGCGCGATCGTCGGCTTCGGCCTCGGCGGCACCACGGCGCAGTCCGTGTTGATCCGCGCCTCCGGCCCCGCCCTCGCCGCCTTCGGCGTGACGGGCACGCTGACCGACCCGCAACTCAAGGTGGCCGACCCGACGGGCGGCATCCTCACGCAAAACGACCAGTGGGAGAGTTCCGTGTTCGCCGGCGAGACCGCGGCGGCCGCGACCAGCGTAGCCGCGTTTCCATTCCCCGCCGCCAGCCGGGACGCCGCGCTCCTCACGTCGCTCCGGCCCGGCACCTACACCGCCCTCGCCACCGGTAGTGGCACGAGCACCGGCCAAACGCTCGTGGAAGTGTACGTGGTGCCGTAGCCCTGAAGGGAGGCGATCCCGTCGTTCGCGGCTGCCCAGACAGGCTCGCGCTGCAGTCAGGATTCACCTTGCGTTGCCCTCGCTGCACCGCTTTCTGAGCGCGGCTTCCCCTTTGAATCCCGTCCCTTTCAACGGCGGTTCGGCCGATACTCCACCGGTGGCTGGATTCGGTCTGCCGCCCGCGTCCGATTTCCCCGCGACCGCCCGCTGGTACCTTGACGAGGTCCAGCCCCATGAGTCGGCGCTGCGGGGCTGGTTGCGGCGGAAATTCGGGGCCCCCAGCGATGTCGATGACATCGTGCAGGAATCCTACCTCCGGCTGCTCCGCGCCCGCGAAGGCGGCAAGATCACCTGCGTCCGCGCGTATTTGTTCGGGATCGCACACCACGTGGCGGTCGAGCTGTTCCGAAGGCGGCGGGTTTTGCGCGAGATCACGGGCGCCGATCTCCACGAACCCCGCTTGGTCGACGAAGGCGCTGACGTCGTCGAGCGCGTCAGCGCCCAGGAGGAACTGGTGCTTGCGACCGAAGCCCTGAAAGCGCTCCCCGAGCGATGCCGGACCATTGTCATTCTGCGCTCCTTCCATGGCTACTCCTACCGCGAGATCGCGGCACAACTCGGCGTCGCCGAGGAAACCGTAAGAGTGCAAATGGCCCGCGGAATCAAGAAGTGCGCCCAGTTCCTGCGCGAGCGAGGCATGAACGAAAGGAGAAGTCTGTGAAGCGACCGGAATCAGACGAATCGGTGGAAGACGCGGCGGCGAAGTGGCTCGTCCGACGCGACGCCGGATTGGCGCCGGCGGAGGAAGTGGAGTTTGAGCGCTGGCAGGGTGCCGACCCGCGGCGAAAGGCCGCCTTCGCTGAGATGGCAGCCGCGTTCGGCGCCCTCGGCCGACCCCGCGCGCGGGGCGGGGCCGATCGGGTGCTCGGCGACGTCCAACGCTGGCAGGAGCGGCGCCAACGGCGGGGCCGGACCCTGCTGGCGGCTTCCCTCGGCGCGGCGACCCTGCTGGTTTTTGCCCTGCTGCCCGCGCTCCGCACCCGTTTGGAATCCGAACCGGCGCCCGCCACGATCGTGCTCTGGCAGCCCGAACGGCGGACGCTGGCCGACGGTTCGATCGTCGAGCTAAATCTCGGCGCGGAGATTCACGTCGAATTTTCCGCGGCGACGCGGACGGTGCGGCTCCTGCGCGGCGAGGCTCACTTCAAGGTGACGAAAGATCCCACGCGGCCCTTCGTCGTCGAGAGCGGACGCGTGTCGGTCCGCGCGGTCGGCACCGCCTTTCTGGTGCGCCTCGAGTCGGAGGCCATCGACGTGCTGGTGACAGAAGGCCGGGTGACGCTCGCCCGGAGCGGCGGCCTCGGACCCGTGGGCGACGGCGAAATCGTCGAGCCGATGGCGCCGGTCTTCCTCGATGCAGGTTCCCGCCTGGCGCTACCCCGCGCCGGCAAGGTTTCGGCGACCCTTGAAATCCAGACGTTACCGGCGGCCGTGATCGATGCGGCGCTCGCCTGGCGTGGACCGCGTTTCGAATTCTCCGGGACGCCCCTGGTGGACGCCGTGGCGTCGTTCAGCCGCCACAGCTCCGTGCGCATCACGCTGGGGGATCCGTCCATCCACCATCTTCGGCTCAGCGGCGTCTACCTGGCCGGCAATCCGGACGGATTCGTCCGGCTCCTCGAGTCAACCCACGGTCTTCGCGCGGAAAAAACCGGTGCACGGGATTACGTGCTCCACCGGGCGCCCTAGACTTCTCTTCGCGGGCGGGCACGAAATTTAGGGTCGGCGTGTAAACGGTTCACTCCGTTCATCGCACTTAAGGGGACATTTGCCTGACAACATGCGCATCCATCGCCTTTCCCGCTTCGCCCTTCTGTCGTTTCTCCTGCTCGTGAATTCCGCGCTCGTACCCGCGGCCGAGGACGCGATCCGGAAATTCAATATTCCGGCCGAATCGGCGGAAAATTCGCTGAAGCAATTCGCCGATCAGGCGACCCGCAGCGTGATGTACGCGACCGATCGCGTCGCAGGAGTCCGCACAAACCGGGTGCAGGGCGAAATGCCGGTGGGCGAAGCCCTCAACCTCCTCTTGTCCGGCACGGCCCTCTACGCCGTGCCCGAAGCCCAGACCGGCGGCTTCGCCATTGCGCGCCACGCGGTGACCCGCGAGAGCCGCGAACCGTTGGATCAGGGAAAGTCCCTCGCGCCGCCGCGGCTGCCCGATCCGCCAGGGGCGCGGGCAAGCATGCGCCGCGGGGACGATGAGGCCGTCACCATGACCGCTTTCCAAGTCGAGGCGGATCCGGATTCCAGTTACGGGGCCCTGAACTCCAACTCGATCACCCAGTTCAAACAGGAGCTCTTCAAGCTGCCGGTCACGGCGGACATTTACACCGAAACCTTCATGAAGGACATCTCCGCGACCAGCGTAGAGAGCATGATCATGGACTATAATCCCGGCAGCGGGATTGCCCTGACCGCGCCGCAGGCGGTGCCGGTCGTCGAGTCCTACGAGCGCCTGGCGGACAGCTCGGTTTCGATTCGCGGCCTGTACACGCCGAACTACCAGCGGGACGGACTGATTCCGCTCAACACCTACTCGACCTCGAGCACCACGGGCACCGGGTTCAGCAGCAACTTCGATCTGGAACGGGTGGAGATTCTCAAGGGCCCGCAATCGATGCTTTACGGCAGCGGCGGCGGCGGGGGCGTGATGAACATGGTCTCGAAACAAGCCCGGCTGGGTAAGCCGGCGTTCGGCTCGCTGCGCTTCACCGTCGACCAATATGGTCACAAGCTCGGGCAACTCGATTATGGGGCTGGCAATCAGCAGGTCGCGGCGCGCGTCGCGCTGATTCGGCAGACCACCGGCGCCCGCCGAGTCGACATTGGCGGACCGCTGCAAGGTTACTATGGCCAACTCGCGTTTCGACTCCCGCATGGCACGGTGGTTCGCGTGCTGGGAAATTGGACCCGCTACCGGACCTTCGTGCCCTTCAGCGCCACACTCACCGCCGTGAGCGCCGCGAACGACGCGCGCAACGGCCTTTCGCTGCAGTACCTGCTCGCGACCGATCAGATCCAGGCCAGCGCCAACGGCCGACCCAGTGGCGCCGGCGTGATCGGCAACGGCAAGATCACGTGGGACAACGTGAACTCCTACGGGGGCGACCAGCGGCAGGAGTTCACGAAGGATAGTTTCGCATCCATCGCGGTTGAGTCGAAGTGGACGGCGTGGCTCGCGACGCAATTCGCGGCGGGCTACAAGGACTACATGACGCGGTACTCCGCGGCGAGTTCAGGCCTCATCGCGCCTAATGTCGCAAGCAATCCCCTCGGCGTCTGGGCCGGGCAACGCGCGGGTGCGGCCGAGGATCGACGCGGCGCCAAGACCAAGGCGATCCGGTTTGCCGCGTACACCGATCACCGTCTATTCGGCGATCGCATCCGAAGCCAGAGCGTCCTCGGCACCGACTACTCGCGTGTCACCCCCTCGTTTGAGTCTTTTCTCTACTACCGGAAGGGCACTTCGCCGCTGGGCACCCCCAAGCTGACCATTCCGACGGCCTACTACTCGGTCGCCGACGGACCGGTAAAATACCCCGTCCCGTGGCAGGCCTTCGCGCAAACCGTCGTGGCGAATGGAGAGGAGTATTTCATGGCTTCCCAGAACCCGCCGGATTCCACCAAAATTTCGCCCACGAACCCACTGGGGCTGGTCCCGGGCGGCGGTTCATTTTATCGATTGAAGACCCTCTCTTGGGGCACCTACGGGGCCAACAGCATGGAGTTCTGGGACGGCCGCCTCGCGACGCTGGCCGGGTTTCGACTGGCCAGTTACAAGCAGCAGATGCTTTACAACGGCGTCGCGCCGCAGGCGGGCGACCCGAACACCTACCCGAGCATCGTCAACGAAAAGCGGAACAAGTTGAGTCTGGAGGTGGGAGCCAACTACGCCCTGCGCCCCTGGCTACGGCCCTACGTCGCGATCTCGAGCTCCTACAACCCAACCGTGGTCCAGCGGTTTGGTCCGGTCGGCGACGTGCCCGCAAGCGGCGAGGCGCTCGGCGGCGAAGCGGGCCTTAAGGTCCAGAACGGCTCCGGCGCAATCTCCGGTTCGCTCGCCGCCTTTCACGTGCAGGGCAAGAACGAGCTGCTGCAGACTTCGCTGCGGACCTTCATCAATCCGACCGGCCTTAATGGCGACCAGGGTGCACCCGGGGGATACTTCAACGGCGATCGAACCGTCCATGGTCTCGAGGCAAACCTGACGGCCGCGCCCTCGCGCGGCTGGCGCCTGCGGTTTGCCGGCGCGTGGACCGACGGCCGGATCAGCTCAACCAAGGTATATCAGCAGGTATACAACGACCAGTTTTACCAGAACGGCACCGGCCAGGTAACCTACAAGGACGGCACGGTCGTGTATGTGAATCCAACCGCCATCAACGCCGCGACGCCGGCGGTGGCGGCTTCCGCGCCGGGGGCCATCCCCCTGACCATTGCCGCCATGAGTTCGCCGACGAACCTCTACTACGCCAACCCGGCGCCGGTCACGGGCCAGATCAACACCAGCTCCAACGCCGCGCGCGTCCTGCGCGTGATCGATCCGCTGCACGGCCCCGTACTCACCGGGGCGAACGGCCTGCCGATGTCCGCGATGCAGATCAACCCGGGGTTCACGCCCCCCGGCTCAATCGTGGTGGGCGAAGCCGGCGATGTGACGTCCAATCACGCCGAATACAGCTTTAACGTTACGAACATGTATACGTTCACCTCCGGGTGGCTGCGCCGGTTCCGCATCGGCGGCACGGCGGCGTTCGCGTGGAAAAATCGCGGCTATTATTACTATCCCACCACCGATACCTCGCCGACTGCGCCCCGCTCGTTTTACTACCGCCCCGATGTCGCAAATTTCAACCTGATTGCCGGCTACTCCTTCAAGCTGGGGCGGTACACGCTCTCCACGCAGATGAACATCAGCAACCTCCTGAATCACTACCGGGTGCTGATTCTGCCCGCCGCCATCGGTGGGTTCCCGGCGGCCACTACGGCGGGATTCAGCCGCGATCCCCGCAGCCTCAACTGGTCCAACTCCCTCGAATTCTAACCGCGCCGCGCGCCCACGATTCCCCTGATGCAACGTCGCGAATTCCTCCGTACCACCGCCTCCCTCGGCGGGGCCGCCCTCTCCGTGACGACAGGCCTCGCCGCCGCCGCACCCGAGGTCGGGTCCAAAGCCTCGCCGGCACCGCCGAGCGCACTGCCGCGACCAACGGCCCCCTCGCCCAGCGGGGCCGTCAACGTCGGAACCCGTGCGCAACTCCTAGCCGATGCGACCGTGGTCGGTTCGACCGTCGGGATTGCCTTCACTTCGCATCCGGGCCGCAAGCACGCCTCTAATCCGCTTCTGAAGGCCGACCGGCCGTGGGAGGGCTGGCGCATCAATATTTATGGCACGGTCCTCTTCGACGAAGAGGAGAATATTTTCAAGATGTGGTATGGGGGTCACACCAGCGCGGCGTTTCCCGATTTTGCGACCCTTTACGCCGTGAGCCCGGATGGAATCCATTGGGAAAAACCGTTGGTCGGCACGGCGGTCGCGGTCGGCGGCGGCCGCCACAATGCCGTGCTGGCGCATGGCCAGATTGCCAACGTATTCCTGGATCGGACCGAAACGGACCGGGCCCGTCGTTATAAAATGCTGGCGTATGATCATCGGCCGAAGCCGACGGGGGGGCCCCATCTCCTGACCTCACCCGACGGACTGAACTGGACCCGCGTGAGCACGGCGAACCCGTTTCGCTCCAACGATGTGGTCACGGCTTTCCGCGACCCGGAGCGGATGCAGTATGTCGCCCTCCCCAAATTCTCCACCCCCGTCCGCGGCGTGGTCCGGCGGTGTTTCGCGCTGTCGACCAGCGCTGATTTTATGACCTGGACGGACCCGCGGCTGGTGCTGCAACCCGATCGACAGGACGACGCCGGTTCGCTCGGCCGGATCGCCGAAGTGCGGGCCGTCCTCGATGTGCCCGACGACCCGGCGCTGATGCGTACCGAATTTTACGGCGTCGGCACGTACCAGGCGGAGAGCTGCCTGGTGGCGTTTCCCTGGGTCTTCACGATCAACAACAGCGCCCGGTTTCCCCGCAACCGGACCCCGAACCATGAGGGGCCCTGCGAAATCCAACTGGCGACGTCACGCGATCTGGAGACGTGGCAGCGGCCCTTCCGCACGCCGGTTGTTCCCCTCGGACCCGCGAACGCCTGGGACAGCGGTTTCCTCACAACCGCGTCCCATGCCTTCCGTCATCGTGATGAGGTGCGCCTCTATTACGGCGGTGGTAACTACACCCACGGGAACCCCGTTCTATATGACGAATACCAAGGCCACGAGCGCGGCACCACGTATACGTCCGGCATCGGGCTCGTGACGTGGGCGCTTGATCGTTTTGTGTCGGCCGACGGTGCCAGCGAGGCGGGTACGCTGCTCACGGTACCACTCCATTTCACCGGGACACGACTGGAGTTGAACGTCGACGCGGCGCGAGGCCGAGTGACGGTCGAACTGGTCGATGCCGCCGGCCGCGAAATCAGGGACCGCGGGCGTTCGGATCCCATCACAACCGACGGGCTGCGGACGACCGTAACTTGGGCAGGAAAATCCGACTTGGCCGCACTGCGAGGCACGCCGGTGCGGATACGATTCACGCTCCAACAGGCGCAGCTCTTCTCCTTTGCGTTCCGCGCGTGAAGGTACCGCGGTCAGCGCCAATCGCCCAGCCCGTGGCGAATCGGCGCGATGCGGGCCGCGTGAAAGGGCCAAGCGAAATGCACGTCGGTCCCGAGCTTAAATCCACCCCGCTCCGCGACGCATTGGGCCGGGCACGGCCTGACCCGCGGGAGATCCAAGACCACCCCTCACCGGCCAAGCGCGATCCCCTCCGGCACCAACCTCGGGCGCACCGACGCCTGCGAAGCCACGATCGCGCCGCCCTTCAGATCGAGACGCCGGGGCACCCCCACCGTGCTCGCCGCCGCGGCCTTGAACACCAATGACGCCGTACCCGAACCCTCCTGGTACGCCGCCTGGCCGCCGGCCGCACCGACCACCACCGGCCGCCCCTTGACCGTCACCGGCTCGGCCAACGTCACCGTGATGAGCGCGTCGACCTGGACCACCTTGACAACCCGCGGTGGCGCCGCGTTTTCGGGGTCCCACTGCCCCGCGAAGGTCCACGCCGCGGTGACCTCACCGGCGTGCTTCGCCTCCGACTTCTCCAGGTTGTCGCGGAGCCACGGATACTCCGGTCCGCGCGAACCGGAGAAATAGACGCGATCCGTCGCCCACTTGAACATCTTGGCCACGGGCTGGGGATTCTTCACGTCCGACTGCGCGATGAAAATATTCCCGTCGGCCCGGAGCGTCGGCGGAAAACGGCACTCGATGAAATACCACGCGGCATCGCGGAAGTTCGACCCGAGCCCGAACGGCACCTTCGATTCGAGCGTGCAACGCTGCAGCACGAACTTCTGCCGCTCGTCGACCGTGCCCTCGTTGAAGAGCGCGTTGGACACCGGGCCGAGGCACTCGAGCAACGAGTCGGCCAGATAACACGTGCCGCGCGGCCCGACGAAGTGATAGGTCCCCGTCACGTGCAGGTTGCGGTGATAATACAGCCCGCGCGTCCACAACGAGAGCGTGTCGCCGCCGAGCCCGAGGATTTCGGCGTTCTGGATCACCACCCGCGTGCCCGTGCCGGAGCTGAACACCGCGAAGGGCTTGCCGCCGCGGGACGCCGGATTCTCGATCGTAAGCGTGTCGACCACGACGTCGCTCGCGTTGAGGAGGTTGAAGGTGGCAATGCCCCGCCCGTCCGCATTGGCCGCAGGATCGTAACGGCGGTCGTTGATTTCCCAGACCACCCGCGTTTTCAGGCGGTCCTCGCCGCGCAGGGTCACAAACGAACGATCCAGCCGGACGTGTTCGCGATAGGTCCCATTGCGCAGGAAAATCACCACGCGCTGCTGGTTGTCCCGCGGGATCGAGTCGATGGCCGCCTGCACCGAGGTGAAGTCACCCGAGCCATCCGCAGCCACCACGATGTCGGGCGCGAGGCCATCAGGGGACCGCACGTCGGGTGCGGCAGCGGCCGTCAGGCGGGCCGGAGTAGCCGCCAGCCCGATAAAGAAAACGAGGAGCGCAACCCAAGAACGTGAGGACATGGCGGCAGGCATTGGAAAACAGCCTGACGGAGCCGACGGGGAAAAGCATCCCTCGAGCGGTTTCAAGATTTCTGTAGCCGCGTGTGGGCCGGAGGCGAAAACGTGGTCACGACGGAGGACCGCGTTGGCGCTGCGCGCCAACGCGGCTACCCTATCTCTGAAAATGCTAAAACGTACGGCGCCCCCGCCGACCGCGATGAAAGCGGCGGGAAGCTTTGAGCTTTCGGGTGGAGGTCCATCCGCCCGGCGGGTTCCCACCCCAGGCGAGGGGATATTCCGACGATCACGCGCGAGGTGGATTTTCTCGCCAGAACCGATTCCCGCGATAGCCCCATTCAACGACGCCACCGTCTCCGGCGCAGGGCGCCCGACAAGTCACGTCCGCCCCCCTCCCCCCTTGAACTCCCCCGGTACCTCCCCCGATTCGCATCATCCTGTCCTCACCAAGGTGGCGTGGCGGCTGATGCCCACGATCATCCTTTGCTACCTCTTCGCCTACTTCGACCGGATCAACATCAGCTTCGCGAAATTTCAGCTGCAGGAGGCTCTCACCTTGAGCGACACCGCGTATGGGTTGGGCGCCAGCCTGTTCGTAATCGGCTACGTGATTTTCGAAGTTCCGAGTAATCTGCTGCTCTACCGTTTCGGCGCGCGGCGGTGGCTCGCCCGCATCATCATCTCCTGGGGCCTGGCGACGGCGGCGATGATGTTTGTCCAGAACACGTGGCAGTTCTACACGCTGCGGTTCTTGATCGGAGCCATGGAGGCGGGGTTTGCCCCCGGCGTCCTCTACTATCTCACCCTTTGGTTCCCGTCGAGCCACCGGGGACGGATCACCGCCCTCCTTTTTTTGGCCCCGGCACTCTCGGGCCTGATCGGCAGCCCTTTGGCCGGGCTCATTCTGCAATCCGCCGACGGGTTCATGGGGTTGTCGGGGTGGCACTGGCTCTTCCTGAGCGGTGGCCTGCCCTGCGTACCACTCGGCTGGCTGGTGCTGCGCGTACTGAAGGACAGCATCGAAGACGCCACCTGGCTCGACCCCGAAGAAAAGCGCTGGCTCGCACAAAACATCCGGCAGCAACAGCAACCCGGCACGCAGGACAAATCCCTGCTCGACGCCATCAAGACGCCTGGATTCCTCACCCTCGCGCTCATCTACTTCCTGGTGCAGGTAGGATCCTACGGACTTAACTTCTGGGCCCCGCACCTGATCCGCACGGCCGGCATCCTGAACGCCACCGTCATGGGCTTGCTGGTCGCCGTGCCCTACATCTGCGGCGCGATTGCCATGGTGCTGACCGGACGCTGGGCCGATGTCTCCGGCCGGCGGCACCAGTTGCTCGCCGCTCTCCTCGCGATCGCGGCCATCGGTTTCACCGCTTGCGGGCTCTTCGATCACCACATCGGAATTCTCGTGGGGGCGCTGGCGGTCACGGGACTCGGGATGGTCGCGGCCATCCCGGCCTTCTGGGCGCTGCCGCCGAAGCTCGCAACGGGGATCGGCGCGGCCGGCGGCATCGCGCTGATCAACACCCTGGGACAATTGGGCGGGGTGGTGAGTCCATTCATGGTCGGCCGCATCCGGGACGTGACCGGCAGCACCACGCCCGCGCTTTATGTCATCGCCGGCATTCTGCTCCTCGGCGCGGGCACCGTCCTGTTCGGGCTGCCGCCCGGGCTGCGCGCCAAGGAAGGGTCGCCCTGAGCGCGTTTGCCCCCGGCAGCTTCGCGCCGGTCCGGTGGGGCACCCTCCGTCAGCGCTCACGTCCCCCCGGATCGACGACGTGCTGGGCGGCACGCGGTTCACGAGCAGGCGACCCTCCGTACCATCCGGTCGGATACTCGCCACGCCCCCGACGGCCTCTTTCGGGTAGCCCCCCGGCATACTGCTGGGCACGTCCTCGGCGTGGTCCTGGTCGCCTGGTGCGGGCGTCGGCTGGTCTTCGGTCCTGGCGCCCTTGCGCTTCGGGCCCTTAAGGACCTGAGCCACGGTGTTGTCGATGAAGCGATCGGCCTGCGGGGCGTAGAGGTTGATTTCCGTAGCCGCGTTTGAGCCGGAGGCGACAACGCGGTCACGTCTGAATCAGGTTCCCCTAGGGGCGGCCCTCGTTCGTCGTTTTCGGGAGTATCATCACCCAAACAGGTGATAAGCCGCCCGCCGTGTGCCTTTTTTTTTGACCGAGGGCGGGGATTGGGGGCTCTTACTCCGCAACGCGTCGGCTTAACCGGCGGCACGCCGCCGAAATCAGCAGGCCCAACGCGGGTCCGCGGCATCCCAGGATCCTCACTTCCCAAACCCTGCCAAAAACTTAAAGCCATGCCCAACGTAAATCTCAACGTCGGCACTCAGCAGATTGCCCTGAGCCAAAGCCGTTTCGAAAGTCTGGTCGCAGGTGATACCGCCGCCGCCACGAAAATGGGGCCGCTGGACCAATTTAAGGACTTGTTTTCCGGCGGGGCAAAAAAAGCCGCCCTTGATTCGCTGGTTAAGTCCATGGAAGGCAGCCCGGATGCCGTGTCGCGCTTCGCGAAACTGGCCGAGTCCGCGGTGAATCCGCGCGACCTGAGCATCTCCATTCCCAGCCAAGCCGATCACCAGGGCAAGACGCAGGTGGGCTTCATGATCAAAGGTCAGCTGCTGATGCCGATGCAGACCATGAGTCGCACTCAAGCGCTGGCCCAAATCGGCAACGTGGGTGCCGGTCTCAACGTCGCAGACTATCAGCCGGATTGGCTAAGCGCCCACAAGAAGGACGATGCGGAAGCCGTCAGGGGCGTGACGGACGACAATTTCAAAAGCGGGGGAGTGCACAAGAAGGTGGCCAAAGGTCCGGACGGCGTTCCCACCGGCCTGCTGCGGGCGGAGGACAGCACGGGCAAGAAGGACTTCGCCCAAGAGATCGCGGTGCGGAATCTGGCGTTTGGAAAACCCGAGCTCCAGCGGTACGTCTCCACGCAACGACCGTTGGATCCGAGTTTGCCCGCCGGGGGTTTAACCAAGGGCCGCGAGTCGTACGCGACGTTTGATCGCTTCAACAACCCTCCCGTTGCCGCCAAGGAATTGGACGACGCCGTGAAAACGCTCACCCCGGCTCAGACGCGGAGCGTGTTACACCAATCAATCGATAAGGCCAGGGTTCTCTATAAAGAACGGATCGCCCACAACGATGGTCATATGCACAACGAAATGACTTACATCGATACTCAGAATCCCGACAACATAACCCTGAAGTCCATCGATTTCGGCAAGAGCAAGGTGAACGCCAGCAAGGAAGAATGCGTCGCCAACTTGAGGTATATGTTCAACCGGACGGCAATCGGCACCGGGGACGGTATTCGCCGGGCGGCCCGGGAAAGCAGCATGCCCGAAGCGCTGGTCAATAAAGAGGCCGTCGAGAAACACTACCCGTTGCATCGACTCCTCGCCCGCGCGGGCGAAGCGGAGGGCGGCGCCAGCACGTTGACCGGCCTCACCGCCAAGAGCGACCAGCACAACCAACTCCTCGCAAAAGTGGGCGACCAACTGGTGGCAGACCTCGCCGCCGCGGAGTTAATCGCCGATCCGGCGGAACGGGACAAGGAGATCGACGTCGCATTTTTGAAAGCAGGCATGGCCGTCGATGACGGCTTCGTGGCGACAGTGGAGGCGGCGCGGACTGCGAGCGGCAACGGAAGCACTTTGGAGCGACAGGTGGTCGAGCGCAGCGATCGTAATGCCACCCTCAAGACAGGTGTCAGTACGCTGGGCAAGGAATGGGCCTCCCAAACCGGTTCGACGCAGGCCAAGGCTGAAAAGCAGGTCGATCAGCTGGCGAAACTGGCCAAGCATAGCTTTGGCGAAACCGGCGTCGACCTGCTGGCGCAAGCGTTGAAAGAGATGGGCCACACCGACACGGCGCTCGTCTTGGAATCCCGCCACGGACCATCGGCGGCTTTCTTCGAACTGGCGAACGGCCCGATCGGTGACGAGAGTTTCCAAAGATCACTTTTGACCGGTAAGGAGCTCAACACGGTCATCGACCAGCTGGTGTTCACCCACGCCGAGAGCGCGCCGGCGACCGGTTTCAACACCGGGACAGAAGGCGTGAGGGATATGTTGCGTGATACTCGACCGGAATGGGCTGCAGGTGAAGGAGCTGGCCAGACTCCGCCGGCGGCGTAATGAGCGGGTCCGCCAAAAGGGTCAGGGCGAAACTTGCAACG
>CAIJFT010000344.1 GCA_903820035.1 uncultured Opitutia bacterium
AACTCGAGTACAGCCACGGGCGCGCCGGCTTCGCGATGAACCGGCGCCGGCCCGACGCCAAGGGGACGATCTCCCACAACCCGTACCCCGACGGACCCGTCGACCACGACGTGCCCGTGCTCAAAGTCACGGGCCCCGACGGCAAGGTGCGCGCGCTTCTTTTCGGTTACGCGTGCCACAACACCACGCTCGGCGGCACCAAGGTGAGCGGCGACTACGCCGGCCACGCGCAGCAGTATTTGGAGTCCAGTTACCCCGGCGCCGTCGCGCTCTACGTGCAGGGCTGCGCGGGCGACCAGAACCCCTACCCGCGCGGCAAGGTTGCGCCGGGGCAGGCCGACGAGGAATCGGCCCGGCAGCACGGCCGCGCGCTCGCCAATGCCGTGCACACCGCGCTCGCCGCGCGCCTCCGCCCGGTCACCGGCCCGCTCAAGACCGCGTTGGGATCGGCGCTGCTCGACTACGATCCGCCCACACCGGCCGAACTGGCAAAGTTCACCGGCCCCGCGTTCACCCCACCGGTATTGGAACGCGCCCGCACCCTCGCGCAGCGCCTCCAGCGCGGCGAAAAACTCGCGCCCCTCGCCTGCCCCGTGCAAGTGCTGCAGTTCGGCACGGCGCTCACGTTGGTCGCCATCGGCGGCGAAGTGACGGTCGACTATTCACTCCGCCTCAAACGCGAACTGCAGGGTGAGGGCGCGGTGTGGATCGCGGGTTATTCGAATAACGTCTTCGGCTATCTCGGCAGCCGGCGCGTGATTGAGGAAGGCGGTTACGAGGGAGGCGGCGCCAACACCCGCATCCTGAATCACCCCGGCAACTTAGCCCGCGATACCGAAGACCGTGTCGTGGCCAAGGTGCACGAGCTGGTGCGGGGCGTGCGGTAGTGATTTCGCGCGCGGAACGAAAAAAGGGGGTCACGCGGAGGCGCGGAGCAGCGGAGTTCGGGCCCTCATTTTTCTCCGCCTCCTCCTCGCCTTCGCGCGAACCCTTCCATCGTTGGGGATAACCTCGATCCGCCACTCGCTGGCGCTCGCAGCTACGCCAGGTGTCGTCGTTTCAAACGGTCTGGAACCCTGCGCTCACGCCCAGGGCTACGGCGACAAGCTCAGAGCCCGGAAAGCGCGCCTTTGGTCTCGATGAGCTTCAGGTTTTTCGCCGCGAGCGCGGCGTAGCAGTCGGGTAGATCGAGGTTTTTTGAAAAGGGGTCAGGGCGAAACCGGCAACGAGCGGTTGCGGCCGGATAGGGGTGCGTGGCGGCGAGTGCCAACGAGTGGCTGCGCAGTTTGCATCCAAGCAACTCGGTATCACGCGAACGCACCGGGCCGTGGAGGAAATGCCGGGTTGGCGGCCTCAGCGCCGCTGCGCCCCTGTGGCAAAAAACAAGGGGTGGAATTGGGTTTGTTGCAGGTTTCGCCCTGACCCCTTCGGGCGGTCCCCAACACCCGCATCCTGAATCACCCCGGCAACTTAGCCCGCGATACCGAAGACCGTGTCGTGGCCAAGGTGCACGAGCTGGTGCGCGGCGCACCTTAGCCAGAGGCGGCGGGCGCCCTTGGTGCGCGCAGGTGCAGCCGACCTTCCGGCACGGGAAGTTCGCGCGTGGCTGCCGATGCTACGCGCGAAACGCCGTTTGCGTTAACGAACCTCGTTCAACCAGGCGATTGCTTCATCACTGCTGTCAAAGACCCGAGACGGCCCAGGACGGGAATAAACCTCATGAAAGCCGAAGAAGCCCCGAATCATTCCCCTTTTCGTGACGAATGCCCGCTTGGACTTGCTGGAAAAAGCCGGGTGGCGCGCGAGTACGACCAAGGCGTCTGCGTGCACGGCAACCGAAGAGACATGGAAGAAATCGAACAGGACGCGGATGTCAGAATGGAAGTCGGGCATAACCGTGATACATGTCACCCCAAGGACGAGTTCATCCTCCGACAAATGGCCTTCGGCCTGGACCCGAACAAAATCGTTAGCCATGTCGTAAGCACACTTCCAGCTCATAGGTTCGTGTGGGTTTGTGCGCGCAAGTGGTGGATCGATTGCGACGGTAATACGCACAGGGCGGTCGCCCGACGGAGTGAGGGCGTGCCGCGAGTTAAATGAAGAAACCCACCGGCCGGCGCAATTTCACCCGCAATCGCTAAAGCCCAGCGCGCCGCGCCGGCGTTAAAGCCCACGAACCTCGGTGAGTCGGAGCCCGATTCGACCGCTCTCGCCGGGGCGGCGCCAACCGAGAACCGCGCAGAGAAAAGAGGGCACATGGGGAAATATATTTTCTTTCTGGCTGACGAATTAGGCGGATCGGTCCGCGGTTATCCCAACACGGCATGTCCCTCTTGAACATCCCGCAACCTTACACCTTCTTTCGCCGCGCCCGGTGCATAATGACGTGCGGGGTGTTGAGGCCAACGCGCATGAAGCCGGCGATTTCCTTGGTGCTATAACCGTGCGCGTGAAGGTTCGCGATCTGTTGATGCCTGTCCCATCGCTTCAGGCTACCGCCCGAAACGGATTTAATTCCGAACGAAGAACGGGCGAGGGCGGCCACAAACGCATTGATGGCTTCAGCCATACCGTCCACCTCCGCGATCACTCCGATAAACAGGTTCGGAGGCAAACGGTCCGCTAAACTGACCTGGAAGGTCGCCAACCCCACGTCAAATAAGGCACCCCTCTTGTCGCGATTCCTGACACTTCCCGCCCAGGACTCTCCCGCGGAGGCAATCTCCTTGCGCAGCAGCGCGAGCTTAGCCTCGGGAAACGTCTTCGGCCAAAGCAAGGTCGGTCTCAGGCCGATAACTTCTTCCTCCAGCCAGCCATATCGCCGCGTGAAGGCCGGATTGACGTAAACAAACTCATCGGTGGCGTTGGTTATTGTCACAGCAAAATCGATACCGTCCAAAGCGCCCGCTAGGGCCGAATGACGGATTATTTTTCGGAAATCCTGAGCATCCATGTTTTTCTTTCGCTCGTTCAGAAAGATGCGGCCGCGCCAAATGGCTTACGTACGCTTACAAGACCGGCCGCTCGCGCCACCGTTTGGCTACGTCGTCGAGCGCCCAAAAACCCGGAGGGCGGAGCCTGTCGGAAGCTTTGCAGCCGAAAGCGACCGAGCCAAGACTCAGCACGATCCAGCTCCGCCACGAGAGGCCTCGCCTGCGTCGCAAACCCGCGCCAAGCCGGACGGCTCAGCCGGGCCGTTAAGCGAGCGCGCCTGCCGATTTCACCGCCACGTGGCGCCCTCGACGCCGAAGCGCCTCGGCTCGGGCATGGACCCGCAGTCGCCCAAGCCCCAAGAGGATCGGAACTCTCGATCATGCGCCCGCCATGGAAACGGGTGAAAACTCCGAACTCTGGACAACAAACTGGTAGGTGAATCACTCACCCCAAAAGCGGGGGGATATCGCTTGCATGTCACTTGCGCCGCCCCCCAAATTTCAGGGGGATCGGCAGGCATAAATTCCTGCAAAGGGTATTAATTCTTGGACTTTCTGGGTAACAGAGCGGAGCTCGGCTCAGAGGCCCGACTTCGCGCCCCGGGGCTCAATGAGCTTCAGGTTTTTCGCCGCGAGGTCGGCGTAGCAGTCAGGGAGATCGAAGGTCTTGAGCACATCGGGCACGAACGCCGACAGCGGCCAGTCATACTCCTCGGCCGCGGCCACGTCGCCGTAACTGGAGAGCGCATGCTTGAAGGTCGCGCGCGTGACGGCCGGCGCCAGCAGTGCCGCGAAGGTCGCGGGGATCGTGCCCCAGCCTTTGGCGACAAGGTGAATTTCCTCGTGGCCGTGGGCCTTCAGCCAGTCGATCAACCGCAGGAGATCGAAAGTCCGCTGCGCCGGGTACGGCTGATCAAACATGAGGCCGTAGATCGCGTAGAAATAGTCACTGCCGTACGAATCGGTGAATTGCTTGCCCGTGGTGTTGGGTTGCGAGTCGCCAACGCCGCGCAGATCGCACGCGAACACCGGCGCCGCCGGATCGGCGGCCATGACCTCGCGGATCAGCGGCTCGTCGCGCAGCTCGGCGTCGGCGGAGCGGTGAGACACGTAGAGCACGGCGCGCTTCGATCCGCGCGGCACGCGGAAAGACGCCGCCGCCTCGGCGAGGCGGAACACCGTGGTCAAAATGCCCGGCTCGGTTTCGACGGCATAATGCGCGGCAAAGCGTTTCGGATAGCGCCGCCCGGCGACCGCCGGCAGAATCCGGTAATCGGGTACGCCGGTGCGCGCGGGCAGGTGCAGCACGTCGACCACCGCGCGTTCGAGGGCGGCGCCGGTGAGCTTTTTGCGGCCCGCCTGCAAGCGCTGCGCCGTCGCGCGGGTGAACGAGAGCACGGTGTCCGGCTGCAGGTCGGCCACCTGACCGCGCGGCGTGCACCAGAGCACCTCGTCCTTTTCCAGAGTGAGCGCGGGTTCCTTTTGGGTCTTCGCGACGCCCGTGACGCGGTTGAACCAGCCGTACATCGCCTCGCGGTTGTGCTGCGAATACCCGTGGTAGTCGGGGCCCATGAAGTGGTCGACGTGATCGCGCACGCCGAGCAGTTCGTACAGCCGGCGGACGCGGGCGTAGGACTGCTCGAGCCCCCGGGCGTCGAACATGTCCTTCTCCTGGCCGAGCAAGATGAGATGCTGCGGAATAAACGGTACGAGGAATTCCGCGTGATCGAGGCCCAGCGCCAGCGTGTGCGGGGGGCACTGTTCGGTGTCGGCCGGTTGCTCGCTTTCGAGCATACGCCGGAAGGTGTTGATGAAACAGCTGGGCGCGGCCGCGAGGAAGCGCGGCTCCAGCGCACAGCACCAACTCGTGATCGTGCCGCCGCCGGAGTTGCCGGTGATCATGATGCGGTTGCCGTCGACCTCGGGGCGCGTCTGCAGGTAATCGAAGGCGCGGATGGCGTCCCACGCCTGCCACGTGCCGAAGAATTCGCCGACGAGGAACTGCGGGTTGCCGACATAGAGGTGCTCGCGGACGTTGCCCTCCTTCACGGGCTTCAGCGCGGCGTCGACATACTGGAATCGTTCACCCTGCCCGATCGGATCGATGATGAGGACGATGTAGCCGAGCCGGGCGAGTCCCTGGGCGAAAGACTGATAGGTCCCGCCGGCTTTGCCATTTTGCGAGTGGCCGCAGACCCCGACCACGGCGGGGGTTTTCGCGGCGCGCTTTTTCGGCAGGTAGAGATTTCCCGTGACCGGAAAATTCGGCCGGCTGTCGAAAATCACGTTCTCGATCGTGTAGGTGTCGCGGTCGACCGTACGCGTCACGCGCGGGTGCAGCGGACCTTTTTCGGGGAGCGGCCCGAAGCAGCGGCGGACCTTCGCGGTCGTGTCGCGCACGTAGGCCTCGGCGTCCCCTCGCGAGTGCAGCCCGGCGACCCGGGCCTCGGCGGCGCGCTCGTTGTCGACGACGCGCCGGAGAAAGTACTCGTGCATCATCCGCGGAAAGCGGTTGAGCGGCGCCAACTCCGGCGGGGGCACGGGAGCGGCTATTTTCTTGGCGGCGGTTTTCTCCTCGGCCGCGGCCAGCGGCGGGGCGACATGCGCCAGCGCAGAGGCGCCGAGGAGGCCGAGTCCGGCCTTTTGAATCAGGCCGCGGCGGGTGAGGACGGCGGGGCGGGGTGAGGCGGGAGGATTCATGAGCCAGAGAGAGAGTCGTTACGGTGATCGTGGCGGACAGGCCGGGCGGCCGGCCGGGCCTGGGCAGAACGGAATACCGGTCGCGGCCTAGAAGCGCCCGCTGATGCCGCCGGTGACGGTCACAAAGTTGATGATGGTGCTCTGCATGCGCGCCGCGTTGCCGACGTAGAAACGCTGCGGCTCGTTGAGCAGGTTGGCGACGTCAAGGGTGAGCGATACCGCCGGCCGGAGTTGGTAGGCCATGCCCCAGCTCACCGTGTTGCGAGCGTAACGGTAGATGTTCAAAGCGGGGCTGGTCGAGGAGTAGCTCGTGATGTGCGCGCCGGTGAAGTTGTAGAGGGCGCGCGTGCTGAAGCGACGGTAGCGCCAGCTCAGACTGGCGTTGGCCACCTTC
Organism: uncultured Opitutia bacterium; assembly: GCA_903820035.1. GTDB lineage: Bacteria > Verrucomicrobiota > Verrucomicrobiia > Opitutales > Opitutaceae > ER46. The sequence goes on from CAIJFT010000344.1 coordinate 6,031, forward strand.
GGGATGAAGCCCGCCACCTCGCCGCTGCGGCGGTAGGCGGTGCCGCCAAAATCACCGTGCGTATCAATGTAGGTATAATTCAGCGAACCGCTGAGTCCACGCAGCACGCCGGGGAGAAACGTGAACTGCTGCTGGTAGCTGAATTCCCAGCCCTGCACGATCGCGGTGCCGGTGTTGGCCGTGGTGAGCCGCGTGAAACCGGCGTAGTCACCGTTGTAGCCGTTGTCGTTGCCGGGGGAGATGAGGCCATCGTTGATACCCGAAACGATGTAGTCGTTGATCGTCTTATGGAACCAGCCGACCGAGAAGCTGCCGACGGGTTCGAAGTAATACTCCAACGTCGCATCCCAATTTTTCGCCATCTGCGGGAGCAGGCCGGGGTTGTTCACCGTGACGGTTTCGTTGGTCTCGTTGACCGTCTCGTTCGGCATCAGGTTCGCCATCGGCGGGCGGCCAAAGCTCGTCGACCAACTGAGCCGCGCCTTGAGATTCTTGGTCACGTCGTGGGTCAGGTGCACGCTCGGAAACGCCTTCGTGTAGCGCCCCGTGATTTCGCGGCGGGTGTTCGCGTAATCGCGCGTGGCGGATCCGACCGGGTCGGCCGTCTGTTGGGCGGCGGTGCTGCCGAACCGGGCGCGGACCCAACCGTAACTCTCGGTGTCGGTCCGCTCGCCGCGCACCCCGGCCAGGAACCCGGTGCGGCCGAGCCAGCCGTCGCGACCAAAGCGCCCCTGCGCCATGCCGTAGGCGGCGCTGACGCCCTCGACCACGCCGCGCGCACCCGTATATTTGATCTGTTCAGCGTAGTAGAGATCCTCGCGCCAGAGCGACGGCACGGTCGGTTCACCACCGGTCGTCTGCTGGGACACTTCCCACATCGGGAGCCGGAGACCGGTCTTGATCGAGGCGTAGGTGGTGATCGACGGATCGGATGGGAGCGCCGTGGTGCCGAGGTAATTCCACCGGCGGGAAAAATTCTTCAGGTTCACCTCTTGTTCGCGCCACGCGGCCCCGGCCTTGAAGCTGATCGGGGCGGCGAACGGCGCGGTGTAGATGGCATCGAGGCGGGCCTGCCGGACGCCCTGGATGTTGTTATTGGGCGTCCGGGTCAGGCCGTTGGCGATGGGCCGGTAATTCGCGGGGTTGGTCCAATCCGGCCCGGCGGTTTGGACCAGGCGCGGATACAGATCGGAGTAGGTCCGGTCGAGAATCCAGCCGACGTTGCTGAGCCGGTTGGTGAGGTAGCCTGAACCGGTGCCGTTCCACAGTTTGTTTCGGCCGCCGCCCGCCGTGTATTCCAGTTTCAGCCGGCCGAACTCGTGCTCACCGCCCGCGTTGAACTGGTAGGTGTTCACCAGGTAGTTGTTCGGGCCGGAAGTCATGATTTCCATGACCGAACTGGCGACGGGGCGGACCTGCGTGATGAGGTCGGTGAACCCCGGAATCACACCGGACGTGGTCGCGTTGGGCACGGTGGTCGCGTTGCCCGTGTAGGCGCGCGCCTGGAAGACGCGGCGGAATTTTTCGATGTTGTCGTTGGTGGTGAAGCTCGCGGTGAACTTCGAATTGAACGAGTAGCGGTAGTCCGCCTTCACGTTGAGGCTCGATTGCTTGCGGTTGTTGTAATTGTCCCAGGTGCGGTAGCCCCAGAGGTACGCGGGATCCGCGGCGGAATTTTGGAAATCGCGGTCGGTGCGGAAGCCGCCGACGCCGTTCTCGCTGTAGAAGAGGTTGACGGCCACGCCGAGGTTGCGCGCGCCACCGAGCACATCGAACACCTCCTGATAACCGAGCGTGAGCAACGGGTGGGCGCGGTGGGGTTCGCGCAGCGGCACTTGCTCAAGGAACGGCGGGGCCACGCGCACGGTGCCACTGTAGGTGATGCGGCGCTTCTCGCTCATGTTGAGCGGCGAGCGGGTTTTCATGTTCAGCGTGCCGCCGAGCGAATCGGCGCCCTTGTCGGGCGTGTGTCCTTTAATGAGTTCCAACTGCTCGAACATCGCGCCGGTGATGCTTTGCAGTTGGAAGCTGCGACTGTTGCCGATGGCGGGGAGCAGACCGCCGTCGACGGTGACCGTATTGAGGCCCGGCGCCATGCCGCGAACGTTGAACTCATAGGCGAGTCCCTCGTCGGTCGGGTTGCCCGCGATACCGGGCAGGCGGAGCACGACCTCGCCGGCGCTCATGTTGGGTAGATTTCCGAAGGAATCCATCGCGACGACGTTCTTCACGTTGTCGGCGTTGCGCTGTGCGGTGATCGCCAGGGCATCACCTTCACGCTCGCCGACGACGCGAAAGGCTTCGAGTTGGTAGATCGCGGTGGAAAGCGCGAAATCGCTCACCGCGCGCTCGCCGGCGGCCACCGTCACGCGACGCCGTACGGCGTCGAGACCGAGATAGGAGGCGACGAGTTCGTGGGTGCCCGCCGGCACGCCGGCCAGAACATAGCGGCCCGTGTTGTCGGTGAACGCACTCAGACCGAGGGCGGGCACATCGACGCGCGCGCCCTCGAGCAGGTTGCGGGTCGCAACGTTGCTGACGTTGCCAGAGAGGGACGTGGCGGATTCGGCGGCGCAGGCCGGACGGGCCCAAAAAAGGGCGAGTCCGCCGAAGAGGACGAGGTATCCAACGGGCAGTTTGATCGGCATGGGGTAAGGGGTGCGTTCAGCATGGGCGAATTTCAGCGACGGCTCAAGGACGCGCTGGCGCGCTTCCGTGCGGCATTCCGCCCGGCGGCTGCTCACTTCTCGGGGTAGGTCAGCGTGCTCGCAGGCGCAAAACGGGCACTCCACCCAAACTGCGCTCGCAAGCGAGCTGGCCTACGGCGGCGAAATCCCCGACGGTCGGCGGGCGTTCCCCTTATGACCTCTCCTCTCGTTCGCCGCGTGACCGGCATCCTCGCGTTGCTCCTGGCCCCGGCCTTCGCGTCCGCGGCCCGCGCACCCAACCTGATTGTCATCCTTGCGGACGATCTCGGCTCGGCGGACCTCGGTCACGACGGTTCGCAGATCGACACGCCCAATCTGGACCGCATGGCAAAGCAGGGCGTGAAGCTGACGCACTTCCACTCGTCGGCGCCGATGTGCTCGCCGACGCGCGCCGCCCTGTTGACCGGACGTTATCCGCACAGTGTCGGCGTGCCCGAGCTCGCGAGCCCGAACGCCCGCGGCAATGTGCCGATCCTCGCCCTCGACCATCAGGCCGTCACCATTCCCGAGGCGCTCAAATCCGCGGGTTACCGCAGCTCCCTCGTCGGCAAGTGGCACCTCGGCCACGCCAAGGAAAATTGGCCGCGCACGCACGGTTTCGACGAGTTCTGGGGTTCGCTCATCGGCACTCCGATGTACTGGCAGGTGAAGGAGACGTTTCACAACGAGACCCCGATTGAAGTGAACGGCTATTACACGGACCTGCTGGCGGCGAAGGCCGACGAGATCATCCGCCGCGACGCGCAGAGCGACCGGCCCTTCTTTCTCTACCTCGCATTCAACGCGCCGCACTACCCGCTCGAGGCGCCCGCCGAGCTCGTCTACAAATATCGCCGGCGTTTCCCGGATCGCGGGCTGTTTGCGATTTTTGCCGCGATGGTCGAGCGCCTCGACACCGGGGTCGGCCGCGTGCTCGACACCCTCGATGAGCTGAAGATCGCGGACCGCACGCTTGTCGTGTTCATGTCGGACAACGGCCCCACGGCGGAATCCAACTCCTACGGCCCCGAAGGGGCCGACTTCTCCAATGGCCCGCTACGGGGCTACAAGTTCGGCACGACCGAGGGCGGCATTCGGGTGCCTTTTCTCGCCCGCTGGCCGGGCCAGCTTCCCGCCGGCGTCGTGCGCCACGACACGGCGATCACGATGGACATCCTCCCGACGCTGCTCGAAGCGGCCGGCGTAAAGCCGGCGGCCGACCACGAGATTCACGGCACGTCCATTCTGCCCCTGCTGCGCGGCGAGACGTTCACCCGCGCGGGCGCATTGCACTGGGAGAACCAGCAAAACTACGCCGTGCTCGACGGCGACTGGAAGCTGGTGCACCGCAACTGGGAAAAGACCGCGCGGCTTTATCGCTATGATCAGGATGTCGGCGAGGATCATAACCTCGCGGCCCAGCAGCCCGAGAAGGTCGCGGCCCTGGAGGCGAAACATGCGGCCTGGAAGGCGCGGTATTATCCGCATCCGGTGCCGCCGATGACAAAACGCCCGCCGACGCAGTTCCCGATCACACCGCAGGATCCGGAGTAGGCCAGCCGTTCACGCGAAGCCGCGAAGGGCTCGAAGCAAGGGAAAGCAACCGAGCCCGGCTCCACGCGGGTGTTCGGTTGCGCGATCTGCGCGCGTTCGCGCGAGGCCCAGCACCCGACCCCGGCCACTCACTCTTCCGGCAGCGGCTGACCCCTGGTCTCGGGCAGGAACGGCACGACCACCAAGCCGAGCAGCAACACCACGCTCACGCAGAGGCCGCCCTTGCGGAAGGCCTCGAGGTCGCCGCCAAAGCTGGAGGTGATCTTGCTGAGGGTAAACGGCGCCGTCGCGGCAACAAAGCGGCCGACGTTGTAACAGAAACTGGTACCGGTGCTGCGCAGGCTGGTCGGGAACAACTCCGGGAGATAAATCGCGTAGACCGCGAAAACGGAGAGCTGGCCGAAGCCCATCACCGCGAGCATCCAAAGGTCGCCGTACGAGCGCATCCCCCAAAAGACGAGGATGGTGGAGCCGAACGACAAGATGAGCGAAAGGGCGAAGGCGAACTTGCGGCCCTTGTGCTCCGCGACCTTGGCGAGGAGGTACATGCCAAAGAAGCCACCGATGTTTTGCAGCAGCAGGCCGGCCGAGCTCCAGAAGACCTTGGCCTTGGCCAGATCGGCGGCGGAAAGATTGGCCGACTTCAAGTGATCCCCAATGATGCTCCGGGTGATGATCGGATGAAAGTTGCCGATGCCCCAGAGGCCGATGATGCCGGCGCTGCAGCCCGCCAGCGCGAGCCAGGCGTTCTTGCTCCAGCGCGGGTGACCGAGGAGCGAGCCATAGGAACCAAACTTGATGCCCAACTTCTTGCCTTGGGCCTTCGCTTCGACCCACCGCTGCGGCTCCTTGAGCTTCGACATCACGATCACGCACAGGAACGCGGGCAGCGCGCCGACGAGGAACATCATTTGCCAGGGCTTGAGGCCGAAGGGCAGCGTGGCCGCCCAGCCGATGCCCATCCCGATCAGGCCGGCGGAGAGATTGCCGATGACCGACGCGATCTGGAGCGTGCCGAGGGCGGGCGCGCGGGTGTGATCCGGCACCGAGTCGGCGACCAGCGCCACCGCGAGGCCGAACACGCCGCCCACGCCGATCCCGGTGAGGAAGCGATAGACGCAGAAATCAAAGAGCCCCGT
>CAIJFT010000345.1 GCA_903820035.1 uncultured Opitutia bacterium
GCGATTCCGTACCGGAACGGCATGCGCGCATGGAGCTCAAGCCGGAAGAGTTCGGCGGACAGGAGACGGATCATCCCGCAACGACTAGGCGCAATCGGGGAGTGGCAAAAGGGAATTCGCCGGCGCTCCCACGCGCCGCCTTGCCGTCGCCGCGTGGGAGCGCCGCGACCACGCGGGAAGCTACCGCGCCCGCCGGAATGCTGACCCGTTTTCGGCCGAGGGCCTCAAACGCGCCGACGTCGATCCATCGGCTGCGCCGCCGTCGTTCAGGTTGCGAGGGGCGCGAACATCGCCGCGTAGTGCGGCGACTCCGCGAACACACCGCCGCTTTGCGCGTAATAGTCCGGGTTCAACTCAAACACGCCGCGGTTCGTCCGCGCCCAAGAGGCATCGGGGGCGGGGTGATAGCGACGCATCGCCTCCCAGTTGCGGTAATTCTGGTGGCCGTTCGTCTCGAGCAGGCCAAGGCCGAGGCCGGGAAACGGCGCGAGGCGCGCCGCCACGTTCTTGTTCCACTCGACGAGCAACGGGCTCACCGTGAGGTCGGCGCAGAAGCAAGGCACGCCGCGCTCGTGGGCGACCTGCGCGATCTTGAGCGACATGCTGAAGGTCTTGGCGATCGGCTTCAGCGCGATGGCCTTGTAGCCCATTTGAATCCGCTTCAGCGCGTCGGCGTCGGTGTGGGCGCTTTCGTCGGCGGCGATGCGCGCCGGGATGTCGCTGATGTCGATTTCGAGCTCCTCCGGAAACGGTTCCTCGATGAGCGCGATCTGATCGAAAGCTCCGATGGCGCGCGCGTGGTCGAGCAGTTTCAGCAGCGTATCCTTGCTCTCGTAGCGGCCGTTGGCGTCGAAGTAATAGGGCAGCTTGCCGTTCGCCGTGTAGGGCGTGCGGGCGTGGCCGATCGCGGCGTGGATAGCGGTGAGCCGCGCCTTGTCCTTTTCCAGCATCTCGGCCTGCGTCCCCGGCTGGCCGATCTTGATCTTCATGAAGAAGTATCCCTGATCGACGGCCGACTTCAGCTCGTCGATCGGCACCGCGTAAGCCATCAGCGGGATGCTCGCGATCCGGTCGTGCCGCGTGGCGAGCGCCGGCCGGTACGCGGCGGGGATCAGGTCGTCGAAGTTCGTGATGCCGTTCTCGCGGGCGTAGAGCAGCCACGCGGCGAAATCGACGCCGACGAGGGCGTTGAGGGCGAAGGTTTCGCGCAGCTTGGTCTGGCCGGTGATTTTTTTGGCGTAGGCGTAGACATCGTGCCGCACCGCATCGAGCAACTCGATCGGGTTGGTGTAGCTAAAGCCCTTGAGGTGCTGCACCGCCCACTCGGTGACGGCGTACATGAGGGCGTTGCCGCCGCTCTCGCTGTGGCCGGCAAAAACCTGCGCATCACTCCAGAGGACGCCCTCCGTGCAGAGCCCGATACCGCGCTGACCCGAGGTGCTCTCGAGCATGGCGGCGCTTTGCCAGATCTCGGTTTGGTAGCCGCCCTTGAAACCAAAAGGCCGCACGAGCGGCTCGCGTTCAAAGTTGGCGCCGACACGGGCGATGGTAATGGACTTGGCGGGAGGCATGGAGGAAGGGGGTGAGGGACAAAGTGCCGGAAGGGGCCTCGGGTCCCGCGCGGCGACGGGGCGGAAGTTGGCGTCAGCTCAGACCGTGCTTGGCCATGTAGCCGCGGAGAGTGGTCAGGTCCTTGCGCATCAGGCCGGGGAACTTCACGCGCTTCTCGGCCTCGGGCATCGGCGAGCGCTCGAATGGAGCGTACTCAAGATGTACGGACGCCGGACCCGTGAGCTTAAGCTCGCGCACGAGCTTGAAGTACGCGTCGAAGTTCACGATGCCCTCGCCGACCGGCACGTTCTCGATCACCGCCTTGCCCGGCGACTGCTCCCATTTGAAGTCCTTGAGGTCGGTGCACTTGATCCACGGGGCCAGGAGCTTGAGCGCGAGCGGCCACGACTGGCCGCCCTCGACGGTGGCGTGGCGGATGTCGTACTGCACCCCGAGCGAGCGCGGGTCGATGTCACGCAGCAGCTCGTAGAGATCCCAAAGTGAACTACCGACCCGGGTGCCGGCGTGGTTCTGGATCGCGCCGTGAATGCCGACACTGGCGTTGAAGTCGGCCAGTTCCTTGAGCACGGGCCGCAGCTTCGCAAAATTGTCGGGCATGCTCAGCTTGGCGTCGTAGTTCCAATTGCCGAGCCGGTAGAACCGCACGCCGTGCTTGGCCGCGGTGCGCAGCAGCGTCTCGGTGTGCTTCTCCCGCACGCCGGTGATCTCCGTGGTGATCATCTCGACCTTGAGCCCGGCCTTGTGGGCGGCCTCGATGGCCCGCGGCAAATCCTCCTGCACCCGCTCAGGCAAAACGTGCCCCTGGGGCACCCGCACGGTGTAGTCGATGCCTCCGAAACCGGCGTCGGCGATCAACCGCGCCGCCTCGCCGGCCGGCAGCCAGTGCAGGGGCTTGGAAAAGACGTGCATCACCGTCGGCGGCAGACCGGAAGGCGCGGGCTGGGCAGCAACAGATGCCACCCGGGCAAGCGGCACCGCGGCGCTGGCGATCGCGCATTGCGCGAGAAAGCGGCGGCGGGTCGACAACGGAGTGAGGGAGGTGCGGGGATGCATGGGGAAGAGGCGACAGCAAACACCGGACCAGCCGGATTGCAACGGCGCGGCAGAGGGCCGGGGTAAAGCCGCCGGAAAAATTCCGGCGGCGCGCGCACGCGACGGGCGCCGGCGCCTTAACCCTTCCCGCCGCGCAAGAGCACCAGGTGGTCGACGCCCTTCCCCTCGAACTCCCGCCAATAGTTGTCCTCCAGCGTGGAGAGCCGATCCTGCTCATCTTCGGTGAGCTCTTCGGTGAGTTTAGTCGGCCCGAGCTCGGCCCGCAGGTCGCGCTCGGCGAGCCGCGACACCAGCTCGCTCCAAAAGGCGTCCTCGACGAAGCGGTCGATCTTTTCCGCGGCCGGGCCGTCGGTGAGTTTTTCGTTGAGGAAGGACTGGCCGTTCACATCGACCTCGACGAGGTCCGCGCAACCGAATGGTTCGGCAAGGGCGAGTAGCTTCTGGTTCAAATCCGCATAGCGCTCAGGCATGGTCGCGGGATCGTCGGGCCGGGCGCCCGCCATCCACAACCCGAGGTGCGCCAACTCGAGCAACCGCGTATATTCTTTTTGCGTGAACGAAACCTTCATGCGCCAAGCAAGGGGCGGTTCAGCCGCGCCGCGCAAGGTCGGAGTAGAAGGTAACGTATCACGTGACACTCTTCCCGGGACGCGGGCGCGGCCCGCCCGGAGCGTTGACCGGCGGCGGGCGATACTGTGCGCTCTCGGCACCCCATGAGCGCCGCCCCTTCCGTCTCGCCGTCGCCTCCCACCGGGCGGCTCGTCTCCCTCGATGCCCTGCGCGGCTTCGATATGTTCTGGATCCTCGGCGCCGACGCGCTCGTGCAGGCGTTGAGCGAGGTCAACGGTTCGGTGGTGGCGAAGTTCTTCGCCGGCCAACTCGACCACCGCGCGTGGGAGGGCTTCACGTTCTACGACCTCATCTTCCCGCTTTTCGTGTTCATGGCGGGCACGTCGCTCGTCTATTCGCTTGGGCGCCAAATCGAGCAGCACGGCCGCGGCGCTGCGGCGAAGCGCGTGCTGATCCGCGGCACGGTGCTGTTCATCATCGGTATTTTCTACAGCGGCGGCTTCACGACTCTCTGGCCCGACCTGCGCCTGCTCGGCGTGCTGCAACGCATCGCGCTCGCCTACACCGGCGCCGGGCTCCTGTTCTGCGCGCTGAAGCCGCGGGGACTTTTTGTCGCCGCGGCCACGTTGCTGCTCGGCTACTGGGCGCTGCTCGCGTTCGTACCGATCCGCGAGATCCCATTGGAGAAGTCCGCCCTCGCGATCCGACTGGGCAAGCCGGCGCCGACGCTCACCGAGGTCCGCACGGCGTTTGCGGCGACAACCACCCGCGTCACCGGTCACTTCGAGCCGGGGTACAATCTGACCAACCACCTCGATTTCGCGAACCTGCCCGGGCGCAAATACGACACCTATTACGACCCCGAGGGTCTCCTGAGCACGTTACCGGCGGTCGCGACCTGCCTGCTGGGCGTGTTCGCCGGACTCTGGTTGCGCCGTACCGATCGCGACGACCGGGCCAAGCTGCGCGGGCTCCTGTTGGCCGGGGCCGTCGCGGTGGCTCTGGGCTGGCTGTGGCACCTGCAGTTCCCGGTCATCAAGAAGATTTGGACCTCGTCGTACGTGCTGGTCGCCGGCGGGTACAGCGCGTTGCTGCTCGGCACGTTCTTCTACATCGTAGATATCCGCCAGTGGCGGACTTGGTGCGTGCCTTTCCTCTGGATCGGGATGAACCCGATCACGCTCTACCTCGCGAGCAACATCATCAAATTCCGCGTGCTCGCCCAGCGATTCGCCGGCGGCGATGTGAAAGCGTGGCTCGACGCCCATATCGGCGCGGGCGCCGGCCAAGGATTGATCGCCATCGTTGGCCTCGCGTTGATGTTTACCCTGGCGCGGTTCCTGTATCAGCGGCAGATCTTCCTGCGGGTGTGAGGGAATCCAGACCAACTTCGACCCACGTTTTGAACCCCTTGGGCCACCACCGCCTCGCCACGGGCCTTGCCCTGCTCGGCCTGACGCTGACCGCCACCGCCGGCACCACCGTCGTCTCGATCGTCGGGGAAAAATTCCATGTGAACGGTCGGCCGACCTACGCGAGCCGCACCTGGTCGGACATTTCCATCGAGGGGCGGCTGATGAACTCGCGGATGGTGCAGGGCATCTTCGACGACCAAAATCCCGCGACGCGCGGGCGCTGGGCCTACCCCGACGGCCAGGCGTGGGACCCCGAACGCAACACCCGCGAGTTCATCGCCGCGATGCCGGAATGGAAGCGTCACGGCATGCTGGCGTTCACGCTCAATCTGCAGGGCGGCAGCCCGGAGGGCTACTCGGCGAAGCAGCCGTGGCTCAACAGCGCAATCAACTCCAATGGCTCGCTCCGGCCCGACTACCTCGCCCGCGCAGCGCGCATCCTCGATCGCGCAGACGAACTCGGGATGGTCGTGATTCTGGGCATTTTTTACTTCGGCCAGGATGAACGCATCACCGATGAAGCCGCCGTCATCCGCGCCGTGGATAACACCGTCGACTGGCTGCTCGCGCGCGGCGATCGCCACGTGCTCATCGAGGTCAACAACGAGACCAACGTGCGTTACGATCACGCGATTTTGCAGCCGGAACGCGTGCACGAGTTGATCGCGCGGGTCCGCTCCCGCCAGGACAAGACCGGCCGGCGCTTGCTGGTCGGCACGAGTTATGGCGGCGGAAAGATCCCCGGAGAAAACGTCGTGCAGGTCTCCGATTTTATCCTGCTCCACGGCAACGGTCAGGCCGACCCGGCGAAAATCACCGCGATGGTGGCCAAGACCCGCGCCCTCCCCGCGTGGCGCCCGCTGCCGATCGTGTTCAACGAGGACGACCACTTTAATTTTGACCAGACCGACAACAACTTTGTCGCCGCGATTCGCGCCGGAGCGTCGTGGGGCTATTTCGATTTTCGGATGAAGGGCGAGGGATTCGCCGACGGGTACCAAAGCGTGCCAGTGGACTGGGGTATCCATTCGCCGCGGAAAAAGGCGTTCTTCGCCAAACTGCGGGAAATCACCGGCGGCCTGTAATCGCAACGGCTCGCCCGCTGGGAGCTTTAGTTCTTCGGCAGGTCCAGCTTCAGCATGCGCAGTTGGGCAGCCGGACCGGCCGAGCCACCTCGTCGCCCCGCCGCCAAACCGGGGCCCCCGGCCGGCCCGCTCCTTCCCGGCATCGCGCCACGGCCGGGCATCATGCCCGGCGGACCACCATTCGGGCCGCCCCCACCTCCGGGCCCCATCATCATCGGCGCGGGCACGGTCGCCACGGTCCGGTAGTCGGCCTTGGCCGGCAAGGTTTCGTCGACCAGGGCGACGGATCGCGCCAACCAGAACACCGGTTTCTCCCCGGCCCAAGTGATGACATCGGACCAAATGCGGTCGCGGCGCGCACGGGGAGTCAGACCGGAATAGCGCTCCTGCTGGGCGCGGTTCTTTCCGCGCTGCATGGGACTGGGCGCATCGTCCGCATCCCTTTCCGGCCCCATGGCACCACCCTCGCGCCCGGCCATCGTTCCGCCGGGGCCGAAACCTCCACCGCCGACCAAACTCTCGTCGACCAGTTTCCAGCGGCCCGCCGCATCCAGGCTCTCCGCCAACTGGCGCTCCACGATCACCACGCTGCCCGCCGGAATCTCCCGTTCCGCCACGACGCGGACCCGGGCGGCGGCAGCCAATGAGGCTTTGGCCGCGAGCAGCAAGGGGACGGAGCCCCCGAGACCGACGATCAACTGCAAAACAACGACCACCACCACCGCCGCCCGGCCGGCGGCCCCGTTGCCCTCGGCAAATCGCGCCAGTAGCCAGACCCCCGCAACAGCGATGAAGGGAAACGTGGGGATGAGGAAACGCAGATTGCCCGCCGCCGCTCCCATCCCCCCGCCACCGAAATAGTAGGCCATGTAGAGCAGCAACAAGGGCACGACGAGGCCAGCGAACAGCAACCCTTCGGGGCGCCGACGCGGCTCAAAACCCAAGGCGGCTATTCCCGCGACGCCAAAGGCGAACATAAGCGCCAACCCTTGGCCGCCCAGCGCCTGGAGGTACGGCAGGGCGTGCGCGAAAAAGTAGCCGAAACCAAAGCCGGTTTGCTCGTTGGTCAGCGCGTATCCGGTCCGCCAAAACGCCCCGTAGGCCACCGTGTTGTGCCCGCACAAAACGGCGATCGGCAGCGCGGCCCCGAGCACGGCCGGCCAAAGTCGCAAGACCGGCCGCACCCGCCACAGCAGCCAAGCCGCCAGCGTGACGCCCACGATGGCCTCCGGGTAGCGAATCGCCGGGACAGCACCGAGCAACACGCCGGCTAAAATTCCGGGCAACGGCCCGCGCGTCGCAGCGAATCGCAGCAAGGCCAGCACGCCCGCCACCAGAAAAAAGGTCGCCGCGATGTGCGCGTCGGCGTCGAGTGCATGCTGATTGGTCACCGGCACGGTCGCCACCACCGCCGCCGCCACGAGCGCGTAGGGATCGGACACCAATCTGCGGGCGAGCAGGAAAACGAGCAGCAAGGTGGCGCTGGCAAGCAACGGATTAACCCACAGTGCGGCGCCGAGCCCGCCGAGCTTCCAGGCGGCGGCGAAGAGCACCGGCAACCCCGCAGGGTAACGGCTGTGAAACGTGCCCCCCTCGGTTTCCAGCCAGTGCATCCCGATGTATTGCACGGGTGAACTCGGCGCCAAGGACGTGCGCCCCGCCTCGGCCATGAGCCGTGCCTGCACTACATAACCATTGGCATCGGGGCTCATGATCGCGGGCGCCAGGTGGTACCCAAGCCAACCCAAGTGCAAAACCGCGAGGACCACGGCCGCGTAAAGCCCAAGCCGCGGACGGTAAGCGGGCGCGTCGCTCGGCAAGGAATCAGACCGGGGTGCGCTCATGGCGGGGAAGGACGCGAGGGGCCGCAGCCTTGTTGCAAAAACCAGCCGGGGCGGCGAGCCCGCTCGCGGGCGCGGATCGGGGCGCGCGCACGCGCGCTGACCTACGCCGAGGCCCCGTCCTGATTACTTCGACTCGTCGATCGCGATGTAACGCACCCGGCCGGTGCGCCACACGAGGACGAGGACCTTCGGTCCCTTGATTTCCTCGCTGAGCTTCACCGCTTGCTCGGCGTTCGCCACCGGCTTGCGGTCGAGTTCCAGAATGATGTCGCCTTCGCGCAGACCCTGCTTCGCGGCCGGGCTGTCGGCCTCGATGCCCGTGATGATGGCGCCCTTCACGCGGGCGGGAATTTGCATCTGACTGCGCAGCTCGGCGGTGATGTCGCCCACGCCGACGCCGTTGAGCACACCTTCGTCCTTATCCGCCGGCGCGTTGTCAGAACGCGCCAGAGCATCCTCGTCGCGCCGGGTGAGCTTCGCCTTGAGCGTCTTCGGTTTGCCTTCGCGCAACACCTCGACCGTCACCTCGGTGTCGGGCGCCAGCTTGCTGATCGTCAGTAACAGATGGCGTGCATCGCGGACCTCGGTCGCGTTGATTTTGGTCACGACGTCACCGGACTTGATGCCGGCTTTTTCCGCCGGACTGTCTTCGGTGACCTCGGTGATGAGCGCGCCCTTTTCGGTGCCGAACTGCGCCGTGAGTTCCTCGTCGAGTTCCTGCGGGCGCACCCCCAGGAAGCCGCGTTCCACCTTGCCCGTGTTGACGATCTGTTCGGTAACGGAGCGAGCGAGATTGATCGGAATCGCAAAACCCACCCCGGCAAAGCCGCCGCTGCGGCTAAGGATCGCGCTGTTGATGCCGATCACGCGGCCGTCGGTGTCGAGCAGCGCCCCGCCCGAGTTGCCGGGGTTGATCGCGGCGTCGGTTTGAATGAAATCCTCGAAAACGCCGATGCCCATGCCGCGACCGAGCGCGCTGACGATGCCGCGGCTGACAGATTGGCCCACGCCGAAGGGATTGCCGATCGCAAGCACCACGTCA
>CAIJFT010000346.1 GCA_903820035.1 uncultured Opitutia bacterium
GCTTCGCTCGCCGTCGGCTCCGGTTCGCTGAGCGATCCGAAATCGCGCCAGGGCCTCGCCCACTTTCTGGAGCACATGCTCTTCCTCGGCACGAAGAAGTACCCCGACGTTTCGGCCTACAGCAATTACCTGCAGACCAACGGCGGTTACAGCAACGCCTACACGGCCCGCGACCGGACCAACTACCACTTCGAAATCCGGCATGAGGCCCTCGAAGGCGCACTCGACCGCTTCGCGCAATTTTTCATCGCGCCGCTGTTCACGCCGGAGTTCACCGACCGCGAGATGAACGCCGTGAATTCCGAGAACCAAAAGAATCTGGAAAACGATATGTGGCGGGAATACCAGCTCCACAACTCGCTGTACCGCGCCGACCACCCGGCCAACCATTTCAGCACCGGCAACCGCGAGACCCTCGGCGGCACGACCCAAGCGGAGCTCCTCGCGTTCTACCACGCCCACTACAGTGCCAACCGCATGACCCTCGCCGTCACGGGCAAGGCCGGGCTCGACCAACTCGAAAAGTGGGTGCGGCAATATTTCGCCGCGATCGGGAACCGACAGCTCAACCCGGCCGCTCTCCCCGCCGACTTCCTGCCGGAAAAGCCGGCCCTGCGTCTGGTCCGGATGGAGCCGGTGAAAGATCTCCGCCAGATCTCGCTGCAATTTTCGCTGCCCGGCTTCCGTCAATATTACGCGAGCAAACCGGACAGCCTGATCGGCTTCGTCCTCGGCAGCGAGGGTCCGGGCAGCCTCCTGTCCCAGCTCAAGGCGGAAGGCCTCGCCACCGGACTCTCAGCGGGGGCCTCCTCCGACACCAAGGAATACGGCACTTTTAACCTCCTCGCGACGCTCACGCCCGCCGGTCTCGAGAAATACCCGCGCGTCCTCGACCTCGCGTTCGCCGCCATCAAGCAGCTCCAAGCCGCACCGTACCCGTCCTACCTCTTCCATGAACGCCGCGCGATGGCCCGGCTGGACGAAACTTTCCGGGACAAGGGCGAGGGCGCACCGCGCGCGACCGAGCTCGCCAACCATCTGCAGGACTATCCCTTCGAGTTCGCCGAGCGCGCCTCTTACCTCTGGCTGCAGGAGGACGAAACGACGTACCGCAAAATCCTCTCGTACCTCCGACCCGACAACCTGCTCGTGGTGCTCATGGCGAAGGGCCAGACGACCGACCAGGCCGAGAAATACTACGGCACCCGCTACAGTTATACCGAGGACACCGGCCCCGCATACGCCGCACTCTCGCAACCGCCCTCCGTCACCACGATTCAACTACCGAAGCCCAACCCGTTTATCCCGACCCGTGCCGCCGTGCTGCCCGCCGCGCCGGTGCAGCTGATCAACGAACCCACGCTCAGCCTCTTCTATTCCCAGGATACGGAATTTCAGCGGCCAATGGTCGCGGAGTTGTACCGCTTCCGCCTGCCGCGGGCGCTCGCCTCGCTGCAAACCACGGTGCTGCTTCGCTTCTACGAGGCTTGCGTGAACGAGGCGCTCAACGAAATCGCCGACACCGCCCGCGAGGCCGGCCTGAGCTTTGCGTTTTCCGCCGCGCTCGAAGGCGTGCAGATCTCCGTCGACGGCTACGACGAGTCCGCCAGCCGCCTGCTGGAAGCGATCGCCGCGAACCTCGTCGGGTTTCAATTGTCCGAGGAACGCTTCAACGCCCTGAAGGACCGCATCGTCCGCGGCCTCGCCAACTTCCCGCGCTCCGACGCCTGGCAGATTCAGGCCGAATCCCGCCGCGCGCTGGTCCGCGAATTTCATTACCGCGCCGACGAGCAGCTCGCTCCCGCCAAGGACGTCACCCTCGCCGCCGTCCGCGCCTTCGCCCGCTCCCTCTACCAGCAGGGCAGGCTTGAGGCGCTGGTCCACGGCAACGTCAACGCCACCTACGCGATCGCAGCCGCCCGCCGCTTCGGCCAGGCGCTGCAAGCCCAACCCGTGGCCGACGCCGGGCTGCTCCGCCGCCGGTTGCTCGTGATGAACCCGGCTGAAACCGTGCGCACCAGCGAAAAGCTGGTGGTAAACAACTCCGCCTTCCGCCGCGAATACGGGCTCGGTACCGACACGCCCGAACTGCGCGCGGCCACCCTCGCCCTGGCGAACTTCATGGGCGAGCCGTTCTACGCCGAGATGCGCACGCGCCAGCAACTCGGTTACATCGTCTTCGGCGGCGCCGGTGACGAGGAACGGAGCAACTTCGCCTACTTCATCATCCAGTCGGGCGACCACCCCGCGGATCATCTCGAGGCCCAGGCCGACGCCTTCATCACCAAATTGCCCGGCATGCTCACCGCCCTGCCCGAACCCGCGTGGGCCAACATCATCGCCGGCGTCCGCGCGCAATTGAAACAAAAGGACAAGTCGATCGCCGAGCGCGCCAACCGCCTTTTCGATCTCGCGTACAACCGCCAGGGTGACTGGGGCCGCAAGGACGAAACCCTCGCCGCGCTCGATCGCCTGACGAAGGCGCGGGCCGCCGAAATTCTCGCTCAAGCCCTCGCCCCGGAAACCCGCCGGATGCGCACCCTGCTCGCCTTCTCCCGCACCCACGACCCCAAAGTCCCACCGGCCGACACGTTCGCCGACCGGGCCGCGTGGAAGCAGGGCCGGAAATTCGACTAAACGGCGGCGCCGGCGCCCCAGCGCGGTGCTAAGATTTCTGTCGCCGCGTTTGAGCCGGAGGCGAAAACGCGGTCACGTCCGAGGATCACGTTTTCGCTGCGCTCCAACGCGGCTACACTGGTTCGGAAAGCCCCCAGAACAGCCGACGGCTTCTTTGCCCGTAATACGGGAAAAGATATTCGGGCGCTTCGTTGCTGCGGTCGGGGTGGAGTTCACTATTGGATTCCCACCCATGAATCACGCAACCGCCCTGCTGTTCATCCTCCTGACCGCGACGTTCGCGCGTGCCGCCGTGGCCGACACTCCCGGCTTCACGTTCGTCAAGACGGTCGACGGGATCAGCGAATATACGCTCAGCGCCAACGGACTCGGCGTGCTGTTGCTCGAAGACCACGCGGCACCGGTGGCGACGTTCATGGTCACCTACAAAGTCGGTTCGCGCAACGAAGTCACCGGCACCACCGGCGCGACCCACCTGCTCGAACATCTGATGTTCAAGGGCAGCGCGCTCTTCAACCGCGAGAACGGACAGGGGTTCGACACCCTCCTCGACCGCGTGGGCGGAATCAATAACGCCACCACCTCGCTCGACCGTACCAATTACTACGAGATATTCCCGTCCGAACATCTCGAACTCGCCGCCCGCCTCGAGGCCGACCGCATGCGCCGCCTGCTCCTGCGCGAATCGGACCGGCAGCCGGAAATGACCGTCGTGCGCAATGAATTCGAGCGGGACGAAAACGATCCGGGCTCCGCGCTCGACAAGGAGGTCGGCGCCGCGGCCTTCATCGCCCATCCGTACCACCACCCGATCATCGGCTGGCGCTCCGACATCGAGAAGGTCTCGATCGAGAAGCTGCGCGAGTTCTACGACGCGTTCTATTGGCCCGACAACGCCACCGTCACGATCATCGGCGACTTCCAACCTGCGGCGGCGCTGCAACTCGTCCAGCGTCACTTCGGCGCCATCCCGCGCGCCCCGAAACCGATCCCCACCGTCTACACCGAAGAGCCGGCTCAATCCGGGCCGCGCCGGGTTTTGGTCAAGCGGCCGGGCGAAACCGGTGTCGTCCAAGTCGCCTACAAGGTTCCCGCCGCCCTCCACCCCGACCATCCGGCCCTGACGGTGCTCGCCGCGGTTCTCGGTGACGGCAAGACCGGCCGGCTCTACCGCACGCTCATCGACACGAACCTTGCGATCGCGGCTGACGCCACCAAGGGCTACTTTCACGACGCGACGCTGTTCAATCTCCTCGCCCAACTCGCCCCCGGCACGACCCACGCCCAGGCGGAAAAGGCGCTCGGGGACGAA
>CAIJFT010000347.1 GCA_903820035.1 uncultured Opitutia bacterium
CGGCATGCCGCAATTCCGCAACGGCTTTTCGATCATCCAACAGCCCGACTCGAACAACGTCGACCGGGTCGAGGTGCTGAAGGGCCCGTCGGCCGGCGTCTACGGCGCCACCGCACCCGGCGGCGTGATCAATTTCATCACGAAGAAGCCGAAGGCCCGGCCGGAGTCGTCGGTCGAAGTGATCGGTGGCGACAACAATTACAAGCGGATCAGCGCCAGCACCACCGGACCGATTTCCAAGAACCTCTTCTACCGGATCGACGGCACCTACTACGATTTCAACCGCCCGACGGACTGGTGGTATAACCGCACCTTGGACATCAGCGGCGGCCTCATCTACAAGCTCGGCGCCAACACCACGATCAACGCCGAGTTCGCCTTTACGCAGCGCAACGCGAACCCGTTCGTCGTCTTCACCCGCTGGGTCGACAAGAGCAACCGCACCCAAGGCCTCGTCTACACGATTCCGGAAGACCAGTATCCCGGCTACGGCGAGCGGCTGACGCGGTTCAACCAAGCCGGCCCCTACAACCGCTACCAGCGTTACAACAACTCCAGCTACCTCACCTTCCAGCACCGCTTCAACCAGACCTGGTCGCTCCAATCCAACCTCTCCTACACCAATCGCCACTTCCGCCGCTTCGGCCCCACGAGCCTCGGCAACTGGAGTTTCGTCACCAACAACTGGACCGGCTCGCGCTCCCCGTATCACCAGGAATTCGTCTACGAGCAGGACGGGGCTCAGGTCGATCTGGCGGGAAAGTTCAAGGTCATGGGCGCCGAGCATCAGGCACACCTCGGCTTTGACTGGATGTACTTGGGCCAAAAGCAGAAAACCTGGAACCTCACCAACACCGCCGCGATCACGGCCCTGATGCCGCCGGGCATCACGCTCGCGGCCTGGCAGAAACCGAATCCTTTCGATCCCGACTTCCTCGTCCGCGCCGGCCAGCCCTCGTTCGACAGCGCCTGGCCGATGGTCGATGGCTCGACGTTCAACCTCTACAACGAGGAGTTCGGCGTGTTCTACAACCACATGGTCAACCTCCTCGACGATCGCCTGGTGCTGATGGCCACCGGTCGCGCCGACACCTATTCGTTGCACCGGCAGCAACCGTTGAGTCCGCGCGTCACCCTGCGCGACGCGACGTCCGACCACAAGTACACGACCTACAGTGTCGGCGCGAGTTACAAGCTGATCGGACAAAAACTCGTCGCCTACGGCAGCTATGGCAGCTCGTTTGATCCCGCGCCTTCGGTCGACACCAACACCGGCGAGGTCTACGGCAACACCGAGGCCCGCGGCGGCGAGTTGGGCCTGAAGGGCATTCTCCTCGGCGGTAATTTTTCGTACTCCGCCGCGGCGTTCACCGCCCGGCAGGAAAACGAAACCACCAGCAACCCCGACAATCCCGGCGGCACCAATCCCCTCCTCCCCGCCCTCGCTCCCGGCGGCAGCACGCGCTCGCGCGGCATCGGCATCGATGTCAGCGGCAAGCTGACGGCGAACCTCTCGCTCATCGGCAACATGGGCTGGCTCGACTGTCGCACGGTGCAGAACCTCGCGGCGCCCGCGAGCGTCGGCCAGCGCGTCTCCAACAGCGGCCCCGCGCGCAAGGGCAGCGTGGCCGCGACCTATGCGTTCGCCGGCGGCTGGCTCAAGGGCCTGCGGGCCGGAGTCACCTACTACTACTCGACGGAAAATGTCCGCATCTACGGCACGGCCACGTCCTCGACCGTCTATCTGCCGGCCAACAGCTACTGGGGCGGCATGCTCGCGTATTCGTGGAAAACCCGGGGCAACCGCACGCTGAACCTGCACCTCGCCGCGACAGATCTGTTCAACCAACAAATTCTCACCGACAACGCGTTCTGGCCCGCTGGCCTGCAGTGGAAGCTCAGCGCCGGGCTGCGGTTCTGAGGCGGACTCATCCAGTTGAGAGTGGGTTGCTGAGCGTTGAGAGAAAAAAGATGAGCTCTCAACCCTCGGCTCTCAGTTTTCACCGGCATGCCCGAGGCCTAGACAGAAGCGTAACGATACAACTTCGGCGGGGCCCGAGGTCCTCATCGGGCCGGGACGTGAGGCAAAACGAAAAGACCCGATGGGACCTCGGGTCCCATCTTTTGGTTAGCGCCTCCTCATCCAGGCCCGGTTATCTTCCCTTCTATGATCTATGCTCGTTTTACGTTGCTGCTGGCGCTTCAGCTGTGCGGCGGGTTGTGGGCGGCTGGCGGACCGGCGACCGTTTCTGCAACGGACGCACGCGCGCTCCCACCCGGCGTGGCCCTGAGCGAGCCGATCTTCACCCAGGCGCCGTTCGCCCAATGTCACGCGCCGACGCTCGTCGAAACCAAGGCCGGGCTCGTCGCGGCATGGTTCGGCGGGACCAAGGAAGGCAACCCGGATGTGGGCATCTGGCTGTCGCGCCAAATCGACGGCAAATGGACTCCGGTGGTCGAGGTGGCGAATGGCGCCGAGACCGAAAGCCCGCGGGTGAACTGCCTCAACCCGGTGCTGTTTCAAGTTCCGGGCGGGCCGCTGCTGCTGTTCTATAAAACGGGCAAGTGGTGGGCCTACGTGAAGCGCTCGACGGATGATGGCGCCACCTGGTCCAAGCCGGAGCGCCTCTACAACGGTCTCTACGGTCCGGTGAAAAACAAACCCGTGCTCCTCTCGGACGGCTCGATCTTGAGTCCCACGAGCGCGGAAATTCCCGGTGTCGACGGCCGGATGTGGCGCGTCCACTTCGAACGCAGCACCAACGGCGGGCAGTCGTGGCAGATGATCGGCCCCGTCAACGACGGGCTCGCGATCGATGCCATCCAACCGAGCATCCTGCTTCACCCCGACAAACGCCTGCAGGCGCTCGGCCGCACCAGTCAGGGGAAGATTTTTGAAATCTGGTCCGCCGACGAGGGGCGCACGTGGGGCCCGATGACGCTGACCGACCTGCCCAATCCTAATTCCGGCACCGACGCCGTCACCCTGCGCGATGGTCGCCACCTCCTCGTCTACAATCACACGACCCAGAAGCCCGACGGCACGAACGGACCGCGGTGGCCGCTGAATGTGGCGGTTTCGGCCGATGGGAAGAAATGGCAGGCGGCGCTCGTGCTGGAAGACAAGCAGGGCGAATTCTCCTACCCCGCCGTGATCCAAACCCGCGACGGGCTCGTGCACATCGCCTACACGTGGCGGCGCCAGACCATCCGGCACGCCGTGATCGACGCCTCAAAGTTGGTTTTGCGTGACATCGTCGACGGGCGTTGGCCCAAGCCCTAGTTTCCGCCGGCCGGGGATGAGGCCGCGCGCCACTCGATCTTGACCGGCCCCAACAACCCCGAGGGCACGAGCGGGGACGTGGCGTCGTAGTGCTTCCACGTGGTGAACGTGAACCGCTGGCGCTCCGCCAGACGCGTGCGGTCGTAGAGCCACACGGGGAGCTGGAGGAGTTTCCCGTCGGTGAATTTATTCGTTCCCGCGGGTTGATAAGTGAGATCCGTGGGCAGCGACTCGTCGCCGATCACGCGGTTGATCCAGCGGTTGGCCACGCGAACCTCGAGGATATTTTCGCCGGCGCGCAGGAAGCGCGTGACCTCCGCGCGGAAGGGCGGCTGCCAGAGCGTGCCGACGAGCGCGCCGTTGAGCCGGACTTCCGCGAGATCGGCGACGGCCCCGAGGTCGAGCACCGCGGTGGCGGCGGCCCGGAGTTGGGCGTTGAAGCGCGTGCGGTAGGTGGCGGTGCCGGAGTAGAACCGGATGCCCGGGTCCGCGTGCGTGGTCCACGAAGCCAACGTGGCGAGGGTTGTGGCGGCCGGCGCGCCGCGGCCGTCGTGGAACGCGATTTCCCACGGACCGGAAACGGCGAGCACCGCGGCGGCCGCGGTCGGCGGGGCCGCGCGCACGGGAACCGTCGCGGCGTGCCGGAAGACGACAAACATCGAGCCGTGCGGCTCTAGCTGCAGCGGGACCGTGGTGCTCGTGGCGTTCACGCGATAGCCGGGGGCGTCGGCCCGCCCGCCGGTGACCGCATTCCACAACTCGGGCACCCGTCCGCCAGTGCGGAACGTGAAGTCGCCGGCGACGTCGCGGTCGGAGTGATTGAACACAAAATAGATTTCCGCCTCCGCGGTGCGGCGATGCAGGTAACGGAGTTCTCCGCCCGCCGGCACCGCGGGCCACGTCACATCGGCCGCGAGGCCGATCTCTTTGAGGGCGGCGGCGAGCGGGGTGCGGCGGATCAGCGGTCGCGGCGCGTCCCACAGCTCACGCACGAGCGCGGTGAATTCCTGGCGCGCCTCGTAGTCGCGCACGCCGGCGGGCGCCACGGGCGGAGCACCAAAGACCGGGGCACCGGCACGGGCGAACTCGCGGAGTCGGCGGAGCGTGGCGAGATCGGCGGCCCAGTTTTCGGGCAGCATCAGCACGCGGTACGCGGGGCCGGTCGGCAGCGTGAGCGCACCGTCACGCCAGGACATCGCGGCGAGATGGCGCGGGTAGACGATGTCGAAGTCGTACCCGGCGGGCGTGCCGACCATGCCGGCGGGAAAAGCGTAACCGTGATCCTCCGTGTGCAGGAATGCGACGTCGGCGACGGTGCGGCCCTGTTGCAGGAGAAATTGGCCGCGCGCCACGTAGTCGATCCACGCGCCGGCCAGCGGCCACCAGGAGTTGAGCCGGCCGAAGTGCGTGCCGTAGCGACCGAGACCGAAACCGGGACCGTCGTCGGTGGGCTGGTGCGTGTAGTGGTGGAGACTGAAGCGGTTGACGCCGGCAGTCCACGCGTAGTCGCCGGGATCCTTGAGCGTGGCGGGCGTCGCGAGCCAGCGGCCGTCTTCGGGCTTGGCCGTAAACGCTTCGGCGCCGACAAGCGGGCGACCGAGGACATTCGCCACGGACGCCGCGAGCTTGATCCGCGGAAAACGCGGCGCGGTGTCGGGCATCCAGAATTCGTTCATCGGCACATCGAGATACTCGCCGCAGGAAACGGGATTGAGCGGGCCGCCCTGCGCCTCGGCGTAAAGGACCAGGCCGTATTCGCGGGCGCGGCGCTGCATGGTGCCGAAATAATTCTTCGCGATCAGCTCTTCCACGGCCGCGCGGAAATCACGCAAGGCGCCCTCCGTGAAGGCAGGGCTCTCGATCACCCGACCGGTGAGGACGGGCAGCAGCGGCACGAAGTCGTAACCCTTGAGGGCGCGGAACTGCGCGGGAAAGGTGTCGGTCCAGTTTTGCGGCCCACCCTCAAAACTGTCGAAGAGCAGTCCCTTCAGCGTGCGGCCCACGCGCGGTCCGGCTTCGCGGAGGATGCGTCCGAGCGCCTGATCAAAATAAGCCGAGACGGCGTCCGCATCCATTTTGTCGACCTCCAGGCCATGTCCCTCGGGCACGGCGGGATGGTTCGTCGAACTGGTGGAGGTGAAACCGAAACGCAAAAGGGTCCACGTCCCCGCGGGGAGCGTGGCGCGCAACGTGCCGGTGGCAGCGTCGAAGTGAGCCGTCAGGTCGATCACCTGCGCGCGGGGCATACATCCGGTAGCATCCGGATCCAGCGGCGCGGCGGTGAGCGTCTTCTCCTCGAGCTTGGTCTTGAGGTGCCAGTCGGATGTGCGGCGGGTGGCGTCGGCGGGCACGGCCAGGACGGCGACGTCGCGGAAAAAATTCTCCTGCTTCTGTGCGGGCGGCGTGCGGAAGCGCAGCGGTTCGATCTTCGGCCGCGGCAGGGCGAGCGACACCGCCGCACCGCCGGCGGCCGGAGTTTCGCTCCAGACGAGCTTCTTCATCGAACGCTCGGGCGTCACCCACGGTCCGCCGCTGGCGGACCAACCAGGCGTGTTCATCAGGTGAAACTCCAGGCCGAGCTTATCCGCCGTGGCGATCGCATGCTGCACGTGTTCGTGCCAGCGATCGGTGCCATAGCGCACCGGGCCGGCCGGCAGGTAGATGCTCACGTCGAACATCTGCACGCCCGCAATACCCACGCGCTTCATGTCGGCCAGGTCCGCCTCGATGCCGCGCTTGCTCACGTTGCCGTTGACCCAATGCCACCAGACGAGCGGGCGCGCCGCAGGGGGCGGCGCCGCGAAGCCGGCCTCAAGGTCAACGCCGCGGAGGGGGCAGACGCCCAGCAACACAAAACACCACGCAAGACCAAGGCGACGGAGTCGGGGCATGGGCCGAGCAAAACCGCCGGCACCACCCGCGCCAACCCGAAGATTGGTCGACCGTTTACTCCGGCGCGCAGGGCGTATGCTCGGCCAACACCGGCATTCGAAAGTGGAGCGTTGAGGGTTGAGAGACCCTTCCCCGGAGAGGCTCCGGCGAACTCTCAACGCTCAGCCACCCACTCGCAACGACCTGAGTCCGACTCAGTGCCCCTCGGCCCGCACGAAGCGCTTCGCGCGCGCGGGCGCAGCCACCGAAGCCGGCGGCGGGACGGCCGGCAGCGTGAAACCGTCGCGGCGGTGACTGTCCACCAGCACGACCTTGGGGGTCGCGGGCACCCCCGTGAGGTTCAGCGTGAACTGCGTGAGCACGAGATTCACCGCCTCACTCCCGACCAGTTGGTAACGATGGTCCATGCCAGCGGCCTGGCGCGGCGGCTCGGAGAGGTCGATGTTCGCAAAGTGAAGATCCCCAGGGATGGCGAGGCCCATGCCCTGAAGCAGATTGAAGACGCGGCCCGAACTGATCACCGCCTCGGGCTTGTACCGGCGCAGCCAGGCGGCGAGGTCGCGTTCATTGACGTTCTCCAGCGGCAAAATCGGAATGCGCTCCCGGTCGCGCAGCAGGCTCTGGTAATACAGGTACGAGGACGTGAGCAGCTTGTGCCCAATGCCGCCCCGATGGTAGGTCATCACAAATCCGATCCGGTGAAAATGCAGCCGCTGCATGTGGTCGATGAGTTCGTCCATCATCTGCAGGTAGTTCGGACACACGCGGTGCAGGCCCGGGCGGACAATACTGTAGCCGCAGGTCGCCGCGCAGAAGCCGGTCATGTCCATGTCGAGGGTCCCGACGCCGCTGGCATACGGGGCGACGATGATGCCCTTCACGCCGCGGGCGACGAGGATGTCGCGCAGCCGGGCCGGCGTCATGCCCTGGTCGGTGAGGAAGAAAAGTTCCGATTCAAAGCCCGCGGCATCCGCCTGCGCTTCGATGCCTTTCACCAGCTCGGTGATGGGAAAATAGGTCGCGAGCGCCTGCCGGTCGAGTTCGGGCACGATGATCGCAATCTTGCTTTCCGTTCGCCGGGCCCGGTTCGTCCGCAGGTGCTCCATCAGCCGGGCGATCTCGGGATCACGGCGGTAACCCAGCCGCTGCGCGATGCCCTGGATGCGGCGACGCTCGGCCTCGGACACCCGCGGCTGGTTGCGCAGAGCGAGGGAAACCGCGGACACCGACACGCCGGCCTTCTCGGCGATATCGCGCATGGTTACACTGACGGAAGGAGGCACGACGGAAGCAGACCGCGAGTCGCACCGAGGATCAAGCCGCGCGTGTTCGCGTTGCGGTGGGGAGGTCCGAGGGAGCATCAGCGGGCGACCTCCGACCGAATCCGAAAGTCAGACTTCGCGCCTGGGGACGGGGCAAAGTAGCGCAGGCTTCCAGCCCGCCTCGGCGCACGCCGACGTACGAAAAAGAGGACGTTGTCCCGCATCAGCTAAGGATGGGGCAGGCAGAGACGCGGAGCACGCGGAGGAGAACCTCGGATTGGGCTCCGCGTGCTCCGCGCCTCCGCGTGAAACGTTTTCACCGCTAGTCTCTCTGCGGATATCCCCTTCGCGGCCCCGAAAGTCTCCATCCGACAGGAGAGCCCCTGGCGATTGCCGCGGTGGTAGCCGATCTTGCGGTCGTGCGCGGGACTCTGGGGCGCGGTCAGGTGGCGGATGGCGCTGACAACCGCGGCGCGTTGTTTGTCCTGGGCGCCGACGGTGCGGCACCGGCCGGGGGATGAGAAATGGAGCGATGTGCCGATGCGAAGACAAAGGGGAAGACAGAGACGCGGAGC
>CAIJFT010000348.1 GCA_903820035.1 uncultured Opitutia bacterium
CCCCTCGCGTTCGAGTCCCAACAACCCCAAAAGAAATCACCCTGAACCGCGTGTCCGAGAAATCGGGGGAAGCCCACCGGAACCGTCCTCGATTGTCGAGTGGTAGGTTTTATGCCCAAAGCTCTTTAGTATTCGCGTATACTTCCAGCTTTTCCCCTCTTCACGCATCTCTTCGATGCACTCAAAGAGATCCTCTTCATCAAAAACATCATTAAATTTATTAAAACCGTTTTCACCGTCCTTATTCCTAGCGTACACAAGGATATACTCGATGTTCTTCTTCAAGCGCTTGTCCTCGCCTCCCCCCGAAGCCCCTGCCGTTTGCTTCATTCGGACACTGACTTGATTCAGGAAATTGGCTCGACCGAAAACTTCATCTAGCAGCACTTTCCCATATGCCATTTCATCGTCATTTAGCTGACAAAAAAGCACTCCATTGGTTGCCAGAAGAGTCCTAAGTATTTCGAATCGTTCGCGCATCAGCCCAAGCCATATTGAGTGCTCAAGTCCATCATCGTAATACTCAAATGCCTGTCCGGTGTTATAGGGCGGGTCGATGAAGACGCATTTAACCTTGCCGGCGAAGTCCTGTTCGAGGGCCTTGAGGGCGAGGAGGTTGTCGCCGAAGATGAGGCGATTATCAAACAGATCGGAGTCGGCCACGCGGTGCTGGGCGTGATGGGACTTGGAATCGTCGGGGGTGAGGATACGCGGTTCCAGCCGAGGCCGGTTCTCTTTCCCGATCCAAGTCAGTTCAAGTTTGGTCTTCTTTGCGGACATGGGATGGAGTTAAGCGGAGGGATTGAGACCGGACCAAGCAATCGAAAGGGTCTTTTTTAAGGCCGCATTATGGAAGCTCTTAGGCACCAAGCCATCCCGGTGCTGTAAGCGACCTAGGACAATGCTCGGGGCGATACCCTGCTCACGGGCAAAGCGCTTGATCGGCAATTCTGCCACGGGCCGTGAAAGGCCGGCGGTAAATGCCGCCCACGCCTTGCGAGGGACGAGGAAATCGGCGGCCCAGGTGTTGGCTTCGGTCTCCTTCGGACTGTCCACGCCGCGAAACTCCATGAACACGTCGTTTTTACCGTGGAGCAGGATATGGGCGGCTTCGTGAAAGAAAGTGAACCAAAGCAGGTCGTCAGTTTTATAGCGAAGGCTAAGCTGGATAATAGCCTTGGACGGGGTCAGCCAACGGGTGAACCCGAATACGTGTGTCTTGGGCAGTTCCGGCACGAGGACAACGGCAACACCGGCCTGGGCACAGAGGGAGCAAACCTGCGGCCATACCTGGGCCGGGTTTTCCGCCGTGAGTTTACGGATCTCGGCCAGCGCCGCTTGAAACTTGGCCTTGTCGTAGGGCTGGGTATGGCAGCGCTGGGCCATGATCTCACCGGCACGGAGCCAAGCGCTGAGGTCCCCAAGGTCGCTTTTGTGCCCGTTGGATTCACGGGCGGCACCTTCTAGGGACGCATAAGTGACCTCCCACTGTTCGGAAGAGGCGACGCCGAAATAACTGAGGAGAGAGCCGACGCGGGCACGATCATTGGCGGCGGGCGCAATGAGTTTAAACTCCAGCATGGCAGCATAGGAGAAACGCGACACCCAAGCGGTTTGGGCGGCAAGTTGCTCCTGCTCTTGCAAGCGGGCCTTGCGTTCCTGATAGGTGGCCTCGGCGTTGCTCCAAAACGCGGCGGGAATGCCGGTGACACGTTCAAGCTGAATGGAGGTCTCGGCGGTGATCTCGGCTTTGCCGTTGATGATTTCGTTGATGGTCTTGAGAGGGCGGCCCATACGCTGGGCAAGCTCGCTCTGGGTCATACCGAGGTCTTCAATGGTCTCAAGCAGGGTGGCTCCGGGCGGGACGGCGTAGTCGGGGCTAAAGGTGGCGGTGGATTTACTCATGGGTGTCGGCTATTTCCTGAATGCATACGCGGGTGACGGCGGCCCAATCGAGTCCACCGGTGGTGGCCTGGGGCAGCGGGTCATGGTTGGGCGTGAACAAGAGACGGTAGGGATGATCGAGATCGACGGAGAGCTGACCTTTGCGGTTGCCTGTCAGCTCATGGCAGCGGGGACGCGGCAAGAGGCGGAGCATGGCGAGTGTGGGGACTGCTTCGATTTCGGAGAGACGTTGTTGGATCAGTTTGGCGCGGCGTTCGCCGTGAATGGCGAACAGGTCGCGCGACGTGGTTAGCGCCTTAGCTAGTTTTTTGTTTCTAAAAGAAATCTCCATAGCCTCAGTTTATCAAGATTTGTTTAACCCCTAGGGTTAATGAAATTGACCGATCAGTGAGTTAAGACCGCAAATTCCAGCGAACCGTGAACAGCGGTTGTTCATCGGTGCCCTGGGTGAGTTTACCCTCAATGGCGGCGATCAGTTCATCCCGTTGCCGGTCCACCTGGTCCTGTGCCTCGAAAAGTGAACGGCGTTTATCGTTACGCGTCCCCTCTAGGCTGCGGATACGTTTTTGAGCGGTGAGTTTGGCCTCCAAAGTCAGGGCCGTTGTGGCCTCACGCCGGGCTTCTTTGATGAGGCGGTCGAGCTCCTTGATCTCACGTTCAAGTCCTAGCTTTAGGTCATCGGACCAAGATTCCAGCTTGGATGCTTCAGCCTCAAAGAACCCCGCGTTGCGTTCGGAGACCGTGCGCTGAATGGCGGCACGTCGCTGGTGGGTATAGGCTGCCAGTGCCGAAGTGGGAACCGGGGGGCTAGGTGGTGCGGCCAGGGTGCGGCCAGGCAAGGTGAGCAACCGGGCGGCGGCAGTTTCATCTAGGGGTACGCCGGCGTCCGTCACGGCGGAGACAATCAGGTGATCCTCGGTTTGATCGAGTGAGGCCACGGTGAACTGGTTCACGGTGAGCCAACCGGACTGACCGAGCAGAGGTTCAAGGGCACTGACAATGCCATCGTGGTCACCGTAGGAAAACGCTACTTCGGCAATGGGGAGTTGGCGGGCCTTAGCCTGGGCCAGCACCGCCTCCGCGAGCGGATGACCTAGGCGGTAGAGGTGGGCCTCACCCGAACGACGGGGCAACTCGTAGCGCCCCAGGGGAATCTCACCGGGAAACGGGGTACTCTTGAGAACAAAGCCGGTGTCATCAGGAAACTCGGCATGGGCTGCGAGTTCATGCTGGGTGAGCTGGATGAGCTGCCGCTCGTAGCGACTGAGGTAGGCCTTGGCCGCCTCATCGCGGACTTTTAACTTTTCCCGCACCTCATCGTCAAAGTTCTCCAAGAGCTTGCGACGGGTCTGGGTCATGGACGCGTCAATTTCCAAGCTCAGATCAAGCTGGAGCTGGTCAAAGGCAGCCTTGATTTCATCAGGCTGGCGGCACCGCTGATAGATGGCGGCGATGCGTTTCTCGAAATCCACACCGGACTCTATGGAGCCGAGCACTTCGTCACTGGCTCCAAACACGCCCTCGAAAAGCTGGAATTTCTCGGAGAGGAGTTCAAACACACGCTGATCGGCGGCGTTCTTGCGGTTGAGGAAATTGACCACCACCACGTCGTGTTTTTGCCCATACCGGTGACAGCGACCAATGCGCTGCTCAATGCGTTGGGGATTCCAGGGGAGGTCGTAATTTACGACGAGGGAGCAGAATTGAAGGTTGATACCCTCTGCACCGGCTTCGGTGGCAATCATGATAGACCCTTCCTCGCGGAAATAGTCTACGAGGGCGGAGCGCATATCCGCAGATTTGGAACCGGAAATGCGGTCGGTCCCCGCATGACGATCCAGCCAGCGGGCATAAATGGCCTTGGAGCGGTCGTCGGTGTTGGAGCCGTTGAACAGGACAATGCCGGACCCCCACGGACTATCGGCGAGCACCCGGAGCAGGTAGCTTTGGGTGCGCCGGGACTCGGTGAAGATAATGGCTTTTTGAGGAGCGGGCGGAGTCATCCCGGCCATGCGAGTGAAACCAACCTTAAGGGCCTTGAGGAGCGCCTTGCCCTTGGCATTGGAGGTAATCGACGTAGCGAGGGACGCGAAGGCCTCAAGGTCGGCGATTTCCCGAGCCAGGGTAGACCGGTCTGCGTCAGAAAGCGGGGCGTTGTTATCCTCATCGCCCCACTCCTCGGCGGTTTCATCTAGGGCCTCGTAGTCGGTATCCAGTTCATCTTCCAACGACGTAGCGGGCTCCCCTTGGTTGAGCTTCGCCTTGAGCCGCTGGGTAATGGAATCGAGGGCACCCGCGATAGCGAAGGTGGACGAGGCGAGCAGTTTCCTGAAAACCAACGTCATCAGGGAACGCTGGCTGGCAGGAAGCGCGATCAGGTTGTCACGTCGGAGGTAGTCGGAGACCAAGGCATAGAGCCGGTCCTCGGCCTCCTCCGGGGTGAACTCTTCGACCAAGGGCAGGCGCTTGGTGTAGGGAACATAAGCCGTGACCTGCCGGCGGAGGGTGCGG
>CAIJFT010000349.1 GCA_903820035.1 uncultured Opitutia bacterium
CACCAGCGACACGCGCCCGATCAGCGTGGACGACATGCTCGCAGCCGCCGAAGGGCGGACGTCGGATACCAAAGATAAGGCCGATCCGGAAATCGCCATGGCGCGGGCCGCGAGAGTCGGCATGTGGGGCCTCGTCCTCGCTCTGGTCCTGGCCGCCGGGGGTGAGATTCTACCGGGCTCCGCGGCGCTGATGTCGATGGAGGGCGAACAACTCATCAGCCAGCCCCTAGTGATTCTGGGAGTCGTAGACCTCGCCCTCGCCGTCTTATTGGCACTGGGGATGACAACACTCTATCCGTTCGTTCGTTTTCGGGCCGCGCTCGGCGTGGGCCTGGTCGGCTTCATGTTGTACGCTCAGGGCCAGCAGTCGGTCCTACCCTATGTGGTTGCGGGACACGTCGGTCTATATTGCTGCACGCTCTTCACTAATCTATTTTTGACCCTGCCGGCGGTGCTCGGGGCGGTCGGCGGGATGGGCCTGTTGTCTTGGTTCCTGTTGAATTATTAAGTCCGTGTCGCCCGAAGGTCAGCCTAACAGTTGCCAAGGCTCGCGGGCGGGAACGCGCTGGGTGCGGTGGACCCGCATTTATCACCACGAGATTTGGCAGGCCGAAACCTTGGCGGATCGATCCCTACGCGGCTCGCTCTTTGCGATCCTGCGGATCATATCGATCACCATAACGGCCTTCGTCGAGTCGCGGATCGCGGTACGGGCTGCAGCGCTCAGTTTCAGTTCCCTGCTTGGACTCGGGCCGCTCATCGCGATTGCGGTTCTCATCTCCGGCCTCGCTGTGGGGCAGAGTAATCCCGCTCAGGTCGCGGAAACCCTGAACCGGATCATCAAGGTCGTCGCGCCCCACGTCGCCCAGTACGAACAGGCCAATGCCACGTCACCGGAGGTCAACCCGGGGCTCGTCGACCTGATCAACAATATCATCACCGCTTCACAATCCGGCTCGGCCGGCGCCTTTGGCGTACTCTCGCTGATCTTCATCGTTCTGCTCCTCTTCAAGTCGATCGAGGACACGTTCAACGATATCTGGGGCGTTCGGCAGGGTCGCTCGATGCTGATGCGGGTGGTGCTCTACTGGACGATCCTTTCGCTCGGCGCGATTCTGTTCTTCGCCTCCGTCGCCCTCCTGGGCGCCGGCACCTTCGTGAACGTCTTCATGGAGAAACTGCCCGGCGGGGTCGGGGTGCTCAAGGCCCTCGCCTGGGCGCTGCCGGCGTTTTCCTTCGGTTTGCTCACGATAATGTTGATGCTGTTCTACCGCGTCATCCCGAACACCCGGGTGTTTTGGGGCGCCGCTTTTGTCGGGGCCCTCGTCGTGGCGGCGTTGCTGCTCGGCAATAACTTCATCGCGTTTCTGTATCTCAAGCGCGTGTACCTCGCCCGCAGCTTGTATGGATCGCTGGCGTTGCCGCTGGTCATCATGTCGGGGCTGTATATTTTTTGGCTCTGCGTTCTCACCGGCGGGATCGTGAGCTACGCCATCCAGAACGTACACTTCCGCAACAGCCAGGCGGCGTGGGGCACCTTGGCGGAAACGATGCGCGAACGCCTCTCCCTCGTCGTCTTTCTCACCATCTGCCGGCGGTTTAACGCATGCCGCCCCCCAATCTCGGCCTCAACGCTGGGCGAAATGCTCCGCGTCCCCACGCAACTGCTCAACGAATGCCTAAACCGGCTGGTGCGGCTGCACCTGGTGACCACGGTCCGCCCGCCGCCGGAAACCAACGGCACCGACTACCGCTACCAGCCCGCTCGACCGTTGAACCGGATTACGTTGTTCGATTTCAAGACCCTCGACGACAATCTCGGCGAGGATTCGGTCGGGGGCACGCTGGATCGGATCGATCCCTTGGTCGGCCGATACAACAACGCCCTGCGCCAACTTGGTGAACAGGAGTTCTTCCGACTAACCGTCGAGCAACTTTTGCAACAGTATCCCTTCGACGATTCCAAGTCACCCGCGACGTACGGAGAACGACCTGCCGCGCAGTAGCCCGCTCCGGCGGACTTGGCCGCGGAGCGTCGCCCACGTCGTCAGGAGTGGGCCGGCACCAGAATTCACCCTTGCCACCTGCTCTCCCCAACCTAGCTTCGCACGTTTTCTCCCCATGATTACCTGGATCCAGAAATACTTTCAGCATCACTTCCGCGCCATCTTCGGAGTGCTCCTGGCAGTCATCATCGTCTCGTTCGTCTTTACGATCGGAGCGGCCCCCGGAATCGGACGCGCGGATCGCCAGGTAATCGATCGCGAGTTCTTCGGCTATAACCTGAGCCTGCAGACCGACCAGCAGCGGCTCATGGGTGACGCCGGACTCAGCGCCAACCTCCGCGTCGGCGCCTTCGGACAGCTCGACGGCAGCCAGATCCAAAACTACGCCTTTCAACGCGCGGCGACCCTCCATCTCGCCGACCAGTGGCACGTTCCTCCAGCCTCCAACGAGGAACTGAAGAAACAAATCGAGTCCCTCCGCATGTTCGCCGGACAAGACGGCAAATTCGATGCCAAGTCGTACGCCACTTTCCGCGACAACCTGAAGGCCAATCCGCGCGGCCTTAGCGAGGCCGACGTCCGCCGCGTCCTGAGCGACGACGTGCGCGCCGACAAAGTGCAGGCCCTCCTCGCCGGTCCGGGCTATGTGCTCTCCGCCGAGATCAAGAATCAGGTTGAGCGGGCGGACACGACCTGGACGCTTGCCACCGCTAGCGCCGACTACGCGGGGTTCAAGCCCGAGGTCAAATCGACCGACGCCGAACTCACCAAATTCTTCGAGCAGTCCGGCGGTCGCTATGACATCCCTCCCCGGGTCGTCGCGAGCTACGTCGACTTCCCGGCACTTCCGCTCATCGCAACGATCACGGTGACCGAGGCTGAGGTTCGCGCGTTTTACGACGCCAATCCCGCCCGATTCCCCAAACCCGCCGATGCGGCCAAGCCGGCTGGGGCCGCCCCAACTGTAACCCCGCCGGCCGATGCCGCCGCTGATTACGCCGCAGTGCGCGCGCAGGTCGAATCCACCCTGAAGCTGGAACGTGCCCAAAAGCTCGCGATCAAGGCGGCCAGCGACCTCTCGCTCGCGCTGTTCGAGGCCAAAGCGAAGACCATCCCTGCAGTCGAAGCGTTCATTGCCACCCGCAAGCTCACCCTGAAAAATCTCCCTCCGTTCTCCCGCGAAGCCGCCCCGTTGGAACTCAGTGGCTCGCCCGAGATCGCGTCCGAGGCGTTTCGCCTGAACAAGGACCGTGTTGTCTCGGACGCCCTGACGACCCCGACCGGAGCCGTCATCCTGCTTTGGCGCGAAACCCAAGCGACCCGCAAGCCACTGATCGCCGAAGTTCGCGCCAGCGTCGCGTCGGACTACGTCGAGAGTGAGCGCCGCAAGCGCTTTGTCGACGCCGGTAAGGTCGCCAAATCCCAGCTCGAAACCCGCCTTAAGGCCGGGGACACCATCGAAAAGGCCGCCACAGCCGCCGCCGCCGCTTCCGGCCTGAAAATTCAGGGCAAGGCACTGGCTCCCTTCACCCTGCGCACCCGCCCACAAGACCTCGATTATACCGTGCTCGGAGCCTTGGAGCGCATCGAAAAGGGTCAGGTCTCCGACATGGCGATCGGTGCAGAGAGCGGATTGTTCGTCTACGCCAGCGACAAGAAGGCGCCGAACTTGTCCGACACCAACCCACAGTACGTTGAGACCCGCAAGCAGATCGCCAGTTACAACGGTCGCTTCGGCGCCTCCGCCTTCATCTCGGAAATGGTCGAGCAGGAACTCAAGAAATCCGAGCCTAAGGCACAATAAGCGCAACGGCCCGAGGCCGTCTGCCGTCACTTCCGCCCGTGCTGCATTTACCGCAGCACGGGCTTTCTTTTTGTCCCGATCTCGTGCAATCCTCTCTGCGCATGCCGCTCCGTTTCTATGCCCCACTCACCTCGCCGTGCAAATTGTGCGGCGATGGATTTGAGCAGGCATTACCGGCGGGCGCGGCCGACCTGACCACATGCCCGAAGTGCGGTCAGGCGGTTCAATCCCGTCCAGCCCAGCCCGTAAATTCCCCGAAACTTTCAGCCCCGCTTTCCGTCTCGCGCGCCAGACAGGCCGGCTTCACGGTGTTGAAACGTACGTCGGGCGGGGAATACGAACGGCAATAAGCTTCCCCCTCGGTGTTAATCCCAATCCCCCTCGCCGCCAAACTTTCCACTTACTCCGTCATGCCACGCCCAACCGCCCGCGCCGCCCTGATCCTCGCCTGCTTCCCCCTCGTCGCCGTATTCGGCCAGACGCCGGCAGCCCCCGCCGCCGACAAGGCGTTTACACTCGAAGAAGCCATCGCTCTGGCGCTGAAGAAAAATTTCGACCTGCAGGTCCAAGGCTACGCGGTCTCCTCCGCCAAGGACGCAGTCGCGGTGCAGGAAGCCGTCTCCGATCCCACCCTCACCGCCTCGGCCCGACGCGCCGTTAGCCAATCGGCCTCGACCACGAGCCGTCTTGACGGAACCGCGTCAACCGGCCCGCGCAGCGATTCCACGACGATGAGCGTTGGCGCAACGCTGCCCAAGATCGCCGCCACCAACGGCACGGTGAGCATCAACACGAACGTCTCCCGAAGCGCCACCAACTCGCTCAATTCCCTCGTCAATCCGGCATTCACCAACGGCATTTCGGCCAATATCTCCCAACCGCTGATGAACGGCGCCGGCCGCCATATGGCGACCGTGGCCCTCACCCGCGCCAAGCTCGGACTCAACATTGCCTCGATCACGTACAAGAGCCGCGTGCTTACGGTAATCTCCGACACGGAGAACGCCTATTATAACCTCGTGGCCGCCCGTGAAACCCTGCGCATCCGCCAGCTCACCCTCGATTACAACCAAAAGCTCCTTGAAGAAAATCAGGCCCGTCGCACCACCGGAGTCGCCACTGACCTCGATGTCCTCTCGGCCGATTACGGCGTCGCCAACGCGAGGCGCGGTGTCGTACAGGCCGTGCAATCGGTTCGCGATACCGAGGATCGCCTTCTGAACATTATCAACCTGCCCGAATTCGACACCAAAGTCGGATCGGTCTCGTTCGCCGAATACAACGAGGGCACGCCCAATTTCGCCACCTCCTACAAAAAGGCCCGCGAGTATTATCCCGACACCCTCTCCACCGAGGAAGCCATCAAGCAGCTCCAGCTCGACTTGGAAACCGCCCGCCGGAATCAAATGCCTGATCTCAATCTCACCGCCGCGCTCGGCTACACCGCGCGGTCCACGAATGCCGGCTACGGCGACGCGATGTCGAACTTGCCCAACGACCACGGCAACAATTGGTCGCTCGGCCTGAACTACTCAATGCCTTGGGGCCAGCACGCCGAGAAGGCACGTTATCGCACGGCCCAGTCCAACCTCCTTTCGCGTAAGGCCCAACTCGAACAGCTTGAGCAAGCGCTACTCGTGAATGTGCGCACCTCCGTCCGGGCGGTGGATTCAAATGTGACCGCGGTCGAGATCGCCTCCAAGGCCACCGAACTCGCCGCCCGCCAATACGAGCAACAGAAGGCGCGTTACGACGCCGGCCTTTCCACCAGCCGCCTGGTGCTGCTCGCCCAAGACGATTTGGAAAACGCCCGCTTTCAGGAACTGAGCGCCCGTCTCGCCCTCCGTCGCGCCGTCGCCGAACTGCACCGCCTCGAAGGTTCCTCCATCGAGCGCTTTAAGGTTCAATTGCCGCAGTAAGCGGCAGCGTGAATTCAGCCCGGCCCACCGGCTCGCGCGGAGGACAATTACTGACCAAGCCCCGGGCAATTGCCCGGGGCTTTTTATTTTCCATTGAACCTGTTCCCGCCCGCCAACTTTGAGCGTACCCGATCGCCCATTCTGCTTCGTCAAACCTTCCGCAATAACCCGGCTAAACGGGTGGCGGTATCCGCACCGAAACCAAGTGCGCGCTTGATTTGGTAATCACGCTCGATCGGGTTGGCGATTTGGCGGGTCTCACGCCACACCCGATAAGGCAGGAGCCCGAAGGCCCACATCAGAATCGCCGTCACTGGCACGGGCACGTCGCTGCCATGCAGAATCCGCCCCGCCAAATCCGGTTCCATCATCCGTCGGATCGCCGAGGGCCGCGCGCGAAAATTGCAGCACGCCAGCGCGCTGTTGTCGCCGTACAATCGCGGAAAGCGACGCGTCATCTCGACGAAGACCTCGAAATAATCCGGATCCAAAACCATCAGACCCGTCCCGCAATGCGCGGCGATGCAGGTCACTCCGATTTCCAGGGCGCGCGTCAGGACCCGCGGAGTCGCCAACTGCGGCGCCAACACCGGCAAGGTTCGCTCGCTGCCCGTGTGGGCCAGCAGGATGAGACCGGACTCTGCCATCCGCTCCAGAAATCGGGTGTACCGCGGGTTGTTCCAATCGATGTTCTGGCAATTGGGCAGGCACTTCAGAATCACCGCCCCACCCGCCAAGCACCGCTCGAGCTCCTCGTGCGCATCGGGCCGCGCAGGATGTATCGACACGGCCGCCAGAAACTCCGCATGCCGGCAGGCCAAGCCCAGTACGTAGTCATTGGGGACGTAGAAAGAGCCGGTGTGGGCGATCTTCTCGCCGGTGTCACGATAGGGTTCGTCTTGCGCCAAAACCACCGCGGCATCGAGCGACGATTCGCGGACAAATTTCAGCATCTGCGCCGCATAGAGCCCATCGAGATCGCCGGTCAGGGCCGATTTCGGGAGCCCGACACCACGAACCATATACGGGGCACCGTATTTCGTGACACCCCGCGGGTGATACCAGCATCCGGTGCCGCCGGTGCCGTTGCCCACAATATGGAGATGACAGTCGATCCGCACGGGCCGATGCGTCGCTTGGCTGGCTACGTGACGGCTTCCACCGCAATTTCACGGCAGCGCTTCAGGTCGGTCTTACCCGTACCCAGCATCGGAATCTGATCCACGCGATGGATAATCTTCGGCACCCAGAGGTTCGGCACGTCGAGCGCCATGAGCCGGGCACGCAACACATCGGCAGTGACGTCCTGCGTGGTCAGTAAAACCAACGCCTCGCCCTTGGTCGGGTCGGGCACGGTACTCACGAAAACCACCGGACTCTCCGTCTGCTCCCAGCCGAAGGCCTCCATGATTTTCTGCTCCACGGTGCCGAGCGGAACCATCTCGCCGCCGATCTTTGAAAAGCGGGAAAGCCGGCCTTCGATGAAAAGGAAACCGTCTGCATCGAAGCGACCGAGATCGCCGGTGACGAACCAACCGTCGCAGAAAGCTGCCGCGGTCTTGGCTGGATCATCGAGATAACCACCGAACACGTTGGCCCCGCGGAAGTGAATGACCCCGGTGGCGGTGAAGGGCAGATCCTGCCCTGTCTCGGGATCGACGATCCGCGCGGTCATGCCGGGCATCATCCGACCGACCGATCCAGGCCGCTTCCCTTCCTGCGGCTCGTTGGTGGAAACCACCACCGGCGGATGCGGCTGGTTGATGTTGCTCGCCGGCGTGGTCTCGGTGAGGCCGTAGCCCTGCAAAATTTCGATGTGAAACGTCTCAAGAAACGACTTCGCCAGATCGTCGGGCAGCTTTTCGGCCCCCGTCACAAGCAGGTCGAGCGTGCGTAATTCGTACGGTTGGGCGCGTTTCAGGATCGGCCGCACAAACGTCGGAGCACCGAGCATCACCGTAATTTCTTCGTCGCGGATGGCGTCGATGATCTTCCGGGTCTCCAGCGGACTCGGAATCGTCACCACCCGGCAACCGCGCAGCAGCGGGTACCAGAGCGTGGCGGTGAAGCCGAAGCTGTGGAAAACGGGGAGACAGCCGAGCAGGGTGCACGTTTCCGGCAAAATCGAGAGCGAGGAAATCTGGCCGCAGTTCGCGAGGATGTTGCGATGCGACAGCACCACGCCCTTCGGCTCGCCGGAACTGCCGCTCGTGAAGAGCAACCCCGCCTCTTCGCGGTCGCCGAGACGGGGAACCTGCAAAAGGTCGGCACACCACTGGTTGGGCAACAACCACCCCGCCAGCAGCCACGGGAGCATCGCGCGTTTGCCACCGGCGGCGTCGAGTTCCGTCTTCAGGTCGAGGGTGCGCTCCGGCCAGGGGAAATCCGGCAGCTTCTCGCGCAGCTGGTTTGCCGAAATCACCGTCGAAATGCCGCCGATCCGCAGGCTGGTCCGCAGGGCGGCAGCCCCAATCGTGAAATTCAGGTTCACCGGCACCCTGCCCGCACAGAGGACGGCGAGATTGACGATAAACGCACCGGCGCCGGGCGGGAGCACGATACCCACCCGCTTTTCCGGCACGGTGGCGCGTATCCGACCAACCAACACCGCCACGGCCGCGAACAGCTGCGCACACGAAAGCTCGCGCCGGCCCGCGGTGCGGTCGACCACGGCGCAGCGGCCCGGATGCTTGGTCAAGCTCCGCACGCATTCGCGGCCGAGGTGACGCCGTAACACGGGGCGCGCGCTGAAGGACTTTTCCCCCAGATCGAGCAGTTCACGGCGGGCCCAAGCGGTCGAAACCTCCGCGGCCGGCACCGGACGGCCGAAGGCGATAAAGACGTCGGTGGGCAGCAACCGCGGTGATTTCCAGAGGTACTTGTTGCCGGCAAAAGAAAAGATCGACCCCCAGAGACCGTCGATAGATGCAGCGACCACCGGCACGCCGGACTGCCGCGCGATCATCTCGAAGCCTTTCTTGATTTCCATCAACTGACCCGTGCGCGAAATGTGACCCTCGGGGCAGAGGCACACGAGATCACCCTGCTTGAGCGCCCGCACCGCCGACCGGATTCCCTCCGTCGGGTGCATGGGTGAAATCGGGATCGAGCCGCTGACTTCAAAGCACCAGTTGAAAAACGCATTCCGGCGAAGCCCCTTGTAACCGATAAACCGGATCGGCCGCGGGCACACCAACTGCAGCACCACGACATCAACGTAGGTAATGTGATTCGTGATCAGCAGGACTCCACCGGTCTTGGGCAAATTCTCCAGTCCGCTGGTCCGCACCCGATACAACAGCCGCGCTACCCAACCCGCCAACAATTCGAGATGAAACGGCAGAAAAGTCCGCCGCCGGAAGAAGGGGATAGCCATGGGGACGCGGATTTTATGCCGTCAATGCTCGGGCCGGTTCAAAGCAATTTTCCCGTCAGGCCCGCGATTCGGACTCACCGTTCGGTCCGGACCGCCGGAGCGACCGCCCGCAAATCGGCGGCCAAGGCGGAGAATCCGGGAAAATCGTTCTCCAACCGGCGCGGATCGTGCCGGAGTCGCTCCGTTTCCCGGAGTGCGCAGTCGATCTCGTGGGCCAGCGACGGTCGGTCCGTGCCGTACACCCGCTGCTTGAGTTCGGCCCGCGTGTAGGGGGCAAGCTCCCGCCGCTGCCCTTCGATCCATGCAGCCTCGCTGACCCCGTCGGCGCGGCCACAGAGGTACCATGCTTCAATGGCGGGCACGGCCACTCCCACCACCCGGCAAACCCGGTCGCGTCCCCGCGCCGGCGGCAGGCGCTTGGTGGTCTGCCGGTGGATCGCCCGCAGCTGGCACATGCGGCAGTGGGGATGGAAATACCCCGGAGCCTCGTGTTCAGCCGTGTGCACAACCGAGTCGTCGGAATCAACCACGACGACCAGCGCATCCACCGGAGTGTTGAAGTGCAGGTGGCGCAGCACCGCAGGTAGAACCTGGGCCACGTTGGGCCAGCCGCGCGCCCGAAAGCCGGGTGCGACGAACCCCGGAGTCTGCCGCAATACCGCCGCGACAAGTACGCGCAGCGCCGTCTCGTCCGCCGGCGACTCACTCAACAGGGCGACCTTCATCGTTCTTCCGGCACGCCCCCCAAAATCCCGCTGAACCACATGTCGCCCAGCGCCCCCTCCCGCAACAGCTCCGGCAGGTCGGTGCGGTCGGTCAATCGCGCAAATCGCGCCTCACACCCGTGCTTGTCCGAAATGATCACTTCCTCCGGATGATCGCGGAAGAGATCGATGAAATAGGGCGAGTGCGACGTCGTCACAATTTGCACGGGAGACCGCGTCGAGCCGTACGCCGCGGGATAACTCAGGCGGTAAAGCGCATCGCGGACCTCCCGCAACATCCGCGGATGAACGCCCCGGTCGACCTCTTCGAGACAAAGGATCCGCGGCGGCGTCGGGTCGAAGGCGAGGACGAGCACACCGATAACGTACAGCATGCCTTGTGATAACTCTTCCGCCGGCACGAGTCCGTTTTCCGCCAACCGCAGCCCAAACGCCACGCGACCGGCCGTGGGCTCGTTCAATTCCAAAGCCCGGAACTCCGGGAAAATCCGGAGCAGCTCCAGGGAGAGGGCGGCATAGGCCGCCGGGGCCGAGGCCTGCAATTCCGCCAGAACTGCCGCGAGATTGCCGCCGTTGAAATCCAGTTCGGTACCTTCGGCGCGAATCGCCGTCTGGGCCATGGCGTCGTGATTCAGCACGTAACTGCGAATGCGTCCCAAGTCGTCCCGCAACCGCGGCCATTGCGGCGGGTCCCGCGGTTCGAGCTGCAACGTATCACACACCAGCTCGGAAACGCACCCGAGCCGAACCTTCACGCCCGCATAGGGTGGTGCGAAGGCGACCTCGATCTCGGGCCCGCCCAAACGCTGCCGCGCCGCCGGCGGATCCGCGAGGGGCAGGCGCGACAGGGCGCGCAAACGCATCAGCGCCTCAATCAAACTGGATTTGCCACTGCCGTTGGGGCCAATGACCAG
>CAIJFT010000350.1 GCA_903820035.1 uncultured Opitutia bacterium
CTCCGCTGCTGTCGAAGTATTGCTACGATTGCCACGGCAACGGATTGAACAAGGGGAATGTCACGCTCGACGATTTCAATTCGGACACCGACATGCTCGCTCGGCGGGACCTCTGGCTGGCGGCGTTGAAGAACGTGCGTTCGGGTTTGATGCCGCCGCTGGAGGAGGGGGCGCCGCGTCCGACCGCGGAGGAGGCCAAGCTGCTGGGTGACTGGATCAAGTACGAGGCGTTCGACACCGACCCGCGAAACCCCGATCCCGGTCATGTGCGCCCGCGCCGTCTGAACCGCAGCGAATACCGCCACACGATCCGCGACCTGATGGGTTTCGATTTCAACAGCGAGGTGGAGTTCCCCCCTGACGACAGCGGCAACGGCTTCGACAACAACGGCGACGTGCTCACCGTTTCCCCGCTGCTGCTCGAAAAATATCTCGCCGCCGCCGAGTTGATCGTCGAGCGCGCGGTGCCCAAGGTTTCCAAGGTCATGCGTGAACGCGTGGTCACCGGGAAAGAGTTTCGGGCCGAGAACGGCGGCGCATCGGGCGAACAGCTCAACGCGCGCAAGGCCACGAAGGTGGCGAAATCCTTTACCGTCGAGCAGGCGGACCGCTACCGGATCAGCGTCGAACTCGAAGTTCGCGGGACATTCGACTTCGATGCGAGCCGGTGCCGGTTGATCGGGCGCGTCAACGGCGAGCAGCAATTTGTGGAGGAAATCGCCTGGAGCGAACGCCGTACGCTCAAGCATGAGTTTGAGGTGAATTGGGTTCCGGGGCGTCAGGTGGTTTCATTCGAAGTCGTGCCGCTGCCGCCGGCCGGCGCGGCGGCTCAGGAAGAGGCCGCGCGCGCGGGCAATCGCCCACAGAGCGTGCCCGGCCCCACGAACGTCACGATGCGCATCGGCACCGTGACCGTCCGCGGTCCGCTGAGTCCGGAACATTGGCTGCCTCCGGAAAACTACGCCCGGTTTTTTTCTGGTGGCCCGGCGCCGGCGGACCTGGCCGGGCGCGACCGGTATGCGCGGCAGTTGTTGTACGACTTTGCCACGAAGGCGTATCGCCGTCCGGCGGATGCCGCTAAGGTCGAGCAACTGGTCGGGTTGGCCCGCCAGTTCTACGCGCAACCGGGCAAGACCTTTGAGGAGGGTATCAGCCGAGCGTACATGGCCGTGCTGGCGTCGCCGCGCTTTCTGTTCCGGCTGGAACTGCCGGAGACGGCGCCTGCGACGGAGCGTTTTGTGCGCCTGGATGAATACTCCCTCGCTTCCCGGCTTTCGTATTTTCTGTGGTCGACGATGCCAGACGAGGAACTCATTCGACTGGCGGACAACCACGAATTGCGGAGCAACCTTCGCGCTCAGGTCCAGCGAATGCTGAAGGACTCCAAGGCGCAGGCTCTTGTGCGCAACTTCACCGGTCAGTGGCTCCAAGCGCGCGACGTCGAATCCGTGCCAATCA
Source organism: uncultured Opitutia bacterium (assembly GCA_903820035.1). Taxonomy (GTDB): domain Bacteria; phylum Verrucomicrobiota; class Verrucomicrobiia; order Opitutales; family Opitutaceae; genus ER46. The sequence goes on from CAIJFT010000350.1 coordinate 1,459, forward strand.
ACGCCCGCGCCGTCTTGGGCGGGAACGCGCGCCCCAATCGCGACGGCCGGGTCGAGTTTGACGGTGCCTTTCGTAAGCTCATGCGCAGCGAGACCGAGATGTATTTCGAGCATCTGATCCGGGCGGATCGCAGCATCGCCGAACTCGTCGATAGCGATTACACCTTTCTCAACGAACGGCTCGCGACGCACTACGGCGTGCCCGGGGTCGCCGGTGACGAGCTGCGCTTGGTGCACCTGCCGCCCGGTAGCCCGCGGGGAGGCATTCTGACGCAGGGGACGATTCTCGCGGTCACTTCGAATCCGACGCGGACTTCGCCGGTGAAGCGCGGGCTCTTCATCCTCGATAATATTCTCGGTACGCCGCCACCGCCGCCGCCACCGAATGTGCCCGACCTCGAGGAATCCAAGAAAGAATTTAAGGGCCGCGAGCCGCAACTTAGCGAAATGTTGGCGGTACACCGGACCAATAAATTGTGTTTCTCCTGCCATGCGCGGATGGATCCGCTGGGGTTGGCCTTGGAAAACTTCAACGCGCTCGGCGGCTGGCGGGACACAGAGGCGGGCCAACCGATCGACGGGTCGGGGCAGTTGATCACCGGGGAAAAATTCGGTGATGTGCGGGCGCTGAAGCGCGTGATTGCGAGTGAGCGCCGATCCGACCTCTACCGGTGCCTCACTGAAAAGATGCTGACGTACGCGCTGGGGCGCGGGCTCGATTACTTCGACGCCCATACCGTCGAGGCGATCACCGCCGATCTGTTGGCGAACGAAGGTCGTATGTCGGTGCTGCTGATGGGCGTCGTGGAATCGCCGGCCTTTCAAAAACAACGGGCACCGTTGACCGGTGCGTCGGTGTCGGTGGCGCCGTGAAACCCCGCGTGGCAATTTTTCCGTTTCCCTCTAGCGTGATCAAACCCCACCCATGACAAAGCCTGCTTCCCGCCCCAAAGATGCCGCTGCCGCGCACGATTTCGCCTTCAACCGCCGGCAGTTCCTGCGCGGCCTCGGCGCCTGCGTGGCGCTGCCCGTATTTGAATCCGCCCTGCGGCCCGTAGCGCAGGCGGCGGTGGCGCCCGTAGCCGGAGCTGGCCTTGCGGTGACACCGACCGGCGCACCCTTGCGTCTCGCGTTCGTCTATTTTCCGAACGGCGCGCACCAGGATTATTGGTGGCCGGCCGCAGAGGGCCGGGATTTTCCGCTTTCGCGCACGTTGCAGCCATTGGCGCCCGTGCGGAAGTCGATCCAGGTGCTCGGCGGGCTCGATCATAAGAATGCGACCGCGGGCAACGACGGGGCGGGCGATCACGCGCGTGCGAATGCGACCTTTCTGACCGGCGCTCGTGCGCGCAAGACCGACAGCACCGACATCCAGGTCGGAATCTCGGTGGATCAGGTTGTCGCGCAACGCGTCGGCCACCTCACACGTTTCTCCTCGCTTGAGTTGTCGTGCGACGCCGTCCGCAAGTCGGGCCGTTGCGATTCGGGTTACTCCTGCGCCTACCAATACAATTTGTCCTGGGCTTCGCCCTCAACGCCGATGGCGCCGGAGTCGAATCCACGGCTGGTGTTTGAGCGTCTGTTTGGCAGCGGCTCGCCCGGCGAGCGCCAGGAGAACTTCCGGCTGCGCCAGGCGACGCAGAAATCGCTCCTGGATTTCGTTACCGACGACGCGCGTTCGCTGCAACGCCAACTCGGCCGTTCGGACCAGCAAAAGCTCGATGAGTACCTGACCGGCGTGCGTGAGATCGAGCAGCGGATCCAGCGCACCGAGCAATTCGGAAAACTGCCGAATCCGGCGATGGACACGCCGGCGGGCATTCCCGCGAACTACGGTGACCACATGGATGTCATGTACGACCTGCTCGCGATGGCGTTCGAGACCGACTCCACGCGAGTCTCGACACTTCTTTTGGCGGGCGACGGCAGCAACCGAGCGTATCCGCAAATCGGAATTCCAGAGGGGCACCACTATTGTTCACACCATCGCAACGACTCCGAACTCATGGAGAAGATCGGCAAAATCGATCTGTACTACATGGAGCACTTTGCGCGTTTTCTGCAGAAGCTTGACGCAAAGAAGGACGTGGATGGTCGCACGTTGCTGCAGAATTCGATGATCGTCTACGGCTCCGGCAATTCCGACGGTAATCGGCACACCCACCACAACCTCCCGATTGTGCTGGCGGGTGGTGGCGGCGGCACCTTGAGCACCGGGCAGTACAAGCGCCTCGGAGGCGAGCCGATGAGCAATCTTTTCCTTAGCCTGACGGATCGCATGGGCGTCGGCGGCGTCGCCCGGATCGGCGATTCAAGCGGCCGGGTTAAGGCGGTGTGAGCGGACCCTGGTCCTGCGCGCACGCGCAGAGACACCTCGAGCCGCCAAAAAAAGCGGCCGCACTTGCGCGGGCCGCCCCGTGTTTTAGCGGTATGCCCAGATTCCTGGAGCGGTGTTTGCGCCGGAGCTGAAAACGTGGTCGCGCCTGAGGACCACGCTGGCACCGTGAACATTTGACGCTCCCGGACCCCTTGCCGAGGCTAAGGGGTCCGCCAACCGGCGTTCCCCAAGCCTATTTCGCATGAGTTCACCGCTCGAGATCATCGCCCTCACGCGTCAGTCGCGGGACGTCAGCCGCTTCCTTAACGTTGCCTACGCCATCTACGGCGAGGATCCCCATTGGGTCGCGCCGCTCCTGATGGACCTGAAGAAGGTGTTCAGTGATGCGAATCCGCTTTTCCAGCACGCGGAGATGCAACTGTGGGTGGCGCGTCGCGACGGTCGCGACATCGGGCGGATCGCGGGCATCATCGAGCGCAGCCACAATGAATTTCACGGTGAGCGCACGGCGTTCTTCGGCTTCTTTGAATGCCTAGACGACGCCGGCGTGTGTGCGCGGTTGTTTGAGGTGGTGACGGTTTGGGCGCGGGAGAGAGGCATGAACCGGCTGCTCGGTCCGATGAACCCGACTACCAACGACGAATGCGGGCTGCTGATCGAGGGCTACGATTCTCCGCCGGTGCTGATGATGACCTACAATCCCCGGTATTATCAGCCGCTGCTGGAAGGTGTGGGCTGCACCAAGGCGAAGGACCTGCTCGCGTTCGCGTTCGACATGGTGAACGGCCCCAAGGAGCGTTTCGCGCGATTCATGGAGAAATTCCGGCGCCGCGAACCGAACGTCCGGCTCGTGCCGCTGGACAAGAAAGATCTCGCTGCGCAGTTGGCCAAGGTGAAGGTGGTCTACAATCAGGCGTGGGAAAAAAATTGGGGTTTCGTGCCGATGACCGACGGGGAGATCGACTTCATGGCGGAGCGGCTCAAGCCGTTGCTGACCGATGGTCTGGCCTTTGTGGCGGAGACGCCGGATGGGCCCGTGGGATTTCTGCTTGCGATGCCCGATTTTAACGAGGCGCTCAAACCGCTGCGCGGCCGGATGCTTTCTTGGGGCTTGCTGAAGGCGTTGCCGTATTTCCTTGGTTGGAAGCCGACGAAATATGTCCGCTGCATCACGCTCGGCGTAACCGCCAAAGCGCGGGGTCGCGGGATCGAGGCGGCGATGCTGGCGGAAGCACTCACCACTTGCCTGCGGTTGGGTTACCAGCGCGGAGAGGCTTCGTGGATCTTGGAGGACAATACGCCGGTCCAGCGTACGATCGGATTGTTCGGCGGCGAGGTGTACAAGCGCTACCGGGTGTACGAGCGTCCGGTGTGAAGCGCGGATTGGATGGTCGGGTCTGGTCGCCCCGTTAATATCAAAGGCGAAAGCGTGGGTTGACCGACCGGACCGCTTTGTCGCTGTGCGCCGGGCCGGCTACGCGACATCGCTTCGGCGGCTATCGCCTTGGAAGCGCGCGTACAGCGTATTACCGAGCGGCAGAAAGACGAGGGTCGTTACGATGCCGGCAATCACGTCGACCGCGAAGTGGTAGCGGCAATAAACAGTGGCGAGGCACAGCAGCACGACGAGCACGAGGTGCGGCCAGCGGATAGCCTGCAGATAGCGGAAGGAGAAATACAGCGTGACGAGTGCGATCGCGACGTGGCTGCTCGGAAAGGCGGCCCCGGGCGACTCGAAGTGGGCGTAAAGAAACGCCATCAAGCGGAAGAACACGCCAGTCTGCACCGACGCGGGAAACTCGGGGACCACGGGCGGCAGCGATTCGGCGGGGAGTCGAAAAGGGACGAGGTCCGGGTAGTAAATGTGCGGCCCCACGACCGGTAAAAAAATGTAGGTGAGGTAGCACACGTAAAATACGAATGATGTCACCGAGATGTAGTGGTCGAACTGAGCCCGGTTGCGGCGGTACAGCGCGAGCCCGACGCCAAAGATCATCAGGTAATACGAGAAGTATGCGGCGTAGAAAACTTCGCTGATCCAGCGAAACGGCAGCGCCGCCATGAATGCGAACCCCGGGGCAAAGCCGAAGACCTGCTCGTCGAGGCGGAAGAAGTACGGGTCCAGGTAACCGGTGAACGCCATCTGGTTGAGTAGGCCGGTTTCGCTGTAGAAGCCGGCGTACAAGATAACCGGGTAAAAGTGGCGGAGGAAATCGAGCACGCGGTTCGCGGGTCGGGCCGCGTGGACGACGATCAACGCATGGACCAGGCCCAGGCACAGTCCGTGCGCGGCGACGCGCCAACCCCAGTGGTTCACGTTGTGGCCCTGAAAGAGGAGGATCAGCCCCGCGACGAGGGCGCAGTAGCCTTGGGTGGCGTAGTCGATGAACCCGTACCGCTTCATATCCGCAGCCAGCCGTGATGGCGGTACCACGCCAGGGTTTTTTCCAGGCCAGCCTGGAGGCCCGTCGGGCAGCCTTGGCCGAGTTGGTCGGAAAGCTTGCGCACGTCGCACACCCAGCCAGCGGCGCTCAATTCGGCGTATTTCTGCGCGTTGAGCACGTCGGCTCGCTGTGTAATGCGCGATACCAACCCGGACCACTGGCAGGCCAGCCACAGCACCGCGTTGGGCAACGGCAACGGCACGCTCCAGTTTTGCGAGATCGAAGCGACGGCGGTCGCGAGTTCGCCGGCGGTCACCATTTCGGGGGCGCCGACGAAGAACGTCTCCCGACGTGCCTGCGGGTGGGTGAGGGCGGTGACGATTATGTCGGCCAAATCCTCGACGTAGACCAAGCTGAGTTGTTGTCGGCCACCGCCGAAATACGGGCGTACGTGTGAGCGGACGGCCTTAAAGAGACGGAGGAACTCCCCGTCCCGCGGGCCGTAAACCGCGGGCGGGCGGATGATGGTCCAATCGCCGCCGCAGCGCTCGCGGACCACCTGTTCCGCGGCCAGCTTGCTGCGGCCATAGTCTGAAACCGGGGCGGGTGCATCCCGCTCGGTCCGCGGGTGATCGACGGTGGCGGGGCCGGCGGCGGCGAGGCTGGAGATGTGGACGAGACGTTGGATCTGGCCGCCGCGGCGGTTCATCGCTTCGACAACGTGGCGCGTGCCGCCTTGGTTGACTCCGAAAAATTCATTTCGATCCAGCGCCTTGGTCGCGCCGGCGCAGTGGATGATGTGCGTCACACCGTCGAGAGCGGAGTCGAGGGAGGTCGCCTCGTCGATACCGCCGATGCAAATCTCGAAGGAGCCGAGTCGCGCGTTGATCAAGTCGCGCCGGCTGGATTTGCGCAACAGGACTGCGACGGGGATGTTGCGATCGAGCAGACGATCGAGCACATGGCTGCCGACAAATCCACTGGCGCCCGTGAGCAGGACTTTCATGCGGGCCTAGGGCTGCTCAGATGATACCGAGGGCCTTGCCGACTTGCTTGAATTTCTCCAGCGAGCGATCGATTTGCTCGAAGGTGTGCGTCGCCATCAGACTGATGCGGAGCAGTTCCTCGCCTGGCGGCACACCCGGATATACGACGGGATTGACGAATATGCCTTCGTCCTGAAGCAGGCGGCAGAACTGGAAGGTTTTGAGCATGTCCCTTACGTAGACGGGCAGGATTGGCGTTTCGGAGGCGCCGAGCTGGAAGCCGAGGCCGAGGAGACCCTGCTTCATTCTTTCGGTGTTTTTCCAGAGCTGGGCAATGCGTTCCGGTTCGGCGACCATGATCCGCAGCGCCGCGAGTACGGCTGCAGCGTTCGCCGGGCTCATACTGGCGCTAAAGACCAGGGCGCGCGAATTGTGCTTGAGGAAGTCGATGGTCGTCGCGTCGCCGGCGATGAAACCACCGAGGCTTGCGAGCGACTTGCTGAAGGTGCCCATGATCAGATGCACGTCTTCCTCGACGCCGAAATGAGAGGCGGTGCCGGAGCCGTTTTTGCCCAGCACACCGATACTGTGGGCGTCGTCGACCATGACGGCGGCGTTGTGCTGCTTGGCTAAGCGCACGACCTCGGGGAGCTTGATGATGTCGCCCTCCATGCTGAACACGCCGTCAACGACGATCAGCTTGCCGGAATCGGCGGGCAATTGCTCCAAGCGCTGGCGCAGACTCTCCATGTCGTTATGCGCGAAGCGGAGGGTCTTACCGGTGGAAAGGCGGCTGCCCTCGACGAGGCTGGCGTGGTTGGCCTTGTCCGCCAAAATGTAGTCGTCCTTGCCCGCAATCGCGCTGACGACCCCGAGGTTTACCTGGAAGCCCGTTGAATACAGTAACGCGGCTTCCTTGCGCATCAATTTTGCCAGCTGGTCCTCCAATTCGATGTGGAGATCGAGCGTGCCGTTAAGAAAGCGCGAGCCGGCGCAACCGGTGCCGTACTTTTGCACCGCCGCGATGGCGGCCTCTTTGATGCGCGGATCGTTTGTGAGCCCCAGATAACTGTTGGAGCCGAGCATGAGGACCTTCTGGCCGTTCATGACCACTTCGGTGTCCTGCGCCGAAGTAATCGTGCGGAAATACGGGTAGAGTCCGCTCGCCCGCACCCGGTTGGCACCCTGATAATTTCTGACCTTGGCGAATATCGGTAGCGCGGTCGGGGTGGGATCCTGACCGTTGGCTTTGGCCGGAAGACCCGGGGCCTTCTCGGCCTCAGTAGGACGGGAAGCGTCAGCTGCCCGCTCAATGCGGGCCGTTTTCGACGGTGGCTTGGTTAAACTCATACGGGTTCTGATTTAGTCGCTAAACTGTAACGCAACTCACCTGTGGCGAATGAATCAACCCCTGAGGGGGATTTATTTTTATCCCGCAGTGGAACCATGGGAGTTCGGGGCGCTTGGCGCAATTCCGCCGGAACCCGATGCCGCTGTTGTGCGACGGACCAAGCTGAGCGGGGAGGCGGCGCTGCTCCGGGAAGGGACGATGGTCGTCTTGTGGCCACCCTGCTGCAATCGGCTGGTCTACCCCCCCCCTCCAGTTGTTAATCTCGCGAAGCGCGCTGATCGTGCTCAGCGCGCTTCGGTTCCCTTGCGCACGGGCGCGAGGGCGCGCCGCAGCGGGGTCAACATTTCCGGGGGCGCGAAGAACAAGTCGGCTGGAAACGTCCGGTACCCGAGAATTTCTGCGTAGGCGCGGGCGCCCGCCTTGGATTCGAGCTGCAGGCCCGCGAGGTATTGCAGACGGAGATTGCGGTCACGGTTGATTTCAGCGCCGGCCAGCCACGGCTTGAGGGCGTCGAAGCGGCCGGCATAGGTCGACAACAGCTCAACCGCCGAGCCTAGCCCTAGGCTCTGGAGCGCGGCGTGGACCGTGGCGTGGTCCGGACGGTCGAAACGTTGTTGTAGGGCACCAACATCGATGCGCAACGGTTCGGCCTGCCCGAGCATCACCGTGTCGTAGCCTTCGCCATCATCGGTGTTGCCCCAAATGGTGCCGTGAGGGAAGACCGAGAAGAAGGTTGCGATTTCGCTCTGCACCACGGCTCGGTCGGACTCGTACAGGGGAACCCATTGGGTTACGAGTCCGCCGGGATTGAGCCGGCGGCGGCAAAGTTCGAAGTACTCCTGCGAATACAGGACGGCCGAACCCTTCACCCAGGGATGAATCGGGTCGGAGGTGATGAGGTCAAACCGCTCGCTCGTGGTCGCGATGAAGTGGCGCGCGTCATCGTGCACGACTTCGACCCGTGGATCGCGCAATACGTCGTGATTCTCGAGGCGGAAGTGCGTTGCCACCACGCGCGGGATCAGCGGCTCGATATCGCAGATCACGATCCGCGTGATCGACGGATGTAGCACAAAGGTGCCCGCCGTGACACCGGCGCCGCAGCCCACGATCAGCACAGACTTTGGCTCGGGATGCAGCAGTGCCGGGATGTGACCGAGCATCCGTTGGAGTCGCATGTCCTTTTCCAGGCTCGACGCCTCGGTCTTTCCGCTGACGTGGAAGAAGCGCCCGCCTTCGGGTGTTTCGGACACCGCCACCGACGAGTTCATGCCCTCACCGAGGAAGAGCGACTTCGCTCCGTAGTCGGTTACGGCCGTTTGGCGGCCGTACGCCACAAGTTGCCACGGGACTGCGGGAATGCCCGTGGCCAGCAGGAAGGCGGCGACTACGCCGGCCAGTGGACCGACGCTTCCGGCGAGCGAGCGCGGCTGCCAAACCATGCCGGCACCGATGGCTGAAAGTACCATCAGCCCAACCTGCGTCGTCCGGGTGCCGAACGTCGGGATCAGGACGAGACCCGCGAGCACTGCGCCGGCAATAGCGCCGAGAGTATTGGCGGCGTAGGCGCGACCGACTGGGCGCGCGGCGTCGATGCCGGTTTGGGTCAAACCGGCCAAGGCGAGTGGGAAACTTGCACCCCAGAGCAGCGCCGAGGGTAGGATCGTCCAGGCGCAGCGCACGAGATCGAGCTGAAACTTCGCTCCCGCGGTCGCCAAGATGGCCGGATCAACCGGCCAGTAGGGCAAAGAGCCGCACATCGTGTGCGCCGCCCACGCGATACCGCCGACCTGCAGCCATTGGCAAATTGCGAGCGCCCGGCGCGGGTGCTGCAGATCGCGGGCGAGCCCGGCCCCGATCGTGCTACCGATTGCCAGACCGGAGAGAAAAACCGCCAGAATTATAGAGAACGTGTAGACCGTCGCGCCGAGCAGTAGCGACAGGATCCGCGTCCACACCACTTCGGCCGCCAACGCGCAGAGGCCGGAAATTGAAATGGCGCACAACACCCATGCGCCACCCGGTGCCAGAGGCGCGGCGGCCTTGGCGGTCGACTCGGACGCGGCGTGTCCCGGGTCCCGGCGGGAGAGGAGTAGCGCACCCACCGCGACGAGTAGGTTGAGCGCCGCCGCCACCAGCGCGGCGGTGGTGTGATCGAACACGCGGAGCAGGTAGAAGCCCGCCAGGACGCAGCCGGCGACGGCGCCTACCGTGTTGCCGCCGTAGAAAAATCCGAGCCAAGCCACGCCGCGCGGCGTGGCTTCAACCCAGCGGGCGATGGCCGGCAACGTCGCCCCCATCAAGATCGTCGGCGGTAGCAGGCAGAGCCCGCTGACCCCGGCGCGCAGCATGATTCCGGAGAGCCCGTGGCCCGCGAGCGACGTGTAGAGCCGGCCGACTGCCGGCACGGCGACCAGCACAGCGAGGCCGGAGACCGCTATACCGAGCTCGAGCCACGCATACACGCGCAACGGATGGTGGCGGGGGGCGATGAAGCGGGGCAGCAGTAGGCTCCCGGCGCACATTCCGCCCATGAAGGTTCCGAGTAGCACCGCCAGCGACACGGCCGATGAGCCGATGACCAGCTGCAGCAGCTGGAGCCAAACCACCTCGTAGATGAGCGCAGCGCAGCCGCTCCCGAAGAACAGAAGCAGCAATACGGGTAAAAAGCGTGGGGTGGGGTTCATGCCGCGCCGCGGATCGCGGCGGCGTTGGAGAGGGGCATCGGTGCGACTGACGTGCAAGCCCAGGAGTTGTTACGGGTTGGTCAGGAGGCGTGCGCGGACGGCCCGCGGGACCTCGATTACCGGACCGTGCCGCCTGCGGACAGGCGTGCCCTCATCGGGAGCTCTAGGCGGTCCGTGACCCTCTCTCGGTTTATCAGGTCATGCGAGCGCATCAGACCTTAGTTTTCGGTTTGGAAGGCGTCGAAATAAAGAAGGGTCTGCGCCCCAATCCTGAGCGCGGTGGTTCCCTCCACCCCAAGTCCGGCCGGCGTGACCGGCGCCGATAGCGGGGAAAACGGCCCACGCACATCGGCGCTGCTCGCGATCTGCAGATGCTTCTTCGGCGGGGAGAGCCCTTCGGCCTTGATGATCAGATAATGCCGGCCTTCAGCGGAGCGCAGGTTGGCGTCGATGACGCTGAAACCCGGGTCATAAAAGAGCGGAGTTGGCGCGGAGGTCGTGAAGTCCTTCGTCGTCGTGTAATACATCCGGTGGTTGTAATCGGTCTCAGACGATCCGGCTGTGGCGGTGAACTTCCGCGGAATGGTGGACGCCCAAAAGAGGATGAATTCGCCGCGCTTCGGGTCGAACGCGACCTCCGGCGCCGAGGAGTTACGTGCGGTGGGCTCATCCGCCATTACGGGAGTCCCTTTTGCTCCGAACACGTGCCGAAGTCCTTGGTTCAGCTATACCCGATGTTGTCTTCTTTCCACCCCGGGTGTCCAAACCATGTGAAACGTGTCGTTGTTTGCCCGCACCCTACACGGGACACGCATCAGTTTCGATTTGCCGTCGTTTGGGGTGAGGCAGGACTACCCCGTTCAATCGCTCCCCGGCGTAACCGCCCGCGCTCCACGCGAGGTGCCGTCATTCCTCGCCGTTCATCGTAAAGTACGTGCACAGATACTCGGCCCGGGCGGAAATCGCGGTGAGTAGCAGCAGCGGGAGAAGGCGACGAAGGCGCATTCGAAAAAAGGGGCCGCAGGTGACGCCGTTCGGCAAGGCGGCAGGCGAGACGAATGACGAACGGCTGAAACGTGATGTCGCAAGACCGTTCGCCCGAATCGCTTCGCTCTTCGATCAGTTTTGACGGAGCTTTCGGGCGCGCCGGCGGGCCTGGGGCGATTACTTGTTTCCTTCGTCGCCGAGCGGACGCTGGTTTGTGAAGTCGCCGCTCGCCGGCACCGCAAAGGTATCCGGCTCATCGGGGCGCGCCGGGTTGAAGCCTGTGAAGTCGTTTGAGATGAAATCCGCCAGCGGCAACCGCTGGTCGCGGATCGCCTGCACGATGCACTGGGCGAGCTCATAGCTGCCGAAGTTGTTGTGATGCGTGTTGTCAACTTTGCCCCCTGGCGCCGCGAACGCGCGGGCTGATTCTTCCACTCCGAGGGCGGCGTAAAGCGCCCGGCTCATGGCGTTGAGATCAATGAACGCCACACCGAGCTCCTGCGCCACCTGACGCGTGGCTTCGGCATAATCCTTGAGCGACGGTCGCACCGTGCCATCGGGTTCGAAGCCGCGGCGCTCCATCGGTGAGACGAGAATCGGTGTGCCGCCGTGCGCGCGGACGCCGTCAACGTGCCGCTTGATTTCTGTCTGGTAGGTGGTGAAGGGGCCGCCGGACTTTGCCGCGATTTGCTTCTGATCGTTGTGACCGAACTGCAGGATCAGCCAGTCGCCGGGCTGCATGACGCTGAGAATTTTGTCGAGCCGGCGCCGCCCGATGGAATCCCGGTAGGTTTCCCCGGACTCCCCGTGGTTGGCGACGGCAATGGCCGGCTTGAACCAGCGCGGTAGCATTTGACCCCAGCTGTTGTACGGCTCCTTCGATTGGTCGCACACCGTGGAGTCGCCGAGCAGGAAAAGGGTCGGTACGACGACGGGTTCTATCGCCACCGCGCACACCGCGGGGTGCGTATCCGAAAACTCAAGGGTGAGGGCGTCGTCCCAGGCCCACGCTTCCTGCGTGGTTTCGCGCGGCGCTTTGAGCCGCACTGCGCCGGGCGAGATACCGGCGGCGGCGGTAATCTGCGGTGTACGCGTGTTGACGATGAAGGAAACCTGCCGGGTCTGGCCGGCGGGCAACGCCACCCGTTCCACCATGAGCCGCCGTAGTTCGGCCTTGATCGTGGTGGTCGACGCGGTGGCCGGATCGCCGAGCGTCACGGTCACACGGTAGTTGCCCTCGTGCGGCACACGCGCGGTGAAACGAAACGGGCGATCGCTCGTTATGAAATCTCCGGTCAGGGCGTCGCCGCCGCGGTTCACGGCGGTGGGTCCGGCGCCGGGCTCAAAACCGTAGCCTCTCGCTTGCGTGAAAAGCGTCGATGCATCGACGCCGGTCCAACCCGGCGCCACCGGCCCTGAACCGAAATCAAACTTAAGCGGGGACGGAGTTGCGGCAAAGCCGGTCAAGTTGACGGCGAAAAGAAGAACGGTGAGTTGCGATCGAAGCTTCATGGGGTGTCGGAAGCGAATGCCCCCGGTGGGATTTTGCCGCCTCCGCGGCGGCGGACGGTCAAATGGAAGATGGCGGAGAGCGCAGTTGGTTCGTGCGTACGTGGGCGGCGAGGCGTTGGTCTCGGGTTTCGGCCGAGCCGGCTGTTCGGCCGGATGGGATCGGGCGGGAATTTGCCGTTTGCGCGGGCTGATTGTCCGGTGGGAGGAATTCCGCCGACGTTTGCTCGGCTTTATGCCGGCGCCATGATCCGCAGGCTGGCGGGACGGATCGCAAACTCGATCCGAGTTCCAGCCTCGTGGATCTCCCCGTCGGTGTGGAGCGGACCAGCCGCGCTACGTTCGACGATGAAGTGGCTGCCGGAAACCTCCAGAACGCCGCGCACCTTGCCTGCGGAACCGTGAAACAGGCGAGCGACCAGAGGGAGGGCGTTCCCGACCGTGAGTGGCGGGAAACTGCAAAGATTCAGCCGGCCATCGTCGACTTTGGCGTTGGGCGCGATGTAGGCGTTGTTGCCGTACTGGTTGGCGTTGGCCACCGCGAGGGTGAAGCAACGCAGTTCGCGCCGGCCGCCGGCGTGGGTGATGGTGTACGCCTGCGGGCGCCAGCGATGAAAAGCGAGGGCGCTCGTCGTGAGATAGCGGATGAAACCGCGCCGCTGAAGTTGATTGAATCGATGCGCGATCTCGGCCTCGAAGCCGAGGCCGGCGACGGTGAAGAACGGGTGCCCGTCGGCGAGCCCGCTGTCGATCAGTCGGGGACGCCCGTGGATAAGAATGTCCAACGCGCGCGGAATGGCCCCGTGGATTTTTAAGTGGCGCCCGAGACCGTTGCCGGAGCCGCAGGGCACGAGGCCGAACGTGACGGGCGTGTCGACCAGAGCCCCGGCGATTTCGTTCATCGTGCCGTCGCCGCCCACTGCCACGACCAGTTCACAGCCGTCCTGCACCGCCTGCCGGGCCAACTCCGGGGCCTGCCGGGCCCGCGCGGTGAGAACGAGCTCGGCTCCGATCCGGCGGGCGAAATTGCGGACGGCCGGCAGGGCGCGGGTGACCTTGCCCGAGTGGGGGTTGACGATGAAGCGGGTTTTCAGCGTTCCCGAGCCAATGCGAAGGCGCTCGCGCCGCCAACGCCGAAAGTGTTGGCTCGGGTAAATGACACCCACGCTGCACGTCCTTTCGGGTCCAACCGCCGTCGGCAAAACCGATTGGGCTTTGCGTTGGGCTGAACGTTATAACGCGGAGATCGTGTCGTGTGACTCGCTTTTGTTCTACCGCGGTATGGACATCGGGACGGCCAAGCCGACGGTGGCCGAGCGGGCGCGTGTGCCGCATCAGCTGATCGACATTTGCGCAGTGACGGAGCGGATGGATGTGACGCTCTATCTCGCGCGGGCGCGGGCAGTGGTAGCCGACATCACCGCGCGTGGTCGCGCGGTGTTGGTGACCGGCGGCAGCGGTTTTTATCTCAAGGCGTTTTTCGCGCCCGTCGCGGACGAGGTGATGGTGCCGGCCGCGCTCCGCGAGGAGGTTCGGGCCACGCCTCTCGCTGCAGCGGTGGCGCGCCTGCGGGCGCTCAACCCAGCCGGCGTCGGCGGACTCGATGTCGCAAATCCGCGGCGCGTGACACGGGCGCTGGAGCGTTGTTTGGCGTCGGGGCGTACGCTGGCGGATTTGGCAGCGGAGTTTGCGCGGTTACCGGCGCCGTTCGCCGGTTACGTGGTGCGGTTGACTCGGCTGGAAAGGTCTTCCTTGGAATTGTCGGCGCGGATCGACGAGCGCGTCTCGACGATGTTACGCACCGGTTTGCTGGACGAAGTGCGGCGCCTGCGTGGCGAGGGGCTCGACCAAAATCCCAGCGCGGCCGGGGCGATCGGTTATCGCGAGGCGATTGACGTCCTCGACGGCCGCTTGCCTGAAGCGAACCTGGCGGAGGCAATTTCCGCGAACACCAGGGCACTGGTGAAAAAGCAGCGGACTTGGTTTCGGACCCAATTGCCAGTGCACTCGGAGGTCGACGCGGCGGCGGTGCAGGATGTCGCGGAATTGTTTCCCGTGGCCTAACTGGAACCGGGGGGCGAAATGGAGTTATTGCCCGGATCGAGCGCCGGCCGCCATCAGCATCGCCGGTAGGTTTCGCCCCAATACGTCAGGGCGGCGAGGTCCACGACGCCGAACACGCGGGTGTGCGAGGCGACGCGCCTAAGAAAAATATCGCGTCTGTGCTCGCCGGCCTGGGGGCACCGAGTTCGGCGAAGTCGACGTCTCCATCGGCGTGAATCGACAGTGTGCGCTCGGCGAGCTTGTTACCGGTGATGAAGCTGCCGAAAATTTACGATGTCGGTGCGTGGCTTCGTTGGCGTCGGTCAGTAGTGTCCGGACGGGAGTTGCGGGCATCGCACTCGTTAACCGGAGGGCCCGGTAGGTGCTTTGGCGGTGAGCCTGCCGGCGGTTGAAATCCGTAGCGCGGGCGCCGCGATTAAGGCGCGGCGGCCTCGGCGCGGGTGGTGCGCTTTTGCTGAAAAA
>CAIJFT010000351.1 GCA_903820035.1 uncultured Opitutia bacterium
CTCCGCGCCTCCGTGTGCAAACTTGCAACGTTCGGACTCCCGGGAACTCCGATGCGCCCGCCAAACCGTTGATGCGCGAGGTACCTGGCCGGCGCTGAGGAATATGTACACCCTGACCCTTTTCGCCGACCCACCCAACGCGGTCTGTTGGCATCGTTGCAAGTTTGGCCCTGACCCTTTTGGCGCCCCCCCCTGACCCGTTGTCACGGCCCCTGTACTTGGAAGCATAGGCGGGCGTGCTCCTTCGGGCCGTCCGAAGGGAGAGATGGGTTCACGCGGAGGCGCGGAGGACGCGGAGAGTGGTGTTGGCGTGGACTCCGCGTTCTCCGCGCCTCCGTGTGCAAACTTGCAACGTTCGGACTCCCGGGAACTCCGATGCGCCCGCCAAACCGTTGATGCGCGAGGCACCTGGCCGGCGCTGAGGAATATGTACACCCTGACCCTTTTCGCCGACCCACCCAACGCGGTCTGTTGGCATCGTTGCAAGTTTCGCCCTGACCCTTTTGGCGACCCCGAATCGAAAAATAATGTCGTCCAAAAATCGACGCGGAGCGGCGCACTTAAGATGTTCGTGAGCAAACTCAGCAGGCGGTCACATGCCGCTTGATCAAGCCGAGACAGACAAGCGCGAGACCGAGCAAAGCGAGACTCGAACCGGCTTCGGGAACGCGCGGACCGTCAGCTCCACCAGCGCCATTGAAGAGCATGTAGTTGTTCTGGGTCCAACCGAGGTCGGAACCCGGGACGGTCACATTTCCCGTCAGACCAAGGATGTCCCATACCAAAAGACTGCCGTTGCTGCCGTCATACTTGACCGCGAGGTATCGGTATCCCGTCAGACCGACGTCAACGACGTGATCGTTACCCACCGCACTGCCGGTCACAAAGATCGCATAGGGCATCACTGCCACCGGATCATTCATCAAGGTGTAGGTGTGGCCTGAAATATCGAAGGTCGACGACGCGAGCCCGTTCGCCCGATCCACCAATGAATTTACGTAGGCCTCGTCGACGGTGGAGTTGGCCGAAACGCCATCCATCACGCGCCCCAAGGCATTGGAGAGATCCAACGAGGTCGCCTGCAAACCAACCGGGAGGGCGATAATACAAACGGCGGCAAATGAGACCGCGGTCACTTTCTTCAGATTCATAATGTTCTCCTTTTTAGGGATAGGAGCCATTCGGCCCTTATCGGTTTAAGATCTAATCCTGAGTCAACGCAAGATTAGCAGCAGTAATGCCAATTACCGCCACTCTGGCATTAAATCCCCATCCAAATCCCAAGCTTTTACCTATCATAGTTGGTGCCGAAGAAAGATTCCCGGAGTTGCACGTCAGCATCCTGCCGTGCTGCAGGAATTCGTCGGGAACGATTACATGATCAACCCTCACCCCGGCGGTCATTTGGGGTTTAAATGCCACAAAAACCTCCGCTGGAATCAAATGAGGTCCCTTCATGGGCGTCTGCTTTTCCGACATCGCGTGCTGCGGTCGTCAATTTCCGCCATCACCTGATCCCGAACCGGAATTGCGTCCCGGTCCGACAGCAACTCCCGGGCGATTTCATTCAGTTGGACAAATTGCGCCCCCAGCCGCCTTAAAAAGCTGGAGTCAGCGGTACTCGTCTCTCACGCGTAGAAACGTATTTCTGGCGCCGGCGCGGTCATCCTCAGGCCGCCAAAATTTTCGACACCGGGTGGCATTTTCCGGTTACATTCGGAGCAGCGGTCTCTTTTCGCGGCTCGGTTGTACTCGCCAGCTTCTTCGAGAGCGTCCCCAAAACCTTCCTTTTGGATATGCCACATTTTCATATCAACCGCGGAAGTTCGGATACCGCACTGGCTCAAGAGTCTCGGTGCATAAGTCGCAGTAATGCGGTATATTCGTCTCCGAGCTGAGTTTGCTCACCCCCGTCTCCTTTCTGATTTAGGGTTTGAACTCCGGGAAGATGAGCAGCTTCTGCGAACGTGGTCTCCCCCCCCCCCCACACACGCGTGAAGTCAGCGTCTGAAAGGGAACCCGTACGAGCGCATCACCGAGCTTGTGCTAGGCGACCCGGGCAGGGTGACCGGGGAGTGCGCTCCAACCAGGGCGAGGACATGGCCACGACGTTAATCGTCCGGTTTTGCGGGTACGATCACATGGCGCTCACGGTCCGGACCAAAGAGGGCGGAGCAAGATGAAATCCCAGCCTGACCAGACGGCCGTTCCCTTGGGAGTTGCGACCGATTCACCGCTGGCGTGCTCGCGTCAATCAAACGCTGGACCGACTGCGTCGCCCCCGGAAACAATGTATTCTGCAGCCCTGCGTATCGCGGCTCTGAACTCACTGCCCAGCCAAATAGTGGTCGTGGACCCTGCCGGGATAATCTTGTCGTTCAACAAATCCTGGCGGGATTTTTATGGGGCTAACTCCGCCGTTTCCGGCGGGGCTTCGCAAGGCGCCGAGATCGGGGACAACTTTCTGGCGGTTTTCGGGGCGAGACCCGGATATATCCCGTCAGAGTCCAATGTGAGGGCGGAGCAAGGCATCCGCGCTGTGTTGCGTGATCCGCAACTCAGGTTCCAGTTCGAAGCAAGCTGCGATACCCCGACGGGATCGCAATGGTTCCTCGTGGAGGTCTCATCGCTATTTTCAAACCACCAAGGCGCCGTGATCGCCTACACCGACATCACTAAGCGCAAGGAGTTGGAGCAGAGGCTGGAGGAGAGTGAAGGTCGCTATCGTTCATTATTCGAAAGAGCGACGGAAGGCATTTTCTTTCTCTCCGCCGACGGCACGCTCTCTTTTGTCAATGAAGCGTTCGCCCGGATGCATGGCTACAGCTTGGAAGAGATGGAGCTCATAAGCTTGAAGGATCTGGATACCCCGTCCAGTGCGGCACTCGCTCCTGAGCGGATTCGCCGACTGCTGGCCGGGGAAGGATTGGTCTTCGAGACGGAACACTATCACAAGGACGGTCATATTATCCCGCTCGAGGTGTTGGCCAGCCTGAGCACCATCAATGGGAAATGTCTCATCCAGTGCTTTCACCGCGACCTGACCGAGCGCAAACGGGCGGAAGTGGACAAGGCTAAACGGGAGGAATTGAACCAGCAGCTCCAGAAGTCCGAGAGCTTGGGGCGAATGGCCGGAGCCATCGCTCACCACTTCAACAACCAACTGCAGGTGGTGATGTTGAACCTACAAATGGCTCAGAGCAATCGGCCTGGAAAGGCCGCACCAGAACGAGAGCTGGCCGCCGCCATGCAGGCCAGCCACAAAGCAGCGGAGATCAGCAGCCAGCTGCTGACCTACATCGGATCGGCGCCGGCCAGCAAGGAACCGCTGAATCTGGCCGAGATATGCCGGCAGAGCTTGGAACGGCTGAAGGCCACTCTGCCGCCAAGCGTGGTGTTGGAGATCGACTTGCCCTTGTCGGGGCCGGGCGTCTGCGCCAGCGCGAAGCAGATTGATAAGGTGCTGATGAAACTCATTACCAACGCATGGGAGTCCATCAATAACCGACCGGGCTCGATACGCCTAAGCGTGAAGCGGGCGTCGGCCGCGGAGATTCTCGCAGAAGAGCACGTCCCTCTGGACTGGAAGCCGCAAGCCACGGCCTATGCCTGCATCGAGGTAGCCGACACGGGAGCGGGGATCGCGGTCGCGGAGATCCCAAAGATTTTCGATCCGTTTTATTCCACCAAGTTTACCGGCCGGGGTCTTGGACTGCCGCTCGTGCTGGGGATTGCGCGGACTCATGATGGGGCCGTCACGGTGAAGAGCGAACTCGGCCGAGGGAGTGTCTTCCGAGTCTATTTCCCGGCATTGGCGGAGGACCTACCCACTCGACTGGTCCCAGTCGAACTGGCCCCAGCCCCCCCACCCAAGAGAGGTGCCCCCACGGTGCTGGTGGTCGATGACGAACCGGTGCTCCGCGAAACCCTCGTCCTCGCGCTCGAACTCTCGGACTTCAATGTGCTCGCAGCAGGGGACGGCGTCGAGGCGATGGAGCTCTTCCGGCAGCACCGGGACGAAATCGAGTGTGTGCTGTGCGATGTGGACATGCCCCGGATGAACGGTTGGGAGACCCTATCCGCGTTACGGCAACTCGCCCCTCAGCTCCCGGTGATTCTGGTCAGCGGCCACGAGAAGGTTCACGTCATGCAAGGCGACCATGCCGAGCGACCCCAGGCCTTCCTCAAGAAACCTTTTGAACTAGCGGCGTGCCTCGACGCGATCCGGCTCTTGACCATTCCAAAGGAGTGAATCCTTGAGCGCTCCGCACGGGGTTAGGCCGAAACCTGCAACCACCCGGCTCGGTCAGCCCATGCGGTTGCACGTTTCGCCCTGACCCGTTGTCACGGCCGCCTCGCGCGCGTCTGGCACGGTCGCTAGGACCCGGCCTCGGTGGAACGGTGGCTGTTCATGCCGCGGGTTTCCCCGTCGCAACAAGGAGACGATACGCGCCCTGCTGGTTGGGCAGCCAAGCGTAGTGTCCGTCAAACCGGAGGCGCGCGGTTGACAAGCCAGAGCTAGAGTCCAGTATTGGACTTCAGAGGATACCATTTGAGACAATGAAAACACCCTCCATTATCAAGGCCGCGACCTCCACTTCGGCCGCGATCGAGCGAATCGCCCGGGGGCTGGAGTGGGCCGATGCGGAGTTTTTGGTCAAGAAGCTCGGGA
>CAIJFT010000352.1 GCA_903820035.1 uncultured Opitutia bacterium
CGCCGACTGGCGCACGTTGCGCAAACACGACGCGCACAACCACGTGTTCTCCGCCGTCAACCGGCCCAACGCCGACTGGAGCGAGGTCGACGCGATGGTCGAGGCCGCGGCGATGCTCGGCATTGAGAAGGTGTGTTGTTCGCACCCGATCACGGCTGGCGTGCTCGCCGACATCGCGGCCGTACGCGACGCCAACGACAGCGTACTGGCCGCCATGAAGCGCTACCCGGACCGCATCCTCGGCTACTGTTTCGTGCAGCCGGGCAACGGACCGAAGGCGCTCGACGAGATCGAACGCTGCCTCGACGCGGGTATGATCGGGGTGAAACTCTACAACCAGTTCAAGTACACGGATCCGGTGATCTACCCGATCGCGGAAAAATGCATTCAGCGGCAGATTTTGTTTCTCGGCCACTCGGCCTACATCACCGACGAGCGCACGCTGGCGCTACAGCCGAAGACGTCGAACGCGCTCGAGTTCTGCGCGCTCGCGCAACGGTATCCGGAACTCAAGCTCATCCTTGGTCACGTGAACGGCGGCGGCGACTGGGAGTGGGCGATCAAGGGGCTGCGCGAGTGTACCAACGTTTACCTCGATACCAGCGGCAGCCTCATCGACGACGGCACGATTGAATTGTGCGTGCGCGAACTCGGCCACCGGCGGATTTTGTTTGCGACCGACCAGACGATGGAGGGCTGCGTCGGCAAGATCCTCTCAGCCGAAATTACGACCGAGCAGCGCGAGGATGTTTTCTGGCGCAACCTGCAACGCCTGATGACCCGGAGGTCCGCATGATCATCGACGTCAACGCGTCCCTCGGCCACTACCCGTTCCGCCAGTTGCGGTACAATACGCCCGAGAAACTTGTCGGCCTGATGGACCGCAATGGCATCGACCGGGCGGTGGTGACTTCGCTGCACGCGCTGTTCTACCGCGATGCGCACCGCGGCAACGAAGAGCTGCAGGAGGCGGTCCGGGCGCACGGATCCCGTTTCATCCCGATCGCGACCATCAACCCGAAGTACGTCGGCTGGGAACGCGATCTCGCGCAGGCCGTCGAGGGTTGGCGGACGAAGGCCGTCGCGCTGGCGCCGGCGTACCACGGTTACACTCTCGGCGACGAGGCGGGCCGCGCCGTGTTGGCGCGGATTTCCGAGTACGGCCTGCCCGTCCTGCTCAACCAGCGTTTTGAGGACCGGCGCGGGCGGCATGCGTGGGACCGCGCCGAGGATCTCCCGTTGACCGCGCTGCTCGACGCGGCAAAAGCGCACCCGAAGTTGAAATTCCTCCTCGTCAATTGGATCGGGCTCGACGGCGCAAAGCTCGCCGCCGCGGGCTTGAGGGGGCGGTGCCTGATCGACTTCGCGCGCCTACAGGTCGTGTACCGCAAGGATGTGTCGAAGCTCGTGCACTCGCTCGGGGTCGAGGCGCTCGCCTTCGGTTCGCACCTGCCGTTCGAATATGCCGGCTCGTCCCTCGTGAAGTTGGCGAACCTCGAGTCGTGGTCTGCCGCCGACCGCGAGAAGCTCGCCTGGCGCAACGCGGCGGCATTCCTCGGGTTGTAAGGCGAACGGAAAGTTGCCGGAACCGCGTTTGAACCGGAGGCAAAAACGCGGCCGTCGGGAGGACCGCGCTGTCACTCCGCTCCAACGCTTCTGCGTCGTCGCCTCGGTTTCGCATTGAGTCGCGCGCGCCGGCCAAAAAGCTCGGCGGGCATGACAATTTACGTGGGTATTGCCGGCCTCGATGGGGCGCTCAAAGCGCGGATTACGGGCGCGCTGGTGGGACATGACACGGTCTTTGCGGACGCCCTTGGGTCCGACGATCTGCGCCGTTCGGCCGTGGCGGCGGCGCACATCGTGTTCGCCAACGTGCCGCCAGCCTGGCTCGCCGCCGCGCCCCAGTTGCGCTGGGTGCAGTTGGATTCCGCGGGGATCGATGCCTACCTTGGACTGAACGCCGGCCGCACCGCGCCGGTGGCGTTGACCAATTTGCGGGACTTCTACGGACGCGCCGTCGCCGAGGCGGCGCTCGCGGGTATTCTGGCGTATTATCGCCAATTGCCGCGGTTGCTCGCGGCGCAGCGGGAGAGCAAGTGGATCAAGCCTGAGGTCGAGCCGGACATCGGCCGCCTGCACGAAGCGTCCGTGATTCTCCTCGGCGCCGGCGCGATCGGGCAAAGTCTGGCCAAGGTCCTGCGCGGCTTCGATTGCGACGTCCGTTTTTTTGCGCGCCGCGCGCCCGAAGCGGTGCTGCACACGACCGCGGAACTGGACGCGGCGCTCCCGTCGGCCGACCTCGTGATCAATTCGCTGCCGCACACGCCCGAGACGATCGGGTTGTTGAATGCGGCGCGGCTCGCGCGGCTAAAATCGTCGGCGCTGTTGGTCAACGTGGGGCGCGGTTCGACCCTGGATGAGACCGCCCTGGTGGCGGCGCTCGACGCGGGCCGGTTGCTTGGCGCGGTGTTGGATGTGACGGCGATCGAACCGCTGCCGGTGGTGAGTCCGCTGTGGCGGCACCCGCGCGTGTTACTCACCCAGCACACGGGTGGGCGTTTCCCCGGTGAGACGGCGGCGAAGGTCACGCGCTTTCTCGAGAACTACGGGCGCTTCTCCCGCGGCGAGGCTTTGCCGACGGCGGTGGATGTGAGCCGGGGTTACTGAGGGAAGCGATACAGGTTGGCGGGTGAACGTTGAAACGGGAAGGGGGCATTGCGGGTGGGGCCGGGACCACCGTGGACCGGTGTTCGGCGATCACCTTTCAGCCTTGGGCGTGCAACGTCGCCGGGCTTTGCGGGCGCTTTGAAAACGTAGCCCTGCGCGTGAGGGCCACCTATCACCACGTGTCGGTCGGTTTGGGAAGAAAGTGAATGAGCGATCAGGACGTGTCGGTCAGTCGAGTCGACCGAGGCGGATGGGACCGAGACAGCAAGGCAGAGGGAGGGTGGC
>CAIJFT010000353.1 GCA_903820035.1 uncultured Opitutia bacterium
CCGTCGGGCATCGTCTTGAAGTACGGGTTGCGGCCGATGGCCTCGTACACGTCGTACTGCGCGGCGGGCGAGAAACCCGGCGGCGCCATCATGTGCCACTTGCCGAAATGTCCCGTGCGGTAACCCGCGGCGCGCAACTGCACCGGAAACATCGTCGCGAGCGACTGCGGTTTCACCACGGGCATGGCGTCGCGCTGCGCGTGGGTGCGGACCCATTGGCCGGTGAGGACGACGGAGCGGCTTACCCAGCAGACGGACGTCGTGACGAACGAATTCCGGAAGCGCACGCCCTCGGCCGCGAGCCGGTCGATGGTCGGCGTCTGCACGATCGGATGCCCCGCGGCGCCGAGCGTGTCGTAGCGTTGGTCGTCGGCAAAAAGAAAGAGGATGTTGGGCCGCGACGGCGCGGCCGCGGTCGCCGCGGTGAGCGCCAGGACGCCGAGGGCGAGAATCCAACCGGTGCGGTGCGCAGGCTTCGGGAAACCGACCGGCTTACGGATGCTAAGACGAATCATGGCGGAGCGGGTCCGGGCGGCTTACGTTTTCTGTTTCTGCTTCCGCGGTTGTTTTACCGGCGGCTCGACGGGTTTCTCGAGGTCGTTGGTGCGCACGGCCTGGAGCGTCGCTTTGAGTTTCCCCTGGAAGCGTTGGACCTCGGCGGCGAACTCGGGCCGGCGCGCCAGGTTGGTGAACTGGCCGGGATCGGCGACGATGTCGTACAACTCGATGCCGAGCGAGGCGTCCTCCGCGTACTGCAGGTAGGCCCAGCGGTCGTCGCGCAGCAGAAAGCCCTTGCTGGACGGTGCGACGCTGAACGCCGTGTCGCGCACCGTGGCGCGCGGGTCGTCGAGCATCCGCGCGATGTTTTTCCCCTGTAACCGGGCCGGCACCTCGAGGCCGCAGAGGCTGGCGACCGTGGGATAGAGATCGATGAGCTCGGCGAGCGAGTGACACACCGCGGGCTTTTTGCCCGGCACGCGGATGATCAACGGCACCTGCGACGAGGGATCGAGCAGGCTCACCTTCGCCCAGAAATCGTGTTCACCGAGGTGATAGCCGTGGTCGCTGGTGAAGATCACGATGGTGTTGTCCGCCTCGCCCGAACGCTCGAGCGCCGCAAGCACCTTCCCGACCTGTGCGTCCATGTACGAGACACACGCATAGTAGCCGCCGATGGCCTTCTTTTGTCGGCGCTCATCCATCTTCATGTTCACGCTCGTCTTGTAGTTGATGCCCGCCTTCGGAAGGTCATCCCAGTCCCCGGCCAGCTTGGTGGGCAGCGGGAGTTTGTCGTAGGGCAGGTAGGGCTCGAAATAGGACTTGGGGGCGACGAAGGGCACGTGCGGCCGGACGAAACCGACGGCGAGGAAGAAAGGGCCTTGGCCGGCGTGCTGTTCAATCAGCTCAACCGCTTTGGCGGCTGACTTGCCGTCGGAGTGCACGAGGTCGTCGCCGTCGGCTTCCACGACGACGAAGGTGTTGCCGCCCATCACCGGCTTGGTGCCGTCGGGATTGTTCTCAAGCGTCTCGCCGTTGCCGGGGGCCTTCCATTCCGGGCCGGGGCTGTTGAACCGCTCCGTCCAGGAGGCCGGATCGTCGGCGCTGTCGCCGCCGGCCTCAATATCGCCGGGCACCCCCATGTGATAGATTTTGCTCACCCGGGCGGTGTAGTAGCCGGCGTTCTTGAAATGCTGCGACCAGGTCGCGCGGTCGCCGATCGCCGGCCGCGGGCTGGTGTAGCCGTAGATACCGGTGGCGGTGGGATAGTAGCCCGACATGAAGGAGGCCCGCGATGGACCGCAGTAGGTCCCGTTGCAATACGCGCGGGTGAAGCGCGTCCCCCGCGTGGCGAGCCGGTCGATGTTCGGGGTGCGGCAGATCGGGTTGCCGTAGCAGCCCAGTGCGGTGGCCGTCAAATCGTCGGAAATGAGGAAGAGCACGTTGGGTCGCGCCGGCGCGGCGGCGTTGGCGCGGCTGACGATGAGCGGTAGAACCACCAGAGCGGCGGCAACGAAAAAACGGGATAGCGGCATAGGCGGGGAAGGGGCCTCTTCCGTACACTCGAAACCGTGCGCGGCGTCGAGCGTGTTCCCCGCCTTCACCCATCGAAGGGCGGGCGTTGAGCTGCACGCACGCGGGCGGGTTTCGGGAAAGTTGGCGTTGGCGGCGGGCCGCGTGCGAGCGCGCTGGCCTACGGGGCGGGTTTTCGCGGCACGGCGGCGGCGATCGGTTCGAGGAACGGTTTCAGCACCGCGTAGTGGTCCTCGCCCGGGGTGCGCGCCCACGACTTGCCGGCGCGGGCGATCACGAGGTCGAGACTCGGCACCACAACGATCAGGCTGTCGTACAGGCCCCACGACCAGCTGGCGTCGCGCGGCAGGCCGGCGATCGTGCCGTCGAGATTGTTCCACCAGAGCATCGCGTAATGGGCCGACGCCCGGCCATGCACGGCGGCGTCGCGCACGGGCAGCTGGGCTAGTCCCGGCGGGGGTTGGCGCACGGCGCGGATGAACTCCGGGGGCAAAATCAGCTCGCCGCGCCACCAACCGTCGCGGAGGTAGAGGTAACCCAGCCGCGCCATCGCCTCGACGTTGGCGCTAAAACCGGAACCGAATTCGCGGCGCTTGATGCCGTTGAGCTCCTTTGGACGAAACGAATTTTCCCGCCACCGCAGGTCGGTGGGTTTGATGCCGAGGGGCGCGCACACGCGCTCGAACAGCACCGCGTTGAGGTCGCGGCCGTAGGCGAGCGTGAGGCACTCGGCGAGCCAGTTGGGTCCGCTGTCGCTGTACTGCCACTGGGTGCCGGGGGCGAAGACCAGCGGTTGGAAGCCGCCGGGCTTTTCAAACCCCGCCGTCTGGTTGGCGAGCATCCGCAAGGTGATTTGGCCGACCCAACCCGTGGCGGCGTTCGAGTCCGGCGGCACGCCGAAGCCCGGATGATGTTGCACCGCGGGATCGTCGAGGCGCACCTTGCCATCCTTGAGGGCGACGCCGAGCAGCGTGACGCCGATGGCCTTTGCGGACGACTTGAGATCGTAGAGCAGGGCCGGATCGCCCCAGCGGAGGACGAGCTGACCGCGGTAAATGATGCAGCCCGAACCTTCGCCGGTGAGCGCATAGTCGCGGGCGGCGTGGAGTTTCGCGGCGTCGAGGCCGGCCTCCGCCGGGGTCGCGGTCGGCCAGGTGTCGCCCGGCCAGTCGGCCGCGCGCCCGAGTGCGCCCACCGCGATGAAGGTGAAGAGACGGACGATCCGGTGGAGCATCGGAGGGATGGGCAGGGATTCAGAAAGGGGAGGCGAGGCGTCCCCGCCCCGCGCGTGGATTCCGATCTTCCCCGCGGCTACGCGCTCACTTCGCCGCCGGCTTGGCCTTGCGCGGCGC
>CAIJFT010000354.1 GCA_903820035.1 uncultured Opitutia bacterium
CCAATAATTTTACAATTGCTCCCGGCCAAGACGCGGCTTTCCGCATCAGTGGCACGGCCGCGAGTAGCACCCCGGATGGGGGTTCGACCCTCGCACTGCTGGGGCTCGCGCTGGGGGCTGTTGCCGTCGTGCGCCGGAAGCGGTCGTAATTTTCTCGATACCATCCTTTGCGCCGCCCCTGCCACGGGGCGGCTTTTTTGTTTCCGCTCCCCTTGTCGCGGCGGACTCTGCTGTGCGAGGGGGCTCGTCGCGGCGTGCCTGCTGGCGGGTGTAGGGTCCTGGGGTGGACGGCTAGAGCGGTTCCACGATGGCTGTCGCTCCGTTTGAGCCGGAGGCGAAAACGGGGTCACGATTGAAGACCACGTTGGCGCTGCGCCGAGGGAGTGGCTGAGCGTCTATCCCAGTTCTATTTCTGGGCGCGGATCGGCCCGAGCAGCGCGGCGAGTTCCTTCACGGTGGCGGCGTGGGCGGGATCGGCGGCGAGATTCTTGGCTTCGCGCGGGTCAGCGACCTCATCGAACAGTTGGGCGGCGGTGAGTTTGCCGCCGGCATCGGTCCACTCGGTATAACGCCAGGGGCCGGAGCGGACGGAATAGCCGTCACCCTGGTTGCCCCGGCGCACTTGGCTGAAGGCCGCCGACTTCACGGTGGCGGCGGGATCGTCGAGGATCGGATGGAGGCTCTTGCCATCAAGGTAATCGGGCGCGGGCAGGCCGGTCAGCGCGGCCAGCGTCGGGTAAACATCGACCATCTCCGCGAGGGCAGGGGTGGCGCGGCCGTTGCCCTTGGCGCCGGGGGCGGAGATGATGAGCGGCACGCGTGCACTGCGTTCGAAAAGGCTCTGTTTTTGCCACAGGCCGTGGTCGCCGAGGTGATAACCGTGGTCGCTCGTGAAGACGATCACGGTGTCTTTGCCGAGGCCGAGACGGTCGAGGCTGTCCACCACGCGGCCGAGCTGGGCGTCCATAAACGACGTCGCGGCGTGGTAGGCTTGAATCGCCTGGCGGCGGACGTCGTCGGTGAGCTTGTCCTGCGCGGCCTGTGAGCTGCCCCACGCCGGGGCGATCGGGCGGGCGCGATCGTCGTCGCTTAGAGGCGGAAGCGTAATTTGTTTCGTCGGGTAGAGATCGAAGAAGTGCTTCGGGGCCACATAGGGCGTGTGCGGCCGATAGAAACCCACGGCCAGAAAGAACGGACGCGACTCACGCTTGAAGCGTTCGAGGAGCCGGATTGCTTCGGTGGCGCCGATGCCGTCCGTGTGATCGATGTCCTCGCCCTCGTCGTCGGCGAGCCAGCTGAGCGTGCCGCCGAATTGGCTGCTGGCCCCCGGGGCGGTCACGTTGGGCTGGATCGAGAAGATTTTCTCCTGCTCCTCGCGGTCGCGGCCGCGGGGATTTACCACCTGGTCCCACGAGTAGTAGTCATCGAGCGAGGAGGTGCCGATGTCGGCGGGTACGCCGTAGTGATAGAGTTTACCGACGCGCGCGGCGAAGATGCCGTGGCGTTTGAAGAGCTGCGGCAGCGTGATGGTGGCGGGGATTTTCTCGCGGAAATGGGGCGAGACGGGCGTGTTGCCGGCGGACGGATTAAGCAGGACGCCGGTGACATTGGGCCGCCGGCCGGTGAGGAACGACGAACGGCTCGGTGAGCAAAGGGGGAACTGGCAGTACGCCCGCTCAAATTTCACCCCGCGCGCGGCCAGCTTGTCGATGTTGGGCGTGATCATTTCTTTCACGCCGTAACAGCCGAGGTCGCAGTTGAGGTCGTCCGCGATCAGGAACAGGACGTTGAACTTTGGCTTGATCGGGGCGGCCGGTGTGGTGGCCCAAACCGGGCTTTGCCCGAAGGTGGCGAGCGGGGCGAGAAACACACCTAGCATCAGCACGAGCATGACCTGGTGGCGTCGCATAGGGGAACGGAGTGAGGTGAAGCGCATGCCACGACGCCTACGTGTGAAGTGCGGCTGCGCAACGAAGAAGCGGCGTCAGCGTGCGTTCACCCCGCCGGTTCGTAGCGCGAGGCGGGTGGGCGCTGGCTTGCGGGCTCCCGCAATTGCTGCCTCCGTCGACGCCGCCATGCGTTTGATCCCGTTTATTTTTGCCATCGTATTTATTCCCGCTCCGGCGCTCCCGGCGGCGAGCGTCGGCACCAATCCGCCGTCACTTCCGCTCACGGCGGAGCGCATCAACGCACTCCCCGCGGCGGAGCAGGCCGTGTGGCACCGTTATCTCGCCAAGTCTCGGGCGCTGCGGGTGACCGATCAGGCGTTGCTGGCTGACGAGTTGAAAGCGACCGGATTGCAGGAAGCCATCGTGCCGCCGGAGGCCCGCGGGGGGCGCATCATGCCGGCCAACGAATCGCCCGCATGGTACGCGGGCCGCGAAGCGCGGCGTCAGGCCGACAACGTGATCTCGTTTCAAACTCCGGCCGGCGGCTGGACGAAAAATTTTAATCCGACGGATCATCCCCGCGCGCGGGGCGAGGCGTTCTCCCATGACGCGCCGCAGTTCCGGCCGGCCGAGGGCAAGGGCCCGCTCGTCGCTTCGCGCTGGGCGTATGTCGGGACCTTTGACAACGATGCCACGATTACCGAGCTGCGCTTTCTTGCCCGGATCATCGCGGCGGCCGACGAGGGGACCGGGGCGGCTTGGCGCCGGGCGTTCGATCGCGGGCTCGACTACATTTTTTCCGCGCAATACCCGCATGGCGGTTGGCCGCAAACGTGGCCGCTGGACGGCGGGTATCACGATGCCGTTACCTTCAATGACGGGGCGATGGCCAATATCCTCACGCTCCTCTTCGACGTGGCCCGGGGCGAAAAGGCATTCGCCTTTGTTTCCGCGGCGCGGCGCGATCGGGCGGCGGCGAGCGCCCGGCTCGGGCTGGAGTGCGTCCTGCGCTGTCAAATCGCGGTCGCCGGCCGGCGGACGGGTTGGTGCCAGCAACACGATGTGCTGACCTTGGCGCCGACGTCCGCCCGCAATTACGAGATGCCTGCGGTTTCCGGTGGCGAGAGCGCCGGCCTCGTGACCCTGCTGATGTCGCTCCCCTCCCCGTCCGGTGAAGTCGTCGCGGCCGTCCACGATGCGGTTGCCTGGTTTGAGGCCGTCAAGCTGCGCGACGTGGAATGGCGGCCCGCGCCCGATGGCAGCGGACGCACGCTTTTGGCCACGCCGGGTGCCGCCGCCCTCTGGGCACGCTACTATGACATTGGGACGGACCGGCCGCTCTTTGGCGACCGCGACAAGTCGATCCACGATGATGTGAACGACATCTCGCGCGAGCGTCGGAACGGATATGCGTGGTTCGGCAATGGTCCGGCCAAGGTCCTGGAGCGGTACCCCGCCTGGGCCAAACTCCATCCGCGGCCGGTCCGCTAGAGCGGTTCCGGGATTTCTGTCGTCGGCTTTGAGCCGGAGGAAAAAACGTGGTCGCGTCGGAGGACCCCGTTGTCGCTGTGCGCCAACGCGGCTGCGCTCTTTCGGGAAACGCTATCGGGTGTGGGTTATGAACGGATACGGGCGCGCCGGCGCCGTCCCCGCGGGCGGTCCGGTTCAAGCCAGCACTTTGAGCAGGATCAGCGCGAGCGTCACGGTGATGGCGCCGCCGATCCGCGTGGCGATCTGCGCGAAGGGCATCATCTGCATGCGGTTGGCGGCGGTGAGGATCGCCACGTCGCCGGTGCCGCCCTGTCCGCTATGGCAGGCGTTCACGATGGCCGCCTCGATGGGATAGAGTTTGACCCAGCGGCCGACGCAGTACCCGGTTGCCATCAGGGTCACGACCGTCGCGATGATGGTGATCAGATTGGCGGGGTGGAGCGCGGCCATCAGTTTGTCCCAAGGCGTGAGCGCGACGCCGATGGCAAAGAGGAGCGGATAGGTCACCGCCGTACGGAAAAACTTATACACGACGCCGGCGCCTTGCTGCAGGATCGGCGGCACACCGTAGGCGAGTTTCACCGCGACGGCGAGAAACAGCATCACGACCGGCGCGGGCAACCGCAGGGCTTCCGGCGGCAGCGTGCCGACGGCGACGCCGAGGAGGTAAAGGGTGATCGCGATGCTCGCCCCGGCCGCGATGTGGGTCACGTCGAGGTGGCCCGTGATTTCCTCTTGTTGCGGCTGCAGGTCGTTGTGTTCGCCCGGCTGCAGGCGTCCTTCGCCCGTGAGGTGCGGGAATTTACGGCCCACGTAATTGAGGGTGCCGGAGAGCAAAATTGCCGTGAGGCTGCCGAACATCACGGGCGGTAGTACGCGGGCAAATTCGTCGCCCTGTTTCAGGTGGAGAATTTCGGCGTAGCCAACGGAGAGCGGGATCGCACCTTCGCCGACTCCGCCGCCCATGATCGGCACCACGATGTAGAAAAACGTGTGCTTGGCGCCGAGCCCGAGCAGCGTGCCGACGCCCGTGCCCACGACCGCCGCCGCGATTGAACCGGCGGCGAGCGGAATGAAGATTTTGAGGAATCCGCGAATGAGCACCGTGCGATCCATGCTCAGGATCGACCCGACGATGATGCACGCGATAAAGAGGTAGAGGAAGTTGGTGGCCTTCGTGAAATCGGTGACCGTCTGCACGATCACGTCCGGCAGAAGGTGGTAGTAGGCGAGGCAGGACGGGATGAACGTCGCGAAGATCGCGGCCCCGCCGATGTCCTTCACGAGGGGAATACGTTTGCCGATCTCGGCGCAGACGAAGCCGCCCACGGCGAGGACGGCGAGCATCGTGGAGACGTCGAATGGCGTTTTGCCGCCGGCGGGAAACCGGCCGGTGACCACAAAGGCCGTGAGCAACCCGGCGAGGACCACCAGCACCGGCAGCGGCAAAATGCCGACGCGCCGTTCCATCAGGGACCACCAGCCATGGGGCCAGAAGCGGGTGGCGGCCGGTTGATCGTGGCCGGCGTCGGTTGGTTGGTCGTGGCTCATGGCGTGGCAGGCGGTGGAGTGGGGCGGGGTGGAGTTGCGCGGGGTGCGGATCGGGCAGCGCAGGCTCCCCATCGGGTCGGCGGCGACCGCGATCGACACTCACCGTTTGGGCGCGACGGATCAACGCTGCGTTCAACACGTGCCGTCCGCGCGTCCGGGCCTTGCGGATTGGATCGGGAAAGGCAGGCAATTTTGCCTGCAACCGCAGTTCGGCGCGTGCGCTGGGTTGGTCGGGGAAGACCGGCGCTCCGGCTCAGCGCCGGTAGACCCAGTAAAGTGCCGACGGAAAGGACGCGAGTCGGACGGAGTTGTGGTTCTCCCCCGGGTAAATTGTCAGCCGGTACTCCAGCTTCGCCGGCTTCAGTTCGTCGAGGAGTTTGGCGAAGGCGATGGTGGCGTTCGTGATGTCGAGGCGACTCACGTCATGTTCATCGTCGCCCACCGAGAGGTCGAGGCGCACGGGCCTCGGCAGTTGCGGCAATCGTTCGCGGGCGGCGCGGAAGAGCATTTGCCGGTCCCAGTCGGCGACGGGACTGGCGGCCACGATGCGGTTGAAGAGCCCCGGGCGCTGCACCAAGGCGTAGAGTGCGAACAAGCCGCCGTAGGAGTGCCCCAACAGGCCGCGCTCTCCGGGGGTCGCCCGGTACGAGCGTTCGACGAGCGGAATCACCTCATGTTCCAGAAAGTCGAGAAACGCCGCCGCCCCGCCCGAGGTGGGTTCGATCGCGACGCGGGTCGGGGTGAAGTCCCGGGCCCGGAGCGGCATCGGGTTGATGCCCCGGCCATGGCCGAGGTTGACCATGATCACGGGCTCCATCCGTCCCGAATAGACGTTATTGTTCTGCAGAAAAGCGAGCAGCGGAAAGTGCCAGCCATCGATGGCGTAGAGCACGGGGTAGCGTTTGCCGGAGGTCGCGTAGTCCTGCGGCAGGCTGACAAAAAGATCGTAGGTCTGGTCGATCTTGGCCGAGTGCAGCGTCCAGTGCTCGGTGTGCTCGAGCGTGACGGCGGGCGAGGAGTCGATGGCCTGCGCGGTTGCCAGCGCGAAAAGGAAAACCACAAGTCGGTACATCGGGTAGGTTCTACTACGCGCCGGTGGGGAGTCGCGTCCGAACTCTTTCTCCGCCGCCGATTCTTCCGGCGCGGTGCAATCAACGGTCTGGTGCCGGCGTCTTAGCCGGAGGCCCTTCGCCGCTATGAAAAGATTTCTCCTTACCGCGCTGATGTGTTTCACGTGTTTACCGCTGACCGCCGCCGCAGCCCCGGGGCGGCTGATTCTCCAGGATGACTTCGCCCGTAATGAGTCGCAGGAGAAGACCGACGAGCCGGGCGGCGGTTGGACGACGAACAGCAAGTCGCGCGCGAAGGGGCACAAGCAGGTCGACCTGCGCGACGGCGCGATGCACATTTTCATCCATGCCGAGGCGGACCATGCGGTGTCGGTCGTGCACGCGGCCGAATTCACCGACGGTACGGTCGGCCTGCGCTTCATGCTGGAGGATGCCCGCGACTCGCTGGGCTTGGATTTCGCTGATCTGCAGTGCAAGGAAGTCCATGCCGGCCACCTCCTCGCGGTGCGCGTCACCCCGAAACAGGTGGTCTTTCAGGATCTCAAGACCGGCGGGATGCGCCTCGACATCCACACGGCGCGGACGGCGAAACAGAAACTGAGCGCCGAGCAGGAGCAGGCCGTAAAGGGGAAGCAGAAGTCCGTGGCGCAGGCGTCGGCGATTGGCCAATGGCACGACCTGCAGGTGAAGATTGCCGGCGACGAATTGTCGGTGGTGCTCGACGGCAAGGCGGTCGGGACCTTCAAGTCACCCGGTATCGGCCATCCGACGAAAAAGCTCCTCCGTCTCGCCGTGCCGCGCAACGCGGTGGTGGACGATGTGAAGATCTGGCGCGCAGGCGGCAGTTGAGCGGTGGTGGACTGATTTAGGCCCGGCCGCTGGCGGGGCCCGTCGTGCGGCGAATCGCACGAAACGCCCGCCCACCGGCGGGCCTACAACGGGTCATCGGGCCTCAGCGATCCGCGTCCGTTGTCGTGATGGCCAGGTTGTCGAGGTAGAACTCGGTTTTTTCGTTCGCGGCGCTGATGAAGCCGACCCAGTCGAGCGTCTTCATGGCGGGACTGCGGAACGGTAGCGGTGCGAACTCGCGCGCCACGCCGCCCGCAGGGGTGACGCGGAGGGTCCACTGCGCGGACGATGCCGCGCCGATGACGGCGGCAATTTCAAAGTGAACCCATTGGTGCAGCGGTACGTCGCCGGCGAGTCCCGTTACGCCGGTGAGCTTGCCGTCCTTGATCTGAAACGAAGGTCCGGTCTGGTAAGGCGACGCCTTGTTGCGCCACTCGTGTTGGAAGATCGCCTTCGGTTCGAGGAAGAGGTCGAAGCTGACGGTCGACGTCCCGGTCCGGTGGTTCGGGTGAAACGTCAGCATCGGATAGTACGTCGCCGGCAGACCGGGGGCATCGAGAAAGAGCAGTGACATTTTGCCCTCGGACTTCTGCGCGCCCGTGAGATTCAGCGAATCGCCGGCCGGGGTCCGGCCGGGAACGCGCTCGGTCATGCTACCCTGGGCATGGGGAAACGGATACTTGGGATTGATGATCCGCCCTTCGAAGTTTTGGCGGATGTTGAGTGGCGGCGGCACGGGTTTTTCGGGACGCGCGGCGGCCGGTTCGCGGGCAAACGTGGCGGCGAGCGTGCGCCAGGCGGCGTCGCCGGTGACGCCCATGGTCGACGGGTCGATCGGTTTGAAACCCAATGCAAGCGCGGGCGAGTCGGCCTTGAGGCGGAAGTCGTGGAGCAGCGGGTTTTCAAAGCGCGGATCGGCGATGATCGAGCCGACATCCTGACCGGTCTGTTGCCAGGCGGCGAGGGGCAGATGCTGCGGCGTGAAGGTCACCGGTTGGTCGGAGTAGCTCCAGTACAGGTTGCGCGTGAGCAGAACGTTGGCGGTTGTCCCCGTCCAGTTGCCGCCGAGGAGTTCTCCGCGGTTGTAGACCACGAGGTTGTTTTCAAAGGTGAACGACCGGTGGGTTTCGGCGCGGCTGCGTTTCACCTGCACTTCGCTCGAGTAGGCGAAGATGTTGTTCCGGATGATATTCTCTTTGCCGTAGTGTTGGTGGAAGCCGCCGTCGGTGGTATTGTAGGTGACATTACCCTCCATCACGATGCCGGTGCTGCCCTCGTCGGTGTAGAGGCCCCAGCCGCCGTAGCTGTAGCACGTCACGTCGTGGATGAGGTTGTGGCTCACGGACGTTCCCTCCGAAGGTCCGAGGGTGTAGACGCCGCCCATGTCGCTCAACAGGCCCTGACCGAGGTGGTGCAGGTGGTTTCGCTCGATGCGATTTCGTTTCGCGTTGCTCGGGGCGTAACCCCAGCGCCATCCGACCGAGATCGCGGAGTAGTAGAGGTCGGAGATTTCATTGTGCGTGATCTCATTGTCCGACGAGGAACCGATCCAGATGCCCACGGCGCAGGGGTAGATGACACCGCCGTCGCGGATGATGGAATTGTAGACGCGGTTGTGGCTGACGTGGTTCTCGGGCTTTGCCTCGTCGTTGAGGGTGCCGATCTTGATGCCGCCGGCGCCCATGTCGGTGAGGAGGCAGTGTTCGACGGCGACCTGGCGGCAGCCTTGCTGCAGGGAGAGGCCGTAGCTGCCGAAGTGGGCGAGTTCGCAGCGATCAAAGACGACGTGCTGCGCGTGGCGAAGGGTGATGACGCCGTCGACGCTGCGCACGGCGGCTTGGTTCGCCTCGAAGGTCGCGGTCGTGTCGATGCCCTTGGCATGATGGAATCGCAGCCCTTGGAACCGCAGGAACTGCACCGGTTGTTCCGCGTTGCCGGTGAGCGTCAGGAATTTATCTGCAACCGGATAAATCGCGACGGAACGTTGCCGCGATTCGCCCGGTCGTGGCAGGTAGGTGAGCCGGCCTTCGCGGGAGAGAAACCATTCGCCGGGGGCGTCGAGCAACGCGTACAGGTTTTCGATAACGAACCCCGTGTGGTGGTCGAGGGTGTTGTGCGGTTTCACCGGGTCGCCACGGATGACGACCGTGCCGTGCGCCGGATCGACGGCCTCAACGCGCCGCCGCGTGTTGTCCCATTTGTGGTAGAAGTTCACGACCGCGTCTTTCACTTCGGCGGCGGGCAGTTCACGGAAGACCGCGAGGTCCGCGGGGGCGATGCGCACGACTTGCTCGTAGACGGTACTGGTCGCGTTGATCGTGGTCATGCGTTCGTCCTCGAGGCTGCGCATGAAGTGGTAACCGCGGTTGGGAAAGCGGGCGCGCGTGGCGCGGCGATCGTCGACCCAGAGTTGTTCAAACGGCGCGTGGCCGACGGGAACGTCCAGCTCCCAGCGGCCACCGCCGACTTCCGTGAAGCCGCTGACGCTTTTGCCGCCGGAGATCACGACCACGGCCCCGGCGGCGGCGGTGTAGGTGATCTCGCGGCCCGCTTCGCCCGAGTCTCGGGCGTCAAACGCCACGGCTTGGCCGATGCGGTAGGTGCCTTCGGCAAAAACGATCCGGACCGGTTCGGCCAGCGGGCGTGGCAGGTTTCGTACGGCGAGTCGGGCGCCGTCGAGCGAGGCGAGCGGGCCGTCGGTCCCGGCGGCGTTGGGTTGGGCGAGGCGTCCGGACCACGCGTCGCGGCCGCGCGGAGAAACGTGCAGGTCGAGGGCGAGGACACCGAGGGGTAGCGCAAACAGGACAACGGCCAAACGACGAAAAACGCAGCGGTAGTGCATAGGGGGGAAGGACGGCCGAGTAAAACGGAAGAGCGGGCCGAGCGCGACAGGATTGAGCCTCTTGTCCGCCGGGAAACCGTGCCGGTCCGCCGCCCCGCATCCCTTCGAGGACGATTCGGGTAATACCCGGAAGTAGCGCGGTGAATTTCCGGCGCGGGTAGGGGCGAGAGAGATCGACCGCGGGGTGGCGACAGCCGGAGGGTGTTGATCAGAATGGAGGCGTCCGGCAAGGCGGCGAAACTTCAATCGTTGAATGACCCCGCCGCCGCGCCTTGCCAGCGAGCAACATGGTCCCGGCGCGGGTGGGTGGTGGGGCGTGGAAATTCAACGTTTCACATCCAGAACGCTTGCCGGGCGTGCCGTCGACCGGAGTATGATGTTTAACCTGTCCCCTTCCGTCCCATGACAAACCCAGTAGCACTCCGTGCCCCGCGTCGTCTCAATCCGTGGCGTCGCGCGGCTTTCACCCTCGCCGGCATGATCGCGGCGGTACTCCTGCCCGGTATCCCCTACGCCGCGGTGCCGGCGCCGCTTCCCGTCCGGGAGGAGACCGTGCAACTGAGTCCCTTCACGGTGACGACCGATCGCGATCAGGGTTTTGTCGCGGCTTCGGCCCTCGCGGGCGGGCGGCTGGCGAGCGAATTAGCCGAGACGCCGGTGGCGTATTCGGTGCAGACGCGCGAGTTTTTGGACGCGCTCAATCTCAGCGACGTTAACGAGGCGTTGAACTGGACGGTCAGCGCGACGACGACTCCGGACGATGGCGGGGGTCAGCTCTTCGGCGGCACCGGCAGCAGCACGATCCGCGGCGTCGGCGCGAACGGCACCAACCGCAACTTTTTCGCCGGCGGTTCCAATCCCGCGACCTACAACCTCGAGCGCATGGATTATGCACGCGGCCCGAACTCGATCCTCTTCGGCACGGGCACGATCAGCGGCACCGCGAACGCCGTGGTGAAGAGCGCGCGGATCGGCCGCAACGCGACCGAAGTGCGCGCGGAGATCGGATCCTGGGAATCCTATCGCGGCACCTTCGACGCGAACTATTCGCTGCGGAGCAAGGCGGCGGTCCGGGTTGTCGGCACCTGGCAGGACACGCACACCTTCCGCGAGTGGGAGCACACGCAGCGCAAGGGCGTTTCGCCTTCCGTGACGATCGAGCCCACGCGCACCACGCGGCTCTCGGTGATCGGCGACTATTATGAACAGAAGGTCGTCGCGGGGATGAACGCGCTGACGGACACTTTCTCAGGCTGGGACGGCAAGACGGTGTACGCGGGACTGCAGCCTTCGACGTTGCCGAGCCAGTCGGCCTTCGGGGCCTCGCGCATCGGCACCAATGCCTGGATCGTGTCGCCGGCCTCCGGCCGGGGCTTCGGCACGGCGGTTAGTTACACCGGCATGATGCAGACGACGTTTTTCGGGGGCAACCGCCCCGTCAACGGCGTCACCGCGGCGAGCGGTTCCAACCTCGGTTTCAATGCCGGCCCGATCATCGACACGCCGATGTTGTCGCCGGGGATTTATGATGCGGCGATCCAGGGCTCCCAATTTCGCGTGCCGGCCCGTTCGTTCACCAACATCGGGCCGAATCCGACCGCGATCAACCGCTTCCGCGACGCGACGTTCTTCCTCGAGCAGCGCGCGGGCGAGTCGCTCAATCTCCAGCTCTCGGGCAACGCCAACCGTCTCTACAGCTACGGCCTCATCGATTACTACACGAATCAGGGCTACCCGAACACCTACATCGACATCAACCGGCTGCTCCCGGACGGTGCGGCGAATCCGAACTTCCTCCAGGCTTACAACGAATTCAGCCGGCCCGAGCGGCAAAAGGTCGACACCACCAACAAGGCGCTGCGTTTCGCCGCCGCCTATGCCAAGGACACGCGCTGGGTCGATCTCCGGGCCAATGTCATCGGCGGCATTGAAAACCAGGAGATCTTCCGGTCGCGCGAATACTACATGATCCCCTTCGACGCCGACCCGCGCGCGTGGGGCCTCGTGACCAGCACGCGCACGCAGACGCTCCGCTACCGCTACTATTGGAATCAGCGCGAACGCGACCTCACCGAGATGAAGGAGATCGCGCTCTTGGATCCCGCGACCGGTACTTCCCGGACGTTCAACCCGCTTTGGGTCCTCGGTTCCGACCGGAACGACGCGACGACCCTGAGCGATGCGACCACGAAATACTATCAAGCGTCGGCGAACCTTTCGTTCTGGAAAAAGCGCTTCATTCTCCTCGGGGCCTTCCGCGCCGACCAGGTCGACCGCAGCCAGAAGCTGTTTCTCCGTCCTTTGGATCATCCCTCGGGCTACGGCTCCCTCACCCGCGACCATTTCATCTATCGGCCGGATGCTCCCTCGGATTACTTCAAGCTTGGCTATGTGCCGAAGGACACGGCCGGGCGTCCGACCGGTCCGGCACAACTTGCGCCCGCCACGCGCCCGCGCGATGCGACGACCGGGCTGGCCCTGCCGCAGTACGCGGGGGACCGCTTTCAGGATGACTTCAATCCGCCGCCGACGAGCACGAAGAAACCCACGAAGTCCCTCGGTGGCATTTTCAATGTCGGCCGCGGCGTTTCGCTCTGGGCCAACTTCGCGCAGACCTTCAACCCGACTGATTTCACCAAGACCACCATCGACTACGGCACGCCGCCGCCGTCGGTGTCGGAGGGTAAGGACTATGGTATCCGTTTTTCCCTCGGCCCGAAGTTTTACCTGACGCTCAGCCGTTACGAGTCGAAGGAGAACGACGCCTCGATCACGCAACCGTCCGGCTTCAGCAATCTGCAGGTCATCATCAACACGAACGTCGTCGGCGACCTCTCTTCCGACGGCCGCAATCGCCGCGCGCTCGGCGACGTGCCGATCGCGTGGAACGACACGCTCGACCGCCGCAGCCGCGGCTACGAGGCCGAGATCGTCGCGAACCTCACCGCCAACTGGCGGTTGACGCTGAACGCCGGCCTGGCCGACGCGTCGCAGACCGACGCCTACCGGCAGACCCGCGCGTGGGTGGATGATCGCACCGACCTCATGAAGCAGATTTTGGACGATGCGGGGATCCGGTTCGACGCGGGCAACCTTGCCAGCGCCAAGCCCGGGGTCACGACGGCGACCTCCCCCGATTTGACGAACGCGGTCAACGCGTGGAATTCCCTGCAGGCGAGCCGCGCCAACTGGGTGAGCGGGACGCAGCTGCTGAATCGCCTCACCAAATACACCGCCAACGCCTACAGCGATTACCGTTTCAGCGACGGCCGGCTGCGCGGCTTGCGGGTCGGCTACGGCATGCAGTTCCGCGGACCACAGGTGATCGGTTATCGCGGCGCCGACACCGTCGTGAATCCGGCGAATTCCACCCAGGCGATCGACGATCCCAACGTCGACGCCTATTCCGTGGTTTGGCAGAAGGCGTATTTCCTCGCCACCGCGACGGTCGGCTATCCGGTGAAGCTCGCCGGCCGAAAGGTGGAGTTGAACCTCTCGATCACCAACCTCTTCAACTACGACACGCCGCTGTACAACACGGCCGGACTCCGGGCCACCGATGGTAATCTCGCATCACCGGCGCGTACCAGCTATCCGCGCTTCTTCAGTTACACGACTCCGCGTAGCTTCCGCTTCTCGGCGACCCACACGTTCTGAGCGTTCGACGCGGCCGGCGGAGGTTCCGCTGAGGCGCGCCCGCCTTCCGGGTGTTTGGCGCGTTTTGCTGTCGGCCCGCGCGCTGAACGGGCGATGCCCGAGGTTGTCCTGATCGGAAGTGCCCGGTGGGCGGCGCCCGGGCCTACGTTCAGGTTAGGCGGTGCGTTCGTCCCACCACGTGGAGCGGGGGCGGGGTGGATGTGGCGGAAGCCCGTCTGGTTAGGCCAACGGCCCCCTTGGTCGCTCCAACGCTTTCAGTCATGGCCGTAGCCGTGTTGGAGCGCGGCGACCACGGGGTCTTCGTTCGTTAACCGCGTTTTCGCCGGCGGCTCAAACGCGGCGACATGAACCCTTGGTCTGCTCCAGTCTTTTCGCCCGGTGTCGTTTGGTCACGGGGCACGACCCCGTCAGGGCTTCTTCTTCCAGCGCCGGTCGTCCTTCAACTCGACGGGCCGGGTTTCGACGAGCACGCCGGCGACGGCCGGGTGGTCGCGGAGTTGCTGGAAGCTTGGGGCGTTGAGTTTCCAGGAAAGAGCGTTGCTCGCCTCGGCAAACGGGGCGACGCGCCCTTCGAACACGAAGGCGAACTGGACCTTCGTTTCGCCGACCTGCCGGTTGAGCGTGTCGCGAAACTGCTGCAGAAAGGCGGGCACCTCGCGGTGTGTCGGGTGGAGCAGCCAGGTGACCTTCTTCACGAGCCCGGCGACCTGGGCGTCGAGCGGGTAGCACTCCTTCAGATTGATGCGCGGACCTTCCTGACCGACGATGATGTTGCCTTGGACGAGCACGAGGGCGTTCTCGGCGAGGTTGTGACCGTAGGCGGCGAAGGAATCGGCGAAGAGGTTTAACGGTACCGCCGCGCTCTTGGTCGCGAGCGTGAACGAAACCCACGGCCGGTTGTCCTTTTTGGAAAGACGCTTGGCGAGATTGCTGGCGATGCCGCAGAGCCGGAACTCGGTCCGGTCGCTCTGCGCGAGCAATTGATCGACCGCGTAGGTGTCGAGCGCATCGGCCAGGCCTTCATACGTGTTCATCGGATGGCCCGTGACGTAGAAGCCGAGGAGTTCTTTTTCGAAGGCGAGGCGCTCGGCCGCGGGGAAATCGTCGCCGGGCGAGGGAGCGGAGGAGGAACTGGGTGCTGGCGCACCGCTTTTTTTCGGGGCGGGCGGGGCGTCGGCCAGCATGTCGAGGAAGCTGTGCTGGCCGGCGGCCTTGTCGCGGGCGGCGGCGGCGGCGCCCGCGATCGCGCCGTCGATACCGTCGAAGAGCCCCTTGCGCTGCGCGTGACTGTAGTCGAAGGCGCCCGTCTTCACGAGGTGCTCCAGCACGCGCTTGTTGATGGCGCGGCCGTCGATGCGCTTCGCGAAATCGGCGAAGTCGGCGTACGGGCCGTTCTTTTCGCGCTCGGCGATGATCTGCTGGGCCGCGAGTTCGCCCACGCCCTTGACGCCCGCGAGGCCGAAGCGGATCGCGGCGTTGCCCCGATCCGCGGTTGAAGGTGGAAGGTTGAAAGTTGAAAGACCTTCCACCGCGGCCGGGCGTTCAATTTTCAACTTGGAATTTTCGCCTGCGGCGGCGCCACGGAATACGGGCGTAAACATCTCGCGCGACTCGTTCACGTCGGGACCGAGCACCTTCAGGCCCATGGCTTCGGCTTCGGCGACGAAGTGGGAGACTTTTTCCGCGTTGCCGAGTTCGGAGCTGAGCATGGCGGCCATGAACTGCACCGGGTAGTTGGCTTTCAGATACCCGGTCTGGTAGCTGAGGATCGCGTAGGCGGCGGAGTGCGACTTGTTGAAGCCGTAGCCGGCAAACTTGTTCAGGATGTCGAAGATCGCGTCGGACGTCTTCGCATCGATGTTGTTCACGCGCAGCGCGCCCTCGACGAACTTGGTGCGCTCCTTCGCCATGGCGTCGGCGTCCTTTTTGCCCATGGCGCGGCGGAGCATGTCGGCCCCGCCGAGCGTGTAGCCGGCGATGATCTTGGCGGCCTCCATGACCTGCTCCTGGTAGACCATGATGCCGTAGGTTTCGCGGCAGACTTCCTCGAGGAGCTTGTGCGGAAACTTGACCGTGCTCGGGTCCTTCTTGCCGCGTACATAGTCGGGAATCCACTCCATCGGTCCCGGGCGGTAAAGCGCGATGAGCGCGACGATCTCGTCGATCGAGGACAGGCCGATCTGGCGGCAGAGATTCTGCATGCCGCTGGATTCCAGCTGGAACACGCCGGTGGTGCGGCCGGAGTTGAGCAGCGCAAACGTCTTCGCGTCGTCGAGGGGGATCTTCTCGATGTCGAAGGTGGGATCGGCCGTGCGGCGGACGTTGTCCACGGCGTCGGCGATTACCGTCAGCGTCTTCAACCCGAGGAAGTCCATCTTCAGCAGGCCGAGCTTGCCGACGGCGTTCATGTCGAACTGCACCGTGACGTCGCCTTCCTGCAGCGTGAGCGGGACGAATTCGTCGAGCGGCTTGTCGGTGATGATGATGCCGGCGGCGTGCTTGCCGGTGTTGCGCACCATGCCCTCGAGCACGCGGGCCTGGTCGAAGATTTTCTTGGCGACCGGATTCTTGGTCACCTCGTCGCGCAACTCGGCGCTCTTGGTCACGGCCTCCTCGAGCGTGATGTTCAGCTCGTCGGGGATCATCTTCGCCAGCCGGTCGGCGTCGGCGAACGCGAGGTTGTGCACGCGCGAGATGTCACGGATGACCATCTTGGCGCCGAGGGTGCCGTAGGTGATGATGTTCGCGACGCAGTCGTTGCCGTACTTCTGGCGGACGTAGTCGATGACCTCGCTGCGGCGGCGCATGCAGAAGTCGATGTCGAAGTCGGGCGGCGAGACGCGTTCGGGATTCAGAAAGCGCTCGAACAGCAGTTTGAAGCGCAGCGGGTCGAGGTTGGTGATGCCGAGCAGGTAGGCGACGAGGCAGCCGGCGCCGGAACCGCGGCCGGGGCCGACGGGGATGCTGTGTTCGCGGGCCCAGTGGATGAAATCCCAGACGACGAGGAAGTAGTCGACGAAGCCGGTCTTGGCGATGATGCCGAGTTCGTAGTCGAGGCGCTCGGCGAGGACCTTGGCCTGCGCCTGGTCGGCGAAGGCGGCCGCGTTGGTGTAGTCGAGGCCGTAGCGGTGCTGAAGTCCCTTGAGGCAGAGATCCTTCAGGTAGCCCCCGCGGTCGGTTGTCACCTCCGGCGGCAACGGGTATTTCGGATACCGCTCGCTGCCCTTGGGGAACGGAATCGCGAGTTCGCACATCTCGGCGACGAGTTGGGTGTTCGTCACCGACTCCGGCACTTCGGCGAACAATTGCTCCATCTGCTCGCGCGACTTGAGGTAGAATTCCTGACCGGTGAAGCGCATCCGCTTCTCCTCCTCGATCTTCGCGCCGGTCTGGATGCAGAGCATCGCGTCATGCGGGCCGGCGTCGGTGTTGCGGACGTAGTGAACGTCGTTCGAGCAGATGACCTTCAGGTTGAATTCCTCGGCGATCTTCAGGAGGCCGGGGATGATCTTTTTCTGTTCGGGGATGCCGTGGTCCTGGATTTCAACAAAGTAGTTTTCGCGGCCGAAGATTTCCACGAAGCGTCCGCAGGCCTGCCGCGCCTCCTCGTAACGGTCGTGGAGCAGGTGCTGCGGGACCAGCGAGGCGAGGCAACCGGTGAAGCCGATGAGCCCGTTGGCGTGCTTCGCGAGCGTTTCGAAGTCGGTGCGCGGCTTGTAGTAGAAGCCCTTGAGGTGCGCATCGGAGACCAGCTTCAGCAGGTTTTGGTAGCCGGTGAGGTTTTTCGCCAGCAGGCCGAGGTGAAAAATGGTCTTTCCGTCGTCGCCCGCCCGCCCGTTTTTCTCGAGGCGGGAGGTTTCCACGAGGTAGAGCTCGCAGCCGATCAGCGGCTTGACGCCCTTGGCCTTCGCTTGGTTGTAGAACTCGATGGCTCCGTAGAGGTTGCCGTGGTCGGTCAGCGCCATCGCGCTCATCCCGAGTTCGGTGGCCCGCTCGATCAGCCGGTCGATCCGGCAGCAGCCGTCCAGCAGACTGTAGTCCGTGTGGACGTGGAGGTGGACGAAATTTTTGTCGACGGATGGCAAGCGGGCCTTGAAACAACGCGCCGGCGGGCTGTGAGCAAGGCGGGAGTGGGGTGGGGAGCGCAATCCAGCGGCGAACGGGGGGCGCCGCCCTCGGTCAGCGCACTGGCACACGGGCCCTTCTCCCTTGCCGAAGCGCCCGCGAGCGAGCTGCCGACCGTATCGGCTGGCGCCACCCGCTCCGTTACCATCGTTTTCTCCTGTAAAAACCACGGATTCGCCACCCGTTTGGCTGGATCACAAAAATGCCGTTGACGTGGGCCGCGCGGGTTGGCCTAGTGCTCCGCTTTTACTTTCAACACTCGTCCGTTACAGAACGATCCCATG
Source organism: uncultured Opitutia bacterium (assembly GCA_903820035.1). GTDB lineage: Bacteria > Verrucomicrobiota > Verrucomicrobiia > Opitutales > Opitutaceae > ER46. The sequence continues at coordinate 17,759 of CAIJFT010000354.1, forward strand.
TCCATCGAAATCAAGATCCGCAAGAACGAGCCCATCGACCGTGCGCTGCGTCGCATGAAGAAGAAGCTCGATCGCGAGAACATCATCAAGGGCACCCGCGCCAAGCGTTACTTTGAGAAGCCCTGCGAGAAGCGCCGCCGTAAGGAGAAGGTTCAGGCCTTCACCCAGATGCTGCGCCGCCGCTACGCCGAATAAGGTTTCGGCCGGTTTCGCACCCGAATTTTGCCGCGCCTCCGCATCTGCGGGGCGCGGCTTTTTGCTTCAGGAAGAGCGAGGAACCGGGCGCCCGGGGAGGGCGAAGGAGATCCTCCCGACTCTCCGGCGGTACGGTATATTTCCCGAGGTCGTGCCGCCCGCTGGGTGGGCACCGGTCAACGGCCCGTTTTTCGGGCAGGAGACCAACGTGATACTTCACGCGGCTTTCCGAACTCCCCGCTCGTCCTGTGCCACGGTTTGGTGATGGCTGTAACCTCCTTGAGATCCCGGCCGGGGGTACGCCCCCTTGATCGCCGCAAAATCGTCCGCCGGCGCGGCGTTTTTTGTCTTCAACGTATTTTCGCCGTGCAAGTTGCCGCGGGGCGGGGCGAAATTCAGGAGTAACCGCAGCGACGGTATCGGCGTCGGCTCAGGCGTCCGTTCTCCGTCCTCGCTTTTCAAACTCACCACCTTACCTCGCTCCCCCGCGTGAAACCCGTTTTGGCTCTCTCCACCAGTTGGTGCTCCCACCGACATAAGGACGGGTATGACATGTTGCGGGAAATGGCGGATTTGGGCTTCACGCACGCCGAGCTCAGCCACGGCATTCGGATTACGCTCGTACCGGGAATCCTCCGCGGGGTGGAGGAGGGCCTGATCAAGATCAGTTCCACCCATAATTTCTGTCCGTTGCCCGCCGGCGTGCTCCACGCGGCACCGAACTTGTTCGAGCCGTCGGCGCTAGCCTCGGGTGAAGCCAACCAATGGGTGCGCCAGACCCGCCGTTCGATCGAGTTTGCCGCGCTCCTGCAGTCCAAGGTGCTCGTCTGCCACCTGGGCCGGGTGCGGTATTTTTGGTTCAACCCGACCCGGGCAGTCCGCCGCTATCTGGCCGACCACCCCCAGGCCGGCCGCCAGCCGCAAGACCGGGAGTATCCGGTCTTGCGGGACAAGTGCGTTGCGAAGATCCGGCGCAAACAACCGCCGTTTATGGCGCAGATGCAGGCCAGCGTGGGCGCGGTGCTCGATTTCGCGCGCGAAAAAGGCGTGCGGCTCGGCTTCGAGAATCGCGAGAAGATCGACGAGTTGCCGCTCGACGCGGACATGGCGGATTTGCTCGCGGGCTTGGGCGCGGATGCGCCGGTCGGCTACTGGCACGACACGGGGCACGCGGATATCAAGGAAGGCATGGGGTTGCTCAACCATCGCGAACATTTGGAACGGCTCGCGCCGCGGTTGCTCGGGTTTCACCTGCATGATGTCTCGGCCAACGGTCATGACCACCAGCCGGTGGGCGCCGGTCACATCGACTTCCAAATGATCAGCTCCTTCTGGCGGCCGGAACACCGTCTGACCTTGGAGCTGAGTCCGCGCGCCACGGTCGATGAGGTCATCGCCTCCAAGGCCCGCATCGAGGCGCTGCTGGCTTAGTCGGCGCGGTTGTGCGAATCGCCGCGCCCGGTGGCGCCCGATGTCCCGATCCCGTCGATTGGCGGGGAATGGTTACGATCTGACCCGATGAGGACATCGGGTCCCATCGCAACGTTCGACGCCCCCCCGGAGGAGCTACCGCGTTTTCAGTCATTGCATAGCCGCGTTGGAGTGCAGCGGCAACGTGGTGCTCAGGCGCAACCACGCTTTCGTCTCTGGCTCAAAGGCGGCGACAGCAATCTCGGAACCGGTTTGGGTGAGAACCGCGTTGTCGGCGCGCGCCGACGCGGGTAGCCCTTCCGTTGTCGCTCCAATGAAAACCTCCCGCTCCGTCCGAAGCCCGCGTCGTCACTTCTTTGCGGCCTTGCTCGGCTTGGCGATCCTCGGGGCGGGGAC
>CAIJFT010000355.1 GCA_903820035.1 uncultured Opitutia bacterium
GGTGTAGGGAGTGCCGTTGGCGTTCGCGACCGGCGTGAACTTCAGGTTGGTGATGCTCGCGACCGGGACGAACTGCCCGGCGGTGACCGGCGTACCGGAAAGCTTCAGCGTGCCGGCGGCCGGCAACGTCGTGACCTTTACGGAGTGGAAGTTATTCGCCGGAGAGTCGTTCGGGTCGGTGAAGCCGAAATCGGAGACGGCGAACGTGAAGTCGGTATCTTCGCTGGTGGTGATGGTCCTGGGCGTACCGATGGGGGCGTCGCTTACGCTGGTGATGTTGAACGTGATGGTGCGGGCGACGGTGTCGGTATCGACGCCGGGCGACGTGCCGCCGTTATCCTTTACGTTGAAGCTGAAGGAGGCGTACGGCGTGCCGCTCGCGCCGCTCACCGGGGTAAACGTGAGGTTGGGAATGCTCGCGACCGGGACGAACTGCCCGGCGGTGACCGGCGTACCGGAGAGCTTCAGCGTGCCGGCGGTGGCCAGCGTCGTGATCCGCACCGAGTGCAGTGAATTGGCCGGAGAGTCGTTCGGATCGGTGAAACCGAAGTCGGATGCGGCAAAGGTGTAATCGGTGTCCTCCGCCGACGTGATCGTCTTTGGCGTGCCGACCGGCGCGTCGTTTACGGCGGTGATGTTGAGGGTAACCGTATCGGTGTCGGTGAGGGTGCCGCCGGAACCGGTGTTGCCGCCGTCGTTGGAGGTGACGGTGAGGGTGACGCTGCCGTTGGCGTTGAGCGGGGTCGTGTAGGAGACGCCGTTGGCGGCGATGAAGGCGTTGATGGCGGATTGAGCGCCGGAGAGGACGAGGGTGCCGGTGCCTGAACCCGTGACGTTGACGCCGCTGCCGGAGGTGGCGCTCAAGGTGCCGGTGGGTGCGCTGAGCGTCAGCGTGATCGTGCTGCTGCCGGCGTCGGCGTCGGCGACGCTGATGCCGGTGAGAGCGGTGGCCTGATCCTCCGTGACCGTGATCGAACCCGGGACCGTGTTCACCGGCGCGTCGTTTACGGCGGCGACGGAGAGGGTCTTGGTCGCGCTGTTGCTCGCGAGGGTGCCGTCGTTCGCGACGAAGGTCACGGTGCGGTTTGAGGTGTTCGGGGTGTCGGAGGAGTTGGTGTAGGTAACGGCGCGGAGCGCGACCTGCCAGTGGGCGGGGGTGGCGGTGGCGCCAGCAGAGGTGAGGGTGAGGACACCGGTGCCGCTGCTATAGCTGGCGGAGATGTTTCCCATCGAGCTGCCGTTGTTGGTGAAGGCGAGGACGTCCTGGGCGGACTGGAAGTTGCCGGTGACGGATACGGTGGCCGAGGCGAGCGTCGCGCTGTCGCTGTCGGCGACCGTTAGGGTCGAATCGACGGCGATGGCCACCTGCTCAACTGCCGCGGTCGTCCCGCTGGTGGTGGTGACGACGGGGGGCGTGTTGAGCGGCGTGAAGACGGCGTTCAAGGTGACGTTGCTGTTCACCGTCACGCTGATGGTGGCACTGGCGCTGGTGACGGCTCCGGTCCAGCCGGTGAATTGGTATCCGGCGGAGGGGGACGCGGTGAGCGAGGCGGTCCGGCCCTTCACGACGCTTTGGGCGGAGGTCGTGGCGCCGAAGTTCAGCGAGCCGACATCCGGAGTTGATACGACGGAACCGCCCGCGCCGTTGTTCGAGTTCAGCGTGACGGTGTAGAGATCGTCGATGGTGGTGTAGACCTTGCTGCCGTAGGCGGGAAGAATGGGGGTGGTGGTGCCGGCGAGCGTGCCGGTGAGGATGTAGTTGCCCAGCGTGACTTGGCCCACGGTGGCGCCGGAGTTGACGACGACGTCGAACGAGCCGTAGTCACCGTCGAGCATGCTGCCCAGGGTGACGTTGAGGGTGGTCGTGCCGGCGATATAGGAACTGGTACCCGCCGTGGTGCTGACGTACGTGGTGCCGACCGGAATCACGATCTGGACCTGGACGTTGTCGATGTTGCTGCCGGAAAGGTTGCGGTAGCGAAACGTGTAGCCGATATCGGAGGCCTTGGCGACGGCGGCGGGTCCGGTGGCGGTGACATAGGCGGTCGGGAAGTCGGCGATTCCCGTGCCGGCATTGCCGAGTGCGCCGGGCGCCGGGGCGGCATACGCGCGTCCCCAGTGACCGCCCTTGGAGCAGGACGCGGTGACGATGGTCACCTTGATTTGGTCGCCCACGCCGATTTGGGAGTTGGTGCCGGTCCAGTCCACGAGTTGCCAGGTGGTATATTGGATCGGGCTGCTGCCACTGGTTTGTGAGGAGGTGATCCACGGCACGCCGACGGCGCCGGCGACGTTCAGATCAGTGTAGACGGTGGTGCCGAGGGTGAGATTTTCGATCTGGACGAACTGATAGGGCTGTTCGTTGAAAGCATGCGCCGGGTTTACGACTACGGGGGCGGTGGCGAGGCGCACGTGTACTTGTCCATCGAGCGGGTCGACCTCGCCGGCGCTGACCGTGAAGGTCTTGGTCGCCACGATCGCATTCTGGCCGTGGCCGCCGTTGGTATCGGCGATCCCGTTGGCGAGGGATCCGGTCACGGTGTCATTCAGGAGCAGCGACGACGTGCCAAAAATCGGCAACTGAAGGCTGTCGGTTCCGGGATCGGTGATGGAAAGGGCGGTACCGCCAATCAGTGCGACGAGGTAGTCTCCACCGGCCGTGAGTGCGAGATGGGCGAGGGCGGTGGGCGGGGTTGTCGCCGTAGCGGCGCTTCCCGCCGGACTCTGCATTCCGGGATTAATTTTGCTGGTCAGGGTCCAGCCGGCGCTGGTTCCGGTGTAACCGCTGCCGGCGCTGCCTGAACTGGAGGAAAGCGACCCGCTGCTGGCGCCCTTGAAATCCTGGCTTCCGCTCAGGGCCCAGTGGCCGTGCCCGAACTGGATGCGGCCTGGAGTCACCGCGGCGCTGGCGACGGAGGCGGCGCTGGTGCCGTCCGCGTTCGTCGCGGTGACAACAAACGTATAGAGAGTCCCGTTGGTGAGCCCGAGCACGGTGATTGGACCCCGGCGCCCGCGGGCCTTCAGGCCGGGGCTTTCGACCGTGGTAATCTCGTAATACCGGATAGAGCTCCCGCCATCCGATACCGGGGCGGTGAAGGACACCACCGCGGATGAGTCGGATGCGTCGGCGGAGACGGCCGTCGGGCTGCCGGGAGCGGCGGCGTGCAGCTGCGGCAACGCCAGCAACCAAGCGAGGAGGAAGCCGGCGGTGCGCCCAGCCCCACGGGACGACGCTCCTGATGGCAGGAGATTTGTGACCAAGGTCTTTATGAGGTTCATGGGACTTTTTTCAAAATTCAGCGCTAACGAAGTTGTCGGTTAGAGTGGGCGAAACGTAGAAGGCTCCGCCCCCGGATCGATCCACGGCGGCGGAGTGTTCAAAGCTGTGCCTCCTTGCCCGGTGGTTCCGGTGCCGGTACCGGTCAGCGTGACCGTCAAGTTGGGTTGAGGTCAGCGGAGTGTCGTTCATCAGAAAGGGATTTAAAGGGAGTCGTGCGCCCACGCGGTCGGGTCCGAGTCGGCGGAGACCGGGCTGGCTTGTTCTATTGGAAGCGGGCCCCGCGGCTTGAGGGTCAATTCACCCGGACAGTGGCTCTTCGGTGCCACGCGAAGCCAACGAAACCGGAAATGAGCATGATCCGCTCTGTCTAGGATTCCTGCCGGCGCCTTGGCTGCAATCAGTCGCCGTTCCAATATTCCACTCTGGGGCCTGGAGAGTCTTTGCGGCTCTTCCTCCGAAATTCCGCGCCGCCCGTGGAATCCACCTCGGACCCCACTAGGGTCTCGGGAAGCCCTCTCTACATGAAATCCCACTCCGACCCCGGTGGAGACGGTTTGAAATCCCCGCGGAAGCGGTCTGATCCGAACCGGGAGGCGGCGAAGGAATGCCGTGGTTCCGTGTGCCGCCGTGAAACAGGCGGGATTGGTCGGTTCTTTTCACAACCGAGCGGGAGCGAATCGACCTCGCTGCGTTCAACCTTCGGCGAATTCGCCGGGGAAAATGGTGGTAGGACCTGGATTCGAACCAGGGAAGGCGTAAGCCAGGAGATTTACAGTCTCCCCTCGTTGGCCACTTGAGTATCCTACCAAAATGAGGGACGCGGAACGTCGCCACTCCGCACTCCGACGGCAAGGATTTTTTTCCGAGGACCTTGGCGGCGGCTGGATCTCCCATGATCCTTGGCCAAATGCGCTTGGCGTAGGGCAGCGCGCTTGCGCGCGCTCGACCGTGCCGGACGCGGACCCAAACGCGCTCGCAAGCGAGCTGGACTACGGGGACGGTCGCCGTCCGGCGTTCCGTCGCGGCACCGCTTACAGCAGGCCGGCGTGGCGGAAGCTGAAGTACCCGGTGCCGAGGGGATCGGCTTCGGGGCGACCGATGATCACGTGGTCGACCAACGGGATGTCGATCGCGCGGGCCGCCTCCCGCAGCAGCCGGGTCACCTGCAGGTCCGCCGCGCTCGGCGCCGGGTCGCCGCTCGGGTGGTTGTGCGCGCAGAGGATCGCGGTCGCCGCGGCCCGCACGGCCTCGCGGAAAACCTCCCGCGGATGGGCGAGGGCCGAGGTGGCGGTGCCGGAGGAGATTTCCACGCGTTTCAGCAGCCGATTTTTGCGGTTCAGGCAGAGCACCCAGAATTTCTCGACGGTGAGCCCGGTCGCCACCGGCAGGAGGTGGGCCCAGATTGCCTCCGGCGTCTGCAGGATCGGCGTTTCACCCGCCGGCTGGCTGATGACCCGGCGGGCAACCTCCATGACGGCGACCAATTGCAACGCCTTCACGGGGCCGATGCCCTTCAGGCGGCGGAAATCCGGTTCCGTCCAGCGGATCAGGCCCGCGAGCGAGCCGGCGTCGTGAACCAAGCGACCGGCGAGCGTTAGCACATCCTGGCCGCGGGTGCCGTTGCGCAACAGCATCGCGATCAATTCAGCGTCGCTCAACGCCCCGGCGCCGTGGCGAATGAGACGTTCCTGGGGGCGTTCGCCGACGGCGGTGGCGAGCAGCCGGTTAGCAGAAGGCGGGTAGGGCGAAGGGCGGTCGGGCACCGCTGGGTGGTACGACTTCGGAGGCCGGTTGCCAACGAGGCGGGATACCCAATGCGGAGTGGTTGAACGTTGAAAGCGCGGAGGCCGATCCGTCTGCCTTCGGTTTTGCCGCACGGGAGACGTTCGGAAATGAGGCTTCAAACGGTCTGACCGCGCTTTCGCCTTCGGCTTAAACGCGGCTACAGGCTGAGGCAGCAGCCGGAGCACCCGGCTTTCAACCCTCAACTCTCAACCTTCAACCGATCGGGCGCGGTCGCGGCGCCCGATCAATAATGCTTCACGTAGCCGTTGCGGCGGAGCCGCTCGAGCCACTTCTCCTGATTGGTGCGGCCCATCTGCTGCACCAAGATGCGCTCGATCTGGTCGCGGACCTCGTCGATCGGCTGGATGCCGGCAAACTTGCGGTCCTCGGCGAAAAGCACGAAGGCGCCTTCCGGCAGCATAATGAGCTTCGAGGTTTCGCCCTTCTTCAGGTCGAAGGCCGGGTCGCTGAACTCCTTCTTAAAGTCGGAACGTTTCATCCAGCCCCAGTCGCCGCCCTTGGAGCGCTTCATGTCGTTGCTGAATTCCTTGGCGAGGTCCTCGAACTTTTCCCCGGCCTTCGCGCGGGTCAGGATGACGCCGCCCTTTTCATTCAAGGTGGCGTCGGTGTCGGTTTCCGTCCGGGTGAGCTGGATCAGACGAAGATGGACCGCATCCTCCTGGTAGAAACGGTCTTTGTTTTCGTTGTAGTAAGTCTCGATGCGGACGGGACTGACGAGGCTCTGCGACTTCTTCTGCTGCCCCTGCATGTACTGGAAGATGATGTTCTCCTCCACCTCGCGGCGGTAGTCGCGCTGCGTCTGGCCCTTGGCCTTCAGGAAGGCGAGGAACTTGGATCGGTCGCCCTCGAAACGCTCGGCGATTTCATCGGCGATTGCGTTGTCGACGTAGTGGGCGGGGATCTGGCGCTTCTCGTCCTTGCGGAATTCCTTCACGATCAGCACGCGGTCGACGAGATCCTGGATCGCGCTGTCTTGCAGCTGTTCGAGCCGCTCCTGAAATTCCTTCTCGGTCTTGGCTTCGTTGCGCAGCTGGGGCAACAGCGGCCCGATGTACTGCATGACATCCGCGACCGTGATGATCTTCTCCTCGGCGACGGCCACGATGCCGTTGGCGAAACGCAGGTTAAGGGTCTCGGCGACGGCGCTGCTGGCGGGGCTCGGGGCGGCGGCGGGTTGTCCGGTCTGGGCGAACGCACCGGCTGCAACCGCGGCGGCAATCAGGGGTAAAGCAAAGCGGCGGCGTAGCGTCATGGATTCGGCAGATTGTTCAGAAAAGAGATAATTTCCCTCAACCGTAGGAGGGGCTTGGGAGCGGTCAACCTTGGAAACCGCGTGCCGACCTGCACCCAGTCGTCACGTCGACCACTATGGCGCAGGCACTTCAGGCGGCTGGATTCGGTTTCGACGGACAAGATGCCCTTTTGTTCCGCGCGCAATCGGATCTCGGTGATCAAAAGTAGCGCCTTCACCTCTTCGCCGAACTTTCCAAACCGGTCCCGGAGGTCGGATTCGATCTGCTTCAGCGCTGCTAAACCATCGGCCAGGGCGAGCTTGCGGTAGAAATCGATCCGTAGCCTGGTCTCGGCGATGTACGTGGACGGCAATCGCGCCTGCACCTTGGTCACCTCGACGGCGTGGTCGTTTTCCGCGTCTTTGATCGCCGTATAACCGTCGACGTGGCGGCCCGCCGCGCCGGCGGGCGCCGCGCTCTCGCCAACAAAGACGAAATCGAGCTTCACGTTGGCGCGGATCGCCGCGGCGGTTTTTTCCCCCTTCAGACGGGCCACCGACTGGCGGAGCAGCTGGCAGTAGAGCTCGAAACCGACGCCCACGATATGGCCGCTTTGCTCCGCCCCGAGCAGGTTGCCGGCGCCGCGCAGCTCAAGGTCGCGCATGGCGATCCGGAAGCCCGCTCCGAGCTGGTTGTGCTGGCGCATGGCGGTCAAACGCTGCCGTGCGACCTCCAGCAGCCGGGTGTGGCGGTGCAACAGGAGATAGGCGTAGGCTTGGTGCTTGAACCGGCCGACCCGGCCGCGGAGCTGGTACAGCTGCGACAATCCGAACCGATCCGCGCCCTCGATGATGATGGTATTGGAGTTCGGAATATCCAACCCGCTCTCGATGATCGTCGTCGCGACCAGGACCTGATACCGGCCCGCCACGAACTCGGTCATCACTTCCTCGAGGTCGTCCGACCCCATTTGCCCGTGGCCGACGCCGACCGTAATCTCGGGCATCAACTCGCGCAGGCGCGCGGCCACCAGATCGATGGTCTGGACCCGGTTGTGGAGATAAAACACCTGCCCGCCTCGCCGGAGCTCGAACCGCACCGCGTCCACGACGACCTGTTCCTCGTAGGTCTTCACGATGGTCTGGATCGGGTGGCGGTTGGTCGGGGCCGTCTCGATCACGCTTAGGTCGCGCGCGCCGGTCAGCGCCATGTAAAGCGTCCGCGGTATCGGCGTGGCGCTCATCGACAGGACGTCGACCGTGGAGCGCATTCGTTTGAACACCTCCTTGTGCTTCACGCCGAACCGCTGCTCCTCGTCGATGATGACGAGGCCGAGGTCCTTGAAGTTGACGTCGCGCTGCAGCAGCCGGTGCGTGCCGATTAAAATATCAACCTGACCCGCCGTCGTCGCGGTGATGACCTTCGTGTGCTCCGCGCGGCTGCGGAAACGGCTGAGCATTTCGACCGCAATCGGGTAACCGGCCATGCGTTCGCGAAACGTGTTCAGGTGCTGCTGGGCCAGCACCGTCGTGGGCACCAGGACGGCGACCTGTCGGCCGCCCTGGACGGCCTTGAAGGCCGCGCGGATCGCGACCTCGGTTTTGCCGAAGCCGACGTCGCCACAGATCAGCCGGTCCATCGGCCGCGCCCTCTCCATGTCCGTCTTGGTCTCTTGGATCGCGCGCAGCTGGTCGCGCGTCTCGCTGAACGGGAACGAAGCCTCGAATTCCTTCTGCCAGGTGTTGTCCGGAGGGAAGGCCTGTCCCGGCTCCGCCTCGCGGGCCGCGTGGATGCGCAGGAGCTCCGCGGCGAGGTCGATGGTGGCGCGTTCGGCCGCCTGACGCGCCTTTTCCCAGCGGCCCGAGCCGATCCGGCCGAGCTGCGGCTTGGCCTTGCTGAGGCCGACGTAGCGGCTGACGAGATGCGATTCCTGCAGCGGTACGTGCAGGGTCACGTGGTCGTCGAACTCGAGCGAGATCACCTCGCGGATGCCCTGGGCCGTATCCAATTTCGTGAGTCCGCGGTAATGCGCGATGCCGTGCTGCAGGTGCACCACAAAGTCGCCTTCGACCAACTCCGAGAAGTCCAGCAACTGGTCGACCTGCGCGCGCTGCGCCACCACCCGCTGGTTCAGCGCGGGTCGCCGCTGCCGTTGGCGGCCGAAGATCTCGGTTTCCGTCACGACGACGACGCCGGTCCGGCCGTCGCCCAGGCGGGCCTCGTCGCGGAACGTGATCCGGAAGCCCTCGTTCAGGTGGCCCCGCAGCCAGCGCGGCCGGATCACCTTGAGCTTGGGATTCTCCGCCAGAATTTCCTGCGCGCGCTGTTCCTCGCCTTCCTTGGTGACGACGCAGCACACGTCGTAACCGCCCTTCCGCCACGCGGCGACCTGGCGGAGAAATTCACCGCGCGCATCCTCCTCGACGCTCAACCGCTCCTGCGCGACGAGGGCGTCGTCGGGATAACGCCGGTGATGGGCAAGGCTCTCGGTGTCCCACGTGACGTCCCCCGCGACCCCATCGAACAGCGCGGTCGCCTCGTCGAGGTCGCTGACCCCGAACCCCGCCGCGCTGCGTTCCAGCATCGGGCCGAGTCCGAGGTGACCGGCGCGGGCCAGGTCGCTGAGTTCTTTTTCCAGCGCCGCCGGCTCGATGAAGACGAGGTGAGCCGACGCGGTCAGGTAGTCTGCCAGGCCGGTGGTCGAGTGGGCGAGGCGCACGCGCGGTGACGCCGCGAGCGAGATGGATTCAACCGTGGCGCCGGAACGCTGGGTGACCGGATCGAATTCGCGGATCGACTCGATCTCGTCGCCGAAGAAATCCAGCCGGTACGGCTGGTTGGCGGTGACGGGGTAGAGGTCGATGATGCCGCCGCGCACGGCGTAGTGCCCGGGGGATTCGCAGACCGCCTCGGAGTCGTAGTCGAGTTTCTCCAGCTTTTCGAGCAGGCCTTGAAACGGCTGCGTCTGACCGCGTTGCAGGGTGAACTCCCGCGTGGCGAACTCCTCGATCGCGGGCACCGCCTGCAACAGGGCGCCCGGGGTGGTCGTGACGACGAGGGTATCCGGCGTCGCGGTCAGGGCGCGGGTGGCGCGGAGACGTGACAGCACGCTGAGCCGGTCGCTCGCCGCGGCGAAGGCCTCGCGCATGTCGGCGCCGTCGGCCATCGATTCGGGAAAAACGAGCGTGCGCAGCGGCCGGGTGTGTTCGCCGGCGCCGTGGAAAAAAGCGATGTCCTCGGCCAGTTGTTCGGCGGCCTTGAGGTGTTCGGTCACGACGAGCCAGACCGGGGCCGGGCGGGCCCGGCAAAGCTCGGCCACGACCGCGCCGCGGGCGGGCGGGCAGACGCCGGTGAGCTTGTGACGCGTGGCGGCCGTGACGGGCATGAAGGGCCATTAAAAAACCACATTCCGCCGGACGGCAACTCGCGTGTGCGGAGCGGTGCCGTCGGTCAGTCCGCTTGCGGGCGCTTCAGGCGATTCGAATCCGTCCTCGGCGCGCGCAAACGCGCCGACCGACTCAAGCCTCCGCCTTCGGTATCACCAGAAGCGCCGCGCGGGCGGCGGCTTCTTCGGCCTGCTTTTTCGAGGAGCCGCGGCCGGTGCCGAGTTTTTCATCGAGCAGGTAAACCGCGACCTCGTATTCGCGCGCATGGTCTTCGCCGGTTGCGAGGATGACGTCATACCGCAGCGCGGTGTTGCCGTGCTTGGGTTGCACGATTTCCTGCAGCCGTCCCTTCGGATTGGCCGAGTCCTCCAGGCCGTCGAGGCGCGCGTTGAGGTCGCCATAGATGGTCCGCAACACGCCGCGCGTGGTGATAATATCAGAGTCCAAATAGAGCGCGCCGATGAGGGCTTCGAATGCGTCACCCAGATTGGACGTGCGGTTGCGGCCTCCGCCGGCCTCCTCGCTTTGACCGAGTCGAAGCAGGGCCGGCAGGCCTACCTCGCGGGCGAGTTGGGCGAGGAAGCCGCGGTTGACCAGCAGTGCGCGGCGGGTGGTCAGCACGCCTTCGCGCTCGGCCGGAAAGAGACGGAAGAGTTCCTCCGCGGTGAAAATCTGAAGCACGGCGTCGCCGAGAAATTCGAGCCGCTGGTTGCTCTCGCCGGCCAGGGGGTGCTCCGCGACGTAGGAAAGGTGGAGCAGTGCTCGCTCGAGGAGCGACGGATCCTGGAAGACATACCCCAGTCGGGCCTCAAGGGTTGCGAGGGTTTCGCTCATGAACTCGCGCTGGCGTAGCGGCGCAGCCCGCGGTGAAAGACGAATACCGCCAGCACGAACCAGGCTGCCGCCACGACGACGAGCCACGCCACCCACGCGGCGTCGAACCCGTGGAGCAGAATCTTGGCGGGTGCGTTGCTCACCACCACCACGGGCAGAATCCACACGAAGAGTATCCGGGAAACACCGGTGAAGGCTTCGCGTGGCAGGCGGGAAAATTCCGTCAGCGTGAAATACCCGCCTTCGACGCCCTGTGCGCTCGTCAGCCAGAACACCGCGGACACCGACAGGACCAAGATGCTGTAATGAATGACGAGGCCGCAGACGATGAGCACGGCGTAGAGAAAGAGGTCGAGCACGCCCGGGTGCAGGTGCAGTTGCCGGGCCGAGTAGAACACCACCGCGGCGGCAACGACGGAGTTCATCAGGCCGTCCGGATCGAGCTTCCGGGTCGTGGTCATGAACATGATGTTCCCGGGCTGGGCCAAAAAGAAATCGAAATTCCCGCTGCGCACGTTGCGCCCCATTTCGAAGATGCTGCTCCAGAAGAAGCCCATCAGGAAGCGTTGGATCAGCATCGAGGTGCCGACGAGCAGCATCATCTCGTACTTGCTCCAGCCCGCGATCGACTTCGTGTGCTCGTAGATGACCGAGATGAGCAGCAGGTTCACCGTCATCCAGAAGAGTTCCACCAGCGACCACACGAAGAAATCGCCGCGGAACATCAGGGTCCGCGTAATCGAGTACCGGGCGCAGGCGAGCCAGACTTTGAGGTAATGGGACATGGCCGTTGGGTTCAGCCGCCGAC
>CAIJFT010000356.1 GCA_903820035.1 uncultured Opitutia bacterium
CCGGCGATAGCGTCACGATCGACATCGAGAAGATCGGTGCGCTGACGAATCCGGTGGTGAACGAGAAGGTGTAAGGCCCGCGCGAAGCGCGCGCCGTGGCAAGCTCAGGGTTGAACGTTGCACGACCGGGCAGCGCCCGGCCCGTCGCCCGCCGCGTGAGCGCAGGGAAGTTGGCGTTCCCTCCAGGTCCCTGCGCTCACGCGCAGGGCTACGCCGCCCACGGAGCCCGCAGCCACTCGCTGGCCCTCACCTCCCACCTTCGGGATTGCCGCCTGCTCCGTCGCGGCGTGAACTGTCGCTTCACCCCCGAATTCTTATGCCGACTCCCCTGCTTTCCCGCCGTCACTTCCTCGCCGCTTCGTCCGCCGCTGCGGCCGTCGCCCTGCTGCCTCGCTCCGCGTTCGCCGCCAAGGCCGCCGCACCCGCGCAGTGGACCGTCGGCTGCTTCAACCGCCCGTGGACGAAGTGGAGCTACGACGTCACCCTCGATTCGATCAAGGATGCGGGCTACAAGGTCACCGGCCTGCTCACGCCGATCGCCGCCCAGAAGGAGTTCTTCACCGGCTCCGAGGCCTCGGCGGAATACCTCGCCGCCCTCAAAGCCAAGGTCGCGGCCCGCGGCCTCAAGGTGAACATGGGCGCCCTGCGCATCAAAAACGGGGTCCCGCTCACCGACGCCATCGCCGACACGCGCAAGCAGATCACCAACATCCACGCGGTCGGCGGCGAGTTCGCCCTGACCTTCGGCGTGGATAAGCCGGAGCACTACGAACAGTATTTCAAGGTTATGGCCGACGCCGCCGCCTTTGCGCAGGAGCGCGGCGTCAAACTCGTCCTCAAGCCGCACGGCGGCGGCAGCGGCGCCTCCGATGAAATCCGCAAGGCCCTCAAGGCCGTCGGCCACGCCAACTTCAAGGTCTGGTACGACGCCGGAAACATCATCTACTACACCGGCAAGGACCCGGTCGCTGAACTCGAGTCCATCGCGGAACATGTCACGGGCTTCTGCGCCAAAGACTGCGCCGCCCAGAAGGCCGACGTCATGGTCCAGTTCGGCACGGGCAAAGTCGATTTCGCGGGCGTCTTCAAGAAGTTGAAGTCCGCCGGCTTCAACGGCCCGATCATGGTCGAGTGCTGCAAGATCGGCGCGACCGCTCAGGAAACGATGGAGAACGCCCGGGCCAACCGGCTGTTCCTCGAGAAGGTTCTCGCCTCGGTCTGAGGCGGGGCGGATATCGGCGTCATTCCGCGGGGCGGGCTGCCCCCGCCCCGCGGGATAACGCTTCCGCATCGCCCCTGTGCGGTGAGGTCACCGCGCCTTCCGGCCAACCCCTTCCGTCGCTGCGAGCGCCAGCGCGTGGCTGTCCCGAATGTAATCCGGTATCGCATCCCCTCCCCCCGCCGCATGAAACCGCCCTTCCTTCCCCGCGCCGCGCTCACCGTCCTCGCCGCGTGCACCACGCTGACCGTGTTTGCCGCGGTGCCGTTCAAGGCCGACAAGCTCACGGCCATCGACACCGCCATCGCCGCGGCGATGGACGCCAAGAAGATCCCCGGCGGCGTGCTCTGGCTGGAACACGAGGATCAATCTTACCGCAAGGTCTACGGCCAACGCGCGCTGACGCCGGCAGTCGAAGCCGCGACCGAAGATACTCTCTACGACGCGGCATCGCTGACCAAGGTCATCGCCACCACGACCGCCGTCATGCGGCTGATCGAGCAGGGGAAACTCGATCTCGAGGCGCCCGTCGTGCGCTACCTCCCCGCCTTCGCCGAGCACGGCAAGGAAGGTATCACGGTCCGTCATCTGCTGACCCACCACTCCGGTCTGCGCCCCGACCTGGACTACACCCCGGCTTGGTCCGGCTTCGACACCGCAGTCCGCCTGGCCTGCGCCGAGAAGCCCCGGAGCGTGCCCGGCAGCGTCTTTGTTTACAGCGACATCAACTTCATCGTCCTCGGCGAGCTCGTGCGCCTCGCCAGCGGCCGCAGCCTCGAGGTTTACACCGCGCAGGAGGTGTTCGCGCCGCTCGGCATGACCGACACCGGCTTCCTCCCGCCGGCCGCCAAGCTCGCCCGCACCGCCCCGACCGAGAAGGCCGCGGGCAACTGGCTCCGCGGCGTCGTACACGATCCGTCCGCCCGCATGATGGGCGGCGTCGCCGGCCACGCCGGCCTGTTCATCACGGCCAAGGATCTCGCGCGTTTCTGCCGCATGCTCCTCAACGGCGGCGAAATCGACGGCGTGCGCATCCTAAAACCGGAGACGGTCGCGCTGATGGCGCGCGTGCAGACCGACGGCTCCGACCGCCGCGGCCTCGGCTGGGACCTCGACACGCGTTTCTCCGGCCCGCGCGGCCGCTGGTTCCCCGCGGGGATCAGTTTCGGCCACACCGGCTTCACCGGCACCAGCGTCTGGATCGACCCGCGCTCCCGCAGCTTTGCCATCTTCCTTAGCAACCGCGTCCACCCCGACGGCAAGGGCGACGCGTCCCCAATCCGCCGCGAGATCGCCACGCTCTTCGCCGAGTCGATGGGCCTCGAGCAGACCGCCGTGATGAACGGCATCGACGTGCTCGTGCGCGAGGACTTTGCCCGCCTCCGCGGCCTCCGCCTCGGTCTCATCACCAACCAGACCGGCCGCGACCGCCTGGGCCGGCTCACGATCGACCTGCTCCACGAAGCCAAGGACCTGAAGCTCGTCGCGTTGTTCAGCCCCGAGCACGGCATCCGCGGCGTAGCCGACGAGAAGGTCGGCGACACCATCGACGAGAAGACCAAGCTGCCCGTCTACAGCCTCTACGGCGAGAGCCCGAAAAAGATCCCGGGCATGTCCTCGGCCGATTACGATATGGCCGTCATCCGCGCGCGGGCCCCGCAGGCCGAGCCGTTGCGCGACATCGACGCCCTGGTGTTCGACATGCAGGATATCGGTGCGCGCTTCTACACCTACTCCGCCACGCTGGGCGCCGCGGTCGAAGCGGCCGCCCTGCACCATAAGAAGCTCTTCGTGCTCGACCGCGTGAATCCGATCGGCGGCGATAAATTTGAAGGCCCGGTCCAGACGCGCGCCCCGAGTTTCATCGGGTTCCACCCGATCCCCGTCCGCCACGGCATGACCCTCGGCGAGCTGGCCCGGCTCTTCAACGTCGAGCGCAAGTTCGGCGCCGACCTCGAAGTCGTGCGCTGCGAGCACTGGACGCGCGACACGTACTTCGACTCCGCCGGACTCTCGTGGATCAACCCCTCGCCGTCGATGCGCAGCCTGACGGCCGCCACGCTCTACCCGGGCTTCTGCCTGCTGGAAAGCACCTCGGTCTCGATGGGCCGCGGCACGCCCAAGCCCTTCGAGCAGGTGGGCGCGCCGTATATCGACGGCCCACAACTCGCCGCCGCACTCAACCGCGCGGCATTGCCCGGCGTACGCTTCGAGGCGGTGGTCTTCACGCCGACGATGAGGTATTATCCGGGGCCGGCGGCGTCCTTGAAATACAAGGACCAGGTTTGCGGCGGCGTTCGCGCGATCCTGACCGACCGCGCGCGCTGCAACACCGTCGACATCGGCATCGCGCTCGCGCTCGCAGTCCGCCGGCTGTACCCGGACAAATTCAAGGTCGAAGAGATGGGCCGCCTCCTCGGCGACGATGAGACGCTGCAGGCGATCAAGGCCGGCGAATCGCTCGCGCAGATCAAGGCCCGCTGGGCGAAAGCGTCCGCCCAGTTCGAGCAGCGCCGCCGCGCGGTGCTGCTGTACTGAGAATGCACCGAAGCCCGCGGCGTGAGCCGCGGGCTTCGGTTTCCCAAAAAGAAACGCCCCCCAGCGCCCACGCGCCGGAGCTACGAGGTTAAGGTCCGCGCAGGAAGCCCATGTCCAGCGGCGTCGCCACGCGCTGTCCGCTGGCGGCGACCAACTCGACACCGGCCGGGTTGGCGCGAATCGCCTTCACGCGATCGAAGCCGGCGGGGATCGCGGCCACGCCGATGATGTAGTTCACCGTCGTGGGCTGTTTCGCCCGCAACGTCAGCGTCGTGGGAATGCCCTTCCGGCTCAGCGCATTCGGCTGGGCCGACTCGGCGAGGCCGTAGTGGAAGAAGCTCGTGGTGTCTTCGATACCCATAACCGCCGTGTGCCGCCCGTTCCACGGCGCGTAGTGGCGACCGCCGTTCGAAATCCACAGGATCGTGTGCCGCAGCACGCGCGGGTCACGCAGCGCAAAATAGACAAAACGCTCCTGCGCAAACGTGACCGCCGTCCACGCCAACGTCAGCTTCGGATCGGCCGTCAGCATCACGAGGTCGTCATAACCCCGCCGGGCCGGATAGCTTGATACATCCGTCGTGCCGCCGCGGGCCAGCGGCACACGTTCGAGGGCGCGAAACGACGCGTTCGCCTTGAGTGCGGAGTACCCGCGGTTTTCGGGGCGCTCGAATTCGTCGGGCAGCACCTGCGCCTGCACGAACCGGCTGGTCGAGACGACGCCGCTGCCGGGCGCGTCGGGAAACTTGAGCATCGCGTGGTGACCGAGGCTCATCGGACCGGCGCGGCCGGTGACGACGTGGCGCTGGTAGACCGCGGTGTGGCCGTCAACGAGCGTGACGAATTTGTCGACCTGACCCGCGCGTACCTTGGTCGGCAAACTGGCGTGAAGCGTGACGCGGTCTTCGGCGTGCCGGCAGGTGCGAAGCCGCCAGTTGGCGTTGGCCGTCTCGCCGTGTGGCGGATGCTGTTCGCCGCGCCAGGGCGTGCCGTTGCCCCCGAAGGGCGCGCAGAAAAAATCGCCGCGCAACGCGTGCAGCAGGCCGGGCAGACCCGGGTCAATCTTCTCCTCGGCCCACGGCGCGACGGAGAACGGGGACACCAGCCGGTGATCGAGCCGGAAGGCGACGGGCGCAAGGTGGCCACCGAGCTTGGTGAGGCTCGCGTGGACGTGGCTGGCGCGAAAGGACCATGACGGCTGGCCGTGAACGTTGTGAAGTTTCGGTACGCTCATGAGGCCTGAGCATCCCGCTTGCGCGCGGGGCTGGCAAGCGCGGGGCGCGAAATGCAGGGGCGTAGGCCAGCTCGCTCGCGAGCGCCCGGACGGGGCGGGCCGGACAAACCGCGCGCGCCAGCGCGCTGATCTACAACAAACGGGCGAACCCTACTTCGCCGCCATCACGTTCGCCACCGCCGCCGGCCCGAGTCGCGCGGCGAGTTGCGCGAGGTAGAGGCTGCGCGGTGCAACCGCCGCGCCGTGCCCTTCAATGAGCCCGGGCGCCGCGGCCTTGTTCCAGTCGCCGGGTGCCCAAGGCCCGACGCAGCCGATGGCATAGTTCTGCGCCGTCGGCGGCTGCTGGACGACGAGCGTCTTGCTGGTGCAATTCCAGAAAACCTGCTGCGCACCGGCCCAGCCGTGACCCGAGCCGGCGTACTGCCGGTCCTGAACCTTGAGCTGGTTGTCGTCGCGGATGTTGTCATACAGCGAACCCACCGCCCAGCGGTGATGCGGCCCCGAGTCGGCGTGCGCCTGCACCGCAGTGCCGTCGAGGAACACGTTCGGACCGCACACGCGCGAACCGGTCACAAAGGTGTGCCGCGCGCCGCGGGCGTGGCTGCGCAGCACGAGCCCGTACTGGCCGTTCAACGAATACGAATAGCGCCGGCCACCGGTGATCTCCGACACGGGGTCCAGATGCGTGCAGTCCTGAATGGTCGTGAACAGCGCCCCGCCATTGGTGTGCACGGCGTGGCTGAAATGCACGACCGTGACGTCGCGCGCCCACGCATTTTCGACCGCGCCGAACATGACGCCGGTCCACGCATGCGCTTCATCCGAAGTCTCCTTGCCGCGCGCGTAATCGGACACCAATCGGAGGCCCTCGACCCCGCACCGGGAAATGCGCGGAAACTCATAGCGGTACACCGCCCCGCCGCCGTAAGCCGCATCGAGGGCGTTCATGACCGGCGCATCCAGCGTGAGCTTCCGGCCGTCGATCGCCACGATGGTGCGCTCCAGTTCCAGATTAAATCCGCCGGCGGTCCACTGCTTGGTCTCGCCCGGCTTCGAGCCCGGCCGGATCCGGATGCGGTCCATGCCCAGCGCATGGATCCACTCCGCCGTCGACGGCCGGAACACCACGATCCGGTCGCCGACGTTCAGGCCGGCGATGGATGCCACTGAAAATTCCGACGCACTCCAGGGCACATAGGCGTCGGTAACGGGCCGGCGCGTCCCCGCGATTTCCCGCCGCCGCGCACCGACGGCACCGACTTCGATCAACGTACGCTGTTTCGTGCCGGTGGCGCGCAGAACCGTGCCGCTCGCTTCGGCCCCCGCGCCGCGCAGCACAACGCCACCCGCGCGGATCGCGACCGAGCCGCCGATCCGGAATTCACCACGGCCCAACTCCAACGCCCCGCGCCAGCCGTTGGCGTCCGCCGGCCGCGCCGCCACCGCATCGAGCGCCGCCTGCAACCGGGCGGTGTCATCACCCGCGGACTGCGGGGCGAGCGTCAGGACGGTCGGCACCCGCGGCAACGCCACACCACCGCCGCCGTAGCCGGCGCGCGAGAAGTCGGGGATCGTGTTACCGCGCGCGTCGGCTTGGTAGGTGAGCGTGCCGTCGGCGCGCGCCTGCACGATGGCCGTGGTCGCCGCCGCCAGCGGGCTCAGTGCGGTCAAGAAAACCAATGCAGCCCTTGCCCCGAAACCGGAAATGCGTGAGGTCACCACGCCAAAAAGGACGAAGCGGACCCGAGGAGGTTGCAAGGGATCGCACGTTCGCAATGGGCGAAGCGGGAGCCGGACCTGCGGCCTGGGGCGGGCCCGCAGGGATCTTTCGCTCTTGGCTTAGCTCTGAAATGCCGCCGCTTGCTTTCCGCCCCAACCGACATTCGCTGTCCGCCGTTCCCGTAGCCACCGGCAACCCCGCCGGCGGATTCCCCACCTCCCGCGTCACCCATGAAACACCTGCTCCTCCCGTTCGCACTTCTCCTCGCCGCCGTGCTGCCCGCGTCGGCCCAAGACTGGGCCAAGGCCCGTCTCGACAAATCCCCCCGCCACCTTGAGTGGGTCACGATCAAGCAGGGCGGCCGAGAACTGAAATGCTTCGTCGGTTTCCCCGAAGTGAAGACCAAGGCGACGGCCGTGGTCCTCATCCATGAGATCTACGGGTTGTCCGACTGGATGCGCGGCATGGTCGACCAGATGGCCGAGGCCGGCTACGTGGTCATCGCGCCCGACTTCCTTTCCGGTACCGGCCCGAACGGCGGCGGCACCGAATCCCTCGGCGGCCCCGACGGCGTTCGCGGCAAGATCCAGGGTCTGACCCAGACCCAGATCGACGCCGACCTCGACGCCGCGGTCGCGTATGTGAAGAAATTGGACGCCTGCAACGGCAAGGTCGTCGTCGGCGGCTTCTGCTGGGGCGGCGGCAAGACGTTCCTCTACGCCGCGCACAATCCCTCGATCCAAGCCGGTCTCGTATTTTACGGCGCCGCGGCTCCGACCGAGCTGATCGGCAAGATCACGTCACCGATCCACGGCTTCTACGCCGGCAACGACGCCCGCATCAACGCCGGCCTCCCCGCCGCGACCGCCGCGATGAAGGCTGCGGGCAAGGCCTACGACCCCGTGACCTACGAGGGCGCCGGTCACGGTTTCATGCGCGCCGGCGAAGATCCCGCGGGCAGCGCCGAAAATAAGAAGGCGCGGGAGGACGCTTGGAAGCGGATCAAGGGCATCCTCGCGAAGATCTGAGCCCACTCCTACCGTTGAGAGCGGAGGGCTGAGAGGCCGACCCGGTGGGACCCGATGTCCGCATCGGGTCTTTTTTTTGGTACCGCCCAAGCCGGCCCGAGGGGGACATCGGGCCCCAGCGGTTTTTTGAATCCACCGGCCAACGCGCCCGCGGCCGGGCTCAGCGGCGGGCGGCCGCACTTTGTTCTCGGATAGCGTCCCGCCGGCCGGCAGCCTCCTCCGCTGCGGGCCGGAGTTCCTCGCTCCCCCGCCCTCCACCATGCGCCCCTGCCTCGCCGCCTTCGCCTCGCTCGTTTTCGCGACCGCCGTCTTTGCCCAGACGCCACCCGCCCCGCCCAAGCGTATTCCACCGGCCGGCATTACCCTCACCACCGCCGAACGCGCGGAACTCGCCGCCGGAGCCCTGTCCCTCGCCCGCGAAATTGAAACCCTCGGCCGCGAACTCGCCGGAGAGCCAAAATTACTCGCGCTGTTGCCCGATGTAGAAGTCCTGCACAAGGCGGTCGACTGGGCCCTCCGCTACGATGAGTTCATGGCGACCAAGGAAATCGCCTTCGCCCGCCATCTGCTCGATCTCGGCAACCAACGGGTCGCGAGCCTGCGCGCCAAGCAGGCCCCGTGGCTCGAAGCGAGCGGCCTGATTCTCCGCGGCCACCGCTCCGCCCTCGACGGCTCGGTTCAGCCCTACGGTCTGTTCGTGCCCGAGGAAGTCGCCAAGTCCGGCACACCCGTGCAACTGATGGTCTGGCTGCTGGGCCGCGGCGAAAAACGCACCGAGCTCGCCTTCCTCGCGGAGCGCGAAGCGGGGCCACCGCAACTCACGCCGAAGCATACGATGGCCCTCGTGCCCTACGGCCGTTTCTGCAACGCGACAAAATTCGCGGGCGAAGTCGACGTCTTCGAGGCGCTCGCGGCCGTCCGCGCCCAGTACAAGATCGACCCGCTGCGCATCGCCGTCGCCGGCTTTTCAATGGGCGGTGGCAGCACCTGGCATCTCGCCGCGCACCACTCGGGGCTGTGGGCCGTCGCATCGCCGGGCGCCGGCTTCGCCGAGACTCCGATCTTCACCAAGGCGGATGCGCCGGGTAAGGAGTTTCGCCCCGCTTGGGAGCAACTCCTGTGGCGGCAATACGAGTGCACCGGCATCGCCGGCAATTTCTTCAACGTACCGACGCTCGCCTACGCCGGCGAACTCGACGGCCAGAAGGAAGCCTCCGATCTGATGGAGGCCGCGATGGAAAAAGAAGGCATGAAGCTCAACCGTTTCACCGGCCCGCAGACCGGACACAAATACCACCCGGAAACCAAGACCGCGCTCACCGATCTGTTTGAATCGATGCTCGCCCACGGCCGGGAAGCGGTGCCCGCGGAAATCCACCTGAGCACCTACACGTTGCGCTACCCCGAGGCGGCCTGGCTGCGGATCGAAGGCATGCGGCGGCATTGGGAACGTTCCAACGCGAACGCCACGCTCAACGAAAAAAACGCCCTCACCATCGAGACGAAAAACGTCACCGCCCTTTCCCTCCGCGACGTAAACCCGTCCTCGATCGTCATCGACGGCCAGCGGATGAACACGTTCATGGCCCGGGGCGGCGCGATCCACTTCACGTTCAAGGGCGAAACCTGGCGCCCCGGCGCCCCGGCGCCGCAACTCCGCAAAAAGCCCGGGCTGACCGGGCCGATCGACGACGCGTTCATGGACTCCTTCCTGTTCGTCCGCCCGACGGGCAAGCCGCTCAACGCCGATGTCGGGGCCTGGGTCGAAAACGAACTCACGGCCGCCCGCACGCTTTGGCGCGAGGTCTACCGCGGCGAGGTGCCGATCAAGACGGATCGCACGGTGACGGACGCGGACATCGCCAAGCACAACCTCATCCTGTGGGGCGATCCTTCGTCCAACGCGATTCTGGCCCGTATCCTGGAACGCCTGCCCTTACATTGGAATAGCACCTCGGTCATGATCAGCGACAAGGCCTTCCCCGTTTCGCACTACGTCCCGATCCTGATTTTTCCGAATCCGCTTAACCCCGCCCGCTACGTGGTGCTGAACAGCGGCCTCGACTTCCGCGCCGACGGCTACGGTAACAACGCCCTGCAAACGCCCAAGCTGCCCGACTGGGCCGTCGTCGACCTGCACACCCCGCCGGGCCCGCGCTGGCCCGGCAAGATCGTCGACGCCGGTTTCTTCGACGAAGAATGGAAGTGACCGCTACCGAGACCTGCCCGCCCCGTAGCCCGGCGCGTGAACGCCGGGACCCTTTCCCATGAAAGCCCCTTCCCTCCGCTCCCTCCTCCCCTGTCTGCTGGCTCTCGCCGCGCTCGTCACCGCCGCCCACGCCGCCCCGACGCGCACTGTCGCCGGCACCGGGGTGAAAGGCTTCTCCGGCGACGGCGGCCCGGCCACTGCGGCCCAAACGAACAATCCCTTCGGCGTGAGCCGCGGCCCCGACGGCGCGCTGTGGTTTTGTGAATACACCGGCCAGCGCGTGCGGGTCATCGCGCGCGACGGCACCATTCGCACCGTCGCCGGCAACGGCGAGACCGGCTACAGCGGCGACGCCGGTCCGGCGTTGCAGGCAAGTTTCAACCTGCCGCACGAGCTCCGCTTCGACCGCGCCGGCAACCTTTTCATCGTCGACATGCAGAACCACGCCGTGCGCCGCGTCGACGCCAAGACGCAGGTGATCACGACGGTCGTCGGCACCGGGAAGCCCGGTTACTCCGGCGACGGCGGCCCGGCGAACCAAGCGCAGCTCAACCAACCGCACAGCATCCAGTTTGATCCCGCGGGCGATCTCTTCATCTGCGACATCCGCAACAACGTGATCCGCCGCGTCGACCTGAAGACCGGCGTAATCTCGACCTTCGCCGGTACCGGCAAGGCGGGCGAGACGCCCGACGGCGCGCCCCTCGTCGGCACCCCGCTGCGCGGCCCGCGCTCGCTCGATTTCGACCGCGACGGCAACCTTTGGCTCGCGACCCGCGAGGGCAACCAGGTCTTCAAGCTGGATCGCAAAGCGGGTAAAATCATCCACGTCGCCGGCACCGGCGCAAAGGGCTTCACCGGCGACGGCGGCGCGCCGAAGCTCGCCACGCTGAACGGACCGAAGGGCATCGCCCTCGATCCGGTGAACAACGACGTCTATCTCGTCGACACCGAGAACCACGCCATCCGCCGGATCAACCAGCGGGAAAACCGCATGGAGCTCGTCGCGGGCAACGGCAAACGCGCCGACGGCCCCGACGGCGATCCGCTCCAGTGCGCGCTCAATCGCCCCCACGGCATTTGGGTCGACGCCGACGGCACGGTCTTCATCGGCGACTCCGAGAATCACCGCGTGCGCAGCGTGGCGACGCGGTGAGGCGAAGCAGAAGCGCCGCAGCCCGATGTCGGCCCGGCCGGCGGGCGGGCGTGGCGTAAGAATACCCGCCCGAAACGCCCGGCCAACGGCCGGGCCGACACCAAACCGCAAGGTCGGCCGCACGATTTTCGTCGAGCCGCGGGTGCACCGCGACAACGTCGTCCTCATGCGCGCCCTCATCCTCGCATCCACCCTCATCCTCGGCCTTCCCCTCTCCGCCCAAACCCCGCCGCCGCCCGCGCTGCGGCTGCCTCCGGCCGGAGTTGCAATTCCGGCGAGCGCCCGCACCGCACTCACCGCCGGCTCGACCGCGCTGCGGCAGGACCTCGACACCGTCGCCCGCGAACTCGCCGCCGGGAAAAATGCCCGCCTGCTCGACCTGCTGCCCGACGTCGAAGTGTTGCACAAGGCCGTCGACTGGGCGTTGCGCTACGACGAATTCTTTGACGTCAAACAGGTCGCATTCGCCGAACGGATGCTCGCCCTTGGCCGGGAGCGCATCGCCCACCTCCGCGCCGGCCGGGCGCCGTGGACCGAAGCCACCGGCCTGATCCTGCGCGGCTACCGCTCGCAACTCGACCGCTCGGTGCAACCCTACGCCCTCGTGATTCCGCCGGAGTGGAAGGCCGGCAGCACCACCCCGCGCCGGCTCGACGTCGTCCTCGCCGGGCGCAACGAGAAGCGCACCGAACTCGCCTTCCTCGCCGAGCATGAAACCAAGCCCGGCGAAATCGTCCCCGCCGGCGCCCTCGTGCTTCATCCGTACGGCCGCTTCTGCAACGCGACGAAATTCGCGGGCGAAGTCGATGTGTTCGAAGCCATGCGCGAAACGCGCCAGGCCTACCCGGTGGACCCGGCGCGCATCGTGGTTCGCGGCTTCTCAATGGGCGGCGCCAGCACCTGGCATCTCGCCGCGCACTATCCCGGCGTGTGGGCCGCCGCCTCACCCGGCGCCGGTTTCACGGAGACCGCGAGCTACACCAAGGCGCTCGCCCCCGGCAAGCCGCCGCGCACCGCGTGGGAACAGACGCTCTGGCGTTGGTACGACGCCACCGGTTACGCCGCCAATCTCGCCGGCGTCCCGACCGTCGCCTACAGCGGCGAAATCGATCCCCAGAAACTCGCCGCCGACACCATGGGCGCCGCGCTGGCGAAAGAAGGGTTGGCGCTCGAGCACCTCATCGGTCCGCAAACCGCCCACAAGTATCATCCGGAAACCAAAGCGAAACTGGCCACGCGGCTCGAGGAACTCACCGCGCGCGGCCGCCCGACCTGGCCCACCGAAGATCACCTCACCACCTACACCCTGCGCTACGCCACCTCGGCTCGCATCCGGCTGCTCGAAATGGAACAGCCGTGGGACCGCACCGATGTCCACGTAAAGTTTACCACGCCGCACCAGGTCGCGGTCACCACGCGCAACGTGACGGCATTTACCGTGCGGCTCGAGCCGGCGGTCACCCCGAGCGTCACGATCGACGGCACCCCCGTCACGTCGGGCGCCACCGACGCCGGCTTCGCTTGGGTAAAGATGGACGGACGCTGGACGTTTCAAACCGCCGCGCAAATGAACGCCCGCGCCGCCGCGCAGCTGCGGAAACGGCCCGGGCTCAGCGGTCCGGTCGACGACGCGTTCATGGAACCGTTCCTCTTTGTGCAACCCACGGGTCAACCGCTGAACGCAGCAACCGGCGCGTGGGTCGCCGCCGAGCTGAAACACGCGGTGAAGCTTTGGCGGGACCTTTTTCGCGGCGACGTCCTGATCAAAGATGACTCCGCCGTCACCGACGACGACTTGGCCACGAAGCACCTCGTGCTCTGGGGCGACCCCGCGTCGAACCGGCTGCTCGCGCGTCTCCTCGCCACGGGCAAATTGCCGCTCGCGTGGGACGCCCGGCAACTGACCTTCCGCGGCCAAACCTACGACTCGGCCGATCACGCCCCGGTGCTCGTGTTTCCCAACCCGCTCAACCCGCGGCGCTACGTCGTGGTGAACAGCGGCATTGATTTCCGCAGCGAAGCCTACGGCACCAACGCGCTCCAAACGCCCAAGCTGCCCGATTACGCCATCATTGACCTCCGCGAGGCGCCCGGCCCGCGCTGGCCCGGGAAAATTGCGACCGCCGGCTTCTTTGATTCGAATTGGCGTTGAGCACCCCAACCCGGCGGGAGCCGATGGTCCCATCGGGTTGAGTCGGAATACCCACCGGTCGGCCGAAGTTTTTCCGGCAACCGCGCGGCGGTTTCCCACCGCCAGCATGGGCGCTTGAGCAGGCGCCCCTCCTTTCCGCTTTCCTCCCCGACGAATCCGCCGTGTGCTGACCTCCTCGTGCCGGCCACCCCGCTCTTTCCGATGAAGTCCCGATTCGTTTTTTTGCTCTGGACCACCCTGTCCGCCTTCGGCGCCAACTCCGCTCCCCTTGAGGATCCGGTCGCCCGCGCCGCGTTACCAGAATACAAATACATCCCCGCCGCGCAGCCCGGCGAACTCACGCCCGCGGCCCCGTTAGACCAGAAGGTTTTCTCCGGTTGGACGCGTTCCCAGGGTGACAACGGCGCCCGCCGCTACTCCACCCTCGCCCAGATCAACCGGCAAAACGTGGGCCAGCTCGAAGTCGCCTGGACCTTCCGCTCGGGTGACGGTGCGGCCAACGTCCAATGCACCCCGATCATCGTCGATGGCATCCTCTACGCGCCGACCCCCGGCCGCGCCATCGTCGCCCTCGACGCCGCCACCGGCGCCGAACGCTGGCGGTACACGCTGCCGCCCGTCCGCACGGTCCGACTGCAGGATGCTCCCGCCCGCCGCGGCCTCGTGTATTGGCCGGGCGACCAGGACAATGCCCCGCGTATTCTCTTCGGAGCCGGCGAATGGATTTACGCCCTTGACCCCAAGACCGGCAAGGAGCTCCCCGCCTTTGGTCAAGGCGGGCGCACCGAAATCCCCACCAGCGCCACCGTCGGCGGGGCGATTTACCGGCACATCTTTGTCACGAGCGGGCTTTACGGCGACGCGTACGGCTATGACGTCCGCAGCGGCAAAATGCTTTGGCGCTTCCGCTCCGTGCCCCGCGACGGCGAGTTCGGCGCCGACACCTGGGACCAGCCGCAGCTCGGCGCCAACGGCTGGGGCGGACTCTCCGTCGACGACACCCGCGGCATCGCCTTCGTGGCGTTCGGCGCGCCGCGGCCCGACATGACCGGCGTCGGCCGGCTCGGCGACAACCTCTTCGGCGACTGCGTCGTGGCGATCGATCTGCTGACCGGTAAACGCCTCTGGCACTTCCAGGACGTAATCCACGACATTTGGGACCTCGACGTCTGCGCCCCACCGAACCTCGTCACCATCATCCGCGACGGCCGCAAGATCGACGCGGTGACCGGCGTTTCCAAATCCGGCCACCTCACCCTGCTCGACCGCACCAGCGGAAAACCGATTTTCCCGTGGCGCCTGCGCCGCGCCCCCGTTTCGAAATTGCCCGGCGAACGCACGGCGCCCTACCAACCCGACCCGGAGTTGCCCGAGCCGATTTCGCGCAGCGAATTTAACCCGGCCGACATCACCACCCGCACGCCCGAGGCGACCGCGTTCGTGAAGAAAATCGTCGAACGTTCCAACTACGGTTTCTTTGCCCCCTTCGAGGAAGGAAAACCCACGCTCTACACCGGCTCCCGCGGCGGGGCGGAATGGTCCGGCGCGGCGGTCGACGTTCCGACCGGCCGGCTCTACGTGACCTCGAACCGCTGGGTTTCCAAGATCACCGTCATCTCCAACGACGATTGGGAGCGGGATCCACGCGTTCCGCCCTCGGCCGGCGAGCAGCACTATCAGCTGTATTGCGCCGCCTGCCACGGACCCAACCGCGGCGGCATCGGGGTCGCACCGCCGCTCTACGCACTCAAGAACCGCCTCAAGGACACCGAGGTGCTCGAGTTACTGAAGACCGGCCGCGGACTCATGCCGGCAAATCTGGTTCTCACCGACGTCCAGAAGCAGGAACTGCTCGATTTCCTTTTCCGCCGGAACCAACCCGCGGGCCGCGCGCGTCAAGCCGACACGAATCCGGAAGGCCGGCCGCGGTATTCCTTCGACGGCTTTCAATTCCTCGTCGACCACGAAGGCTATCCCGGCGTCAATCCGCCGTGGGGCCTGCTCAACTGCTACGATCTGAGCACCGGCAAAATCCTCTGGCGCGTACCGCTCGGAGAATTGAACAAGCTCACCGCGCAAGGCGTGCCGAAGACCGGGTCGCAGAATCTGGCCGGGGCGACCGTCACCGCCGGCGGGTTGGTGCTCGTCGCCGGCACTGAGGACGAGCGGCTGCGCGCTTTCGACGCCGACACCGGCGCCGAACTGTGGTCCGCCAAGCTTCCCTTCGCCGGCACCGCGCCGCCGGCCGTCTACGAGGTCGCCGGCCGCCAATACATCGTGATCACCTCCACCGGTGGCGGTCGCGTCGGCGGTCCCTCGGGCGCCGGCGATGCCTACGTGGCGTTCGCCTTGAAGCCGTAGCGGAAGGATTCAATTCCTGAACGAACCCGATGTCTTCATCGGGTTCGTTGTTGAATACGACCCAGCTGATTCTGCCCGATGGGGGACAGCGGGCACCACCGGAATGAGAGTGGGGCCGAGATTTCTATCGCCGCGTTTGAGCCGGAGGGGGAAACGCGGTGACGCCTGCGGACCACGTTTTCGCTACGCTCGAACCCGGCTACCCTATTTCTGGAAACGCGCTCGCCGCGCACCTCAGCCCGCCATCTCGAGCCCGCGCATCGTGCCGGTCGAGGTGGCAAACTTGTCGGTCTCGAGACCCATCCGCTGCAGCATCGAGACGAAGAGATTCGGCAGCGGATAATTGTGCGTCGGATCGAAGCCGAGGTGCTGGCCGTGCCGGAAACCGCCACCCGCGAAGAGCGTGGGCAGATTCGTCGTCACGTGGGTGTTCGCGTTGCCCAGGTTCGAACCGTAAAGGACCATCGTGCGGTCGAAGAGCGATTCGCCGTCCTCCTGGATGGCCTTGAGGTCGTTGAACAAATTCGCGAGCAACCGCATGTGCCACTGATCGATCGCCTTGAGCTGGGCGATTTTCCCCTCCGAACGGCCGTGGTGCGACAGATTGTGGTAGCCGTCCGTGATCTTGACGTCGTGATCGAGATCAATCGTCGGCGAGTTCACGCTGTCGAGCAGGAGCGAGATCGAACGCGTCGAATCGGTCTGGAACGCGAGCCGCGCCATGTCGTACATGATGCGGACCTTGTCCATGTACTCCTTGGGGCTGGCGGGATCCAGCGGCACAGGCGCGGTCACGTGCGGCTTCGGGCGGGTCTCCCACTCCTTGGACATCTCCATGCGCTGCTCGAGCTCGCGCACGCTGGTGAAGTACTGGTCGAGGCGGTCGCGATCGCGCGCGCCCACGCTGCGCTGCAGATCCTTCGCCTGGCTGCCGACGGCATCGAGGATGCTCTGACCCTGCGCGAGCTTGCGCATCTGCGCCGCCACCTCGGCGGGCGTACCCTGCACGAAGAGGCGTTTGAACACGTCGGACGGCTTTTCTTCGCAGGGAATCAGCGCACCCGAGCCGGTCCACGACAGGCTGCGCACGCCCTGCTGGACGTTGACGCCGAGCGTGAGCGACGGGAAACGGGTCTGGTGGCCAACCCGCTCCGCGATGTACTGGTCGAGCGAGATGGTATTGCGGAAGCCGCCGCTGCCCGGATGCGGGGCGGCGGTGAGGAAACAGATATCGGCCGGGTGACCGCCATCGACGTCCGGATGCCACACGCCACTGAACACCGTGAAGTCCTCGCGGTGCTCCTTGAGCAACTCGAGGTACGGCGACAAGGCGTAGCCGCGGCCGGTCTGCTTCGGAAAGAACTGATCGGGCAGCAGACCGAGGTTATTGCAGATGCCGAGCATGCGCCGCGGCTTGGCGTTCGCACGCTTCGTGTCGGCGCGCGCAAACGCCGGCAACATCGAGTCAAGGAACGGCAGCGACATCACGATGCCCGCACCGCGCAGGAACTGGCGGCGGGACACGGCCCGTTGGGTCGAGATGAAGGAGCCGGGGGTCGAACGGGAGGACGAAAAGGGAGCGGGCATGGCTGGAGACGGTGATCGGTAATCGGTTGTCGGTGATCAGGGGGCAGAGGTCGGACGTCAGCGCGCAAAAGTCTGCGGTCGATCGCCGCGGTGGGGGTTACTTCTGTAGAAAAAGGTCACTCTGGATGACACCGTGCAGCAAGCTTCGAACACCGTAACCGCCCGCTTTCGCCTGATCGAGGATGCGCTCGACCGCGGCGCGGTCATTGAAGCGGACCGGCGCACCGGTCGCGAACACGATGAATTGCCGGACAAGGTTGCGGGCGATCACGCGCTCATTTTCGAGCAGGCGGCGCTTGAACTGTCGCACATCCTCAAAGGTCCGGCCATCGGGCATCTCACCCGTGCTGTCGACGGGCAGCGCCAGGTGGAATGCGAATTTCTGCCCGCCGCGGCCGAGCCCGACTTCGGGCGCGCCTTCCCCCATCGCGCGGTAACGACTGCGCAATCCGCCCATGACGTCGAAGCCCTCGAGCGCAAAGCCGGGCGGGTCGATGCGGATATGGCACGTGGCGCAACTCTCCTGGGTGCTGTGTTTCTGCAGCTGCTGCCGGATCGTGCTGGCTCCGCGGATATCGGGCTCGACCGCGGGCACGCTCGCCGGCGGTGGTGGTGGCGGCTGACCGAGCAAGCGTTCGTTGATCCAGACCCCACGCAGCACCGGCGACGTCGTGGTTCCGTTGGCCGTCACCTTGAGCACGGCCGCCTGCGTCAGAAGCCCGCCCCGCACGCTGTCGGGCGGCAGCGCCACGCGGCGGACCTTCACCCCGTCGACGGGCGGCAGTCGGTAATGCGCCGCCAGCTTTTCATTCAGCATCGCGAAGTCCGAGGCCACCAGATGGCGGGCCGGCAGGTCGCCGTGCAGAAGCTCGCGGAAAAACAGTTGCGTCTCCTCGAGCGCAGACTCCGCCAAGTGGTCGTCGAGATAATAATCCGGATACAGCGTCTCGTCGGGCGCCGTCGCGACGATTCGCCGCAGATCCAGCCAGTAATCGAGGAACGCATCCGTGAACCGCCGCGACTTGGGGTCGTTCAGCAGCCGCTCGGCCTGCGCCCGCAATACCTTCGGCTCACGCAGGCCGCCCCGGGTCGCAAGCGCGCGCAATTCGTCATCGGGCGTCGAGTTGCTGAGAAACAGGGCGAGGCGCGACGCCACTGCGTAGTCGTCGAGCCGCCCCGGCTGCTCATTGACGGTCACAAACTCCGGTGAACACAGCACCGCGGTGTAACCGGCGAGCATCGCCTCGGCGAAACGGTTGCCCTCCTTCAGACTGTGCTCGATCACCGGGAGGAAGCGCTCGACCTCGGCCGGCGGCACCGGTCGACGGTACGCGCGGGCCAGAAAGGCCGTGATCAACCGCCGGGCATCCCGCCGCGGATCCGTTGTCACGACCTCGAGCCCGCCCCCTGAGGCCGCCGGCCGGAGCGGCAGATCGCCGAACAAAAGCGTCTGCGCCGTCGTCGGCCAGCGGTCGTAGATCGGGCCCTCGACCTCCAGCCAGCGAAACACCACCCCTGGCTGGCCGTCACGCTCCGCCAACGGATTTTGCCAACGGCTGGCGCCGGGACGGGAACGAAAGAAGCGGGCGGCGTCGGGGCGGATGGTTTCGCCGGTAAGCAGCCAAACCTCGAGTTCTTGCACCGACGGCTCGGGCGAAACGTCGAAGACGCCCAACTGGCGGAGCTGCCGGGG
The DNA here is from genome assembly GCA_903820035.1 of uncultured Opitutia bacterium. Taxonomy (GTDB): domain Bacteria; phylum Verrucomicrobiota; class Verrucomicrobiia; order Opitutales; family Opitutaceae; genus ER46. Next base: position 18,898 of record CAIJFT010000356.1, read on the forward strand.
CGGAATTTCCGAGTAGACGGTGATCGGCTCGGACCGCCGACCGGGCGCAACCTGGTCGAGGTCGGGGATGTACCAGCGATCGGGCTTGCCGGGCACCGCTTTGGTCGGCCCCACCCACACGGAAAGCGCATTGAACCGCAACCGGTAACGACCGGCGACCGGCGCCTTGAACGAACTGAACTTCGGCTCGAGCGGCTCGTAGGCGCTCGCGACGACGCCGACGCCCTCAAGTTCGCGTTGGGCCGGATCTTTCGCCCCGACGGTGATCGGCGCTTTGCCCGCCCGCACGTCCACCTGCGCCGCGCGGTCCAGCACGGGAAACGTGGCGCGTTCGGGCGCGGTGTTGAACACACTGAACTTCATCGGCCCCGTGAAGCTCCGCTGGTCGCGGGCGTAGTAGCGGGTCACGGCCTTCGCCGGCTGGTCGACCCGGGTCGGCATGACCTGACGCAGCGCATAATCGGCGGCACCGAGGTAGCGCGCCATCTGCACGTGCGAGACATCGAGCGCCTCGCCGCTCTTGTTGAAGCGATAACGTTCGCCGTCCTCCGGGAGCCACTCCTTCACCTGCAGCCAGGGCGCCTGCAACAGGTCGCGCAACGCGTTCTCGTATTCGTAGCGGTTGAGCCGGCGGCGGGTCGCCCGACCCTCGCCGCCCTCCTGGGCCCGCTCGGCGGCGGTGAGATTTCCGGCCAGCGCGTGCAGGAACGCCTCCCGCACCTTGGCCGGCGGCGCGGTCTTTTTCTTCGGCGGCATTTCACCCGCCGCAATCCGGTCGTGCACCGCCAGCCATGCCGTGAAGTTTTTGGCGTCCTTCAGATCAAATGCCAGCGCCGTGAGATCCAGCCCGCCCTTCTTTTCAATGTCGTCGTGGCACTCCACACACCGTTCCTCGATGAAGGTACGCAGGTGGGCAGGTACCGCCGGAGCCGCCCGCAAGGCGGACGCCAGCAAGGCGGAAGCAAGCAGAACGGGGGCACGCAGCATCATGATCAGGCGGAGGGAAACACAGGGTCGGAGGGGCGACGGAACGTTTCTGACATCCGCGGCAAGACGTCAAACGAGGGCTCGCGGATGCACCGAAAGCGCAGCCTTTACGCCGCGTCTGGGTTTGCCACGCTCGCCCCCCGATGCGCGACGAACCCGAGCCGCCACCGCGAAATTTCCAGCTCAAGCCGCGGGCCTTTGATACCGTCAACCCGCCGGGCAGCCAACGCCCGGCCAACGGCGCCCCCACCGATGTCCGCGGGCACCTCGACGCGGCCAACGCCGGTCAGAGCCCGCTCAGGAAAAAACCCCTCACCCCACCGGCCCAGAACGACGTCCAGGCGCTGATGCGCGATCACGCGTCAAAGATGCGCCGGACCGATCTTGACGAGAGCACCCCGCGCCCGCGCCGGTCCTCTGCCCGGAAACGTGACTACTGGCTCGTGCTGCTTCCGACCAACGCGTTCTTCGCCTTTTTTGCCTTCGGCCCTTTTCGCAATCCGATGACCCTCGCCTTTGGCGTGGGTGGCATGGTCATCACCACCGTCGGCCTGACGTGGGTGATGTGGTTCGTCATGGACGATTATTGAGCGCCCGCCCGCACCCCTTAGGAAATCGCGGATACAGGCGCAGGCAGCTTCCTCAACGGGCTCAGGTGGTTTTCCGCGCCAGCAGCTCCCACATCAACACCGCCGCGGCCACCGATACGTTGAGCGACTCCAGCTTGCCGCTGCCGGGAATCGTCACCGCACGGGTGCACGCCGCCACCAAGTCCGGTGCAAGCCCGTGTTCTTCGTTGCCGAGCACCAGCGCCACCGGCTTCGCCCCACGCTCCCGCCGTGGCGCCTCGGGCCGACCGCCGCGCGTCGTCGCCGCCACGACCTCGTAGCCGGCCGTGGTTAAATCATTGGCCAACCCCACAAGATCCTTGGCCAACCAGACCTCGAGGTGCTCAAAGCCGCCTTCGGCCACGCGATGCGCCGCGTCCGACGGCCGCGCCGCCCCCGCGTGATCGGGAATGACCACGTGCTTCACGCCGAAGAACGCCGCCGTGCGCGCGATCGCGCCCAGGTTGTGCGCGTTGCCGATGCGATCGAGGACGAGCACCGTTTCCGCGCGCTTCACCCACTTGGCCGCCTCCTCGGCCGTAGCCGCCCGCAGCGGTGGCGGCGCCACCACCGCGACAATGCCACCATGATGGATCGAACCGGAGATTTTCTCCAACTCGGCCGGCTCAACCTGCCGGTAAATCTTCTTGGCTTGCGAGAGCACCCTGCAGATCACGCCCACCCGCTGACCGGTGGCGTGGTCGAAAAAAAGCCGCTGGATCGAAGCCGGATCGCGCGCAAAACGCGCCCGCACCGCCGCGAGACCGCACAGTTTGAGTTCGTCCCGCGCCGGACCGCTCCGCGAACCCGGCAAAGGGGCAGCCGGCGTCGAAACCGGACGCGGCGCCGCGGGCGCAACCTCCCGGGGACCCACCGACGAACCGCGCGGCCGCGGTGTGCTCGTGGGCGCGATGAACTCGCCGGTCACCGGGGCCGGACGCATCGCCGGACGAAAATCGGAACCGCGCTTGGAAAAATGAGGCATGGCCGGAGCGTGGCGACCGAACCCGCCTTCGCCAGCCCTTTTGGTGGGGCCCGATCTCCTGATCGGGCCGATTCGTCAGGAAGACCCTTCGAAATCGACCCGATGAGGACATCGGGTCCCGCCTTTGTATTTATCTCTCAACGCTCAGCCCCCCACACCCACTCCTCGGGTCCGCCTCAGTACCCCTTGAAATGCTTCGGCTCGTTCGGGTCCTGGTACCGCGTCGTGTAGGTCTGCTTCGACGCGGCGAGTTTCAAAAACAAATCCACGGGCACGACCTCGATCGGGCCGTCGAGCCGCTGCACCACCTCGACGAGGCTGTTCACGTCGTTCGACTCACGCACGTGCACGAGCAGAAAATAGGGCCGCTTCAGGTTCAGCGCGATCAGCTCGGCGAGATCGGCCGCGACTTCCTCGCGCGGACGCCGCGGGTCGATGTAGTACTCGTAGGAGATCATGGCCTGCGTCCCGCGCAGATCCCGCGTACGCGCCGGGCCGTAACCGTTGATGAAACCGATCACGTTCGGAAACGCCGCGTAGTAGCGGTCGACGGTGGCCTGCGTGAGATCAGCGTTGCCGACGTTTCCGTCGGCCGCCGAGTTGTCCATGATCTCCATCACGCGCTCGTCGAGCACCGCCATCAGCTCGTTCGCCTCGCGCATCAATCCGGGAAAACGGTCCGCCGGAATGTGGTTCGGGTACATATACCCCGGGCCCGACAACCCGCCGATGAAGTAGTCGTTCGCCGTCGCGCTCTCGTGGAAATACTCCAGCGCCGCCGGCGAGAACTTCGTCCAGTTCATCGTGACCTGCCACGCAAAGGGCAGCTTGCCGCGGCCGGGCTTGGTCCACACGCCGATGCCGATGCTGTCGGACTGCACGAACGACACATACACCTTCTCCGCCGCGACCGGCTGCGCGTCCCGCGCCACGCGGTGGTTGTTCGCGAACTTGAAACCGGGCGTGAAGCCGAACTGACAGTTGAAACTCAGGTTCGGCAGGTTGTGCAGGCCCTCCATCTTCAGCCCGTAGCCCGAGAGCAGCGTCGTGTACATCTCCTCGGTGTCCTTCGCGTACGAATGCCACCCGAACACAATCGAGCCCGGCTTGAGTTCGGAGAACAGCCGCTGGGCGAGGGCGAGCTCGTCGGGATGCTTCGGATTCGCCGAGAGGTCCTCGAAAAACATCTTCTGCTGCACGCCCCAGTCCGCCACCGCCGGCTGCCGCACCGCGCCGGCGTGTCCGCCCAGCAGCATGATCGCGTCCTTCGTACAGCGCGCCCAGTAACGGTTGTACGCGTCCTGATAAATCTGGGCGTCGGTCTGCCCGGTGTAGCGCCCGCGCAGGTCGTCGATTTTTTTGAGCCCGTGCTTTTCCACGAGCGGGATCAGCTCGGCGGTCACCGCCACCGCGTCCTCGAGCCCGGCGATGGTAAGCGCCACGTTCATCGACGCGCTCACGGCCTTCTCCCAAACGACATAGCCTTTGGCCGCGCCGCGGAAACGCGCGAGCGCCGCGTCCGCCGTCGGGATCGGCGTGAACCGCACGCCGTGCTTGCGCTCATAGAAATTGAAGAGCGGCCCGGTGATCTCCCATTGGAAATCCTGCGGATGGACCACGTAGAGCTGCGGCGCGGCGCGGTTCGCGAGACCCTGGAGGCTCACGAGCAGGACCTTCTCGGGCAGCCCGCCCGCGACCTTCCAGTCACCGTCGAAGTGCATCACGAACGCGTCGCGGCCCGCGGGCGCGGTTGCGACCGGAGCCGGAGCGGCGCAGGCGAGCGGGACGCACGCCGACACGAGGGAAAGTAGAAAGGAAATGCGTTTCATGGGATTACTTCTTCGCCTCCTCGGCGGTTACCTTGGTGAAACGATAGACGAGCGGACGCGGCCGCGCGGCGTGCAGTTCGATCAGCAGCAGCGCCTGGTCGCCCTCCAGCAGACGGTACTCGGAGTAGATCCGCTGCGTCGCATCGCCCTGGGAAACCTCCAGCGGCACCAACGCCTCGATGCGGAGCGTGCGGTGGCCGTCGATCCAGCTCGCGGTCGTGGCCGCGGACTTCGCCGGCTGCGCGTAGACCGCCATGTGGCGCTGATCGATGCGGAAGAAATTTGGAATCGCGACCGGCTGCGTCGTGTCGACCGTGTTGGTGCCCGTGACCTTGGTCGTGCGCCACGCCATGTCGTGTCGCAGCTCGACGAGCGGACCGCGCACATCCACCACGAGGTCCAGCGTGGTCCAGCCGTCGAGTGCGGAACTTTGCGCCGGATCAAGCCGCCAGCGACCGACGAAGGCGGGGTTGGCCATCAACGCCACGCCCGTCAACCAGCCGAGCGAGAGCAGGAAAAATCGTTTCATCGCGCCGACCAAATAGTCCCGCCGCACAGGCTTCCAGCCTGCATTCGCCTTTCCGCCGTCGGTCAGCGCGCACGCGCTCGCTCCGGCCGAGCGGAGCGGCCGTTTCCAACCGCCGGATCCCGAATTGCAGCGCTCGGGAAAGCGCCGCTCCTTGTCCGGGCGCGCGCCAGCGCGCTGGCCTACGAACGACTCCCGACCTCGCCCACCACCGTAAACTCCTCGCGGTCGTGATACAGGTGCCGGATCCGTAAGCCGGGCGCGCGGTCTGCCAACGCCGAACCCGGGGCGCGCAATTCCCGCAGCAGGGCGACGGCGTCGACGCGGCCAAACTTCAAATTCACGACAAAACGACGGCACCAGCCGCGGGTGAGCCATGGGGTGACGATGTGCTGCAAGACGTGATGCGGCTCTTCGACCATGTCGCAGAAAAGCCAGTCGAACGGTTCACCCTCCGGCGGCGCATAGTGGAACGCGTCCTCGCGCAGGTGCGTGATCCGCGGATTGTCCAACGCGCCTTCCTTGAGCGGCCCGTTGTCCACCGCCACGACCGTCGCGCCGCGCTTGGCCGCACTGAAACTCCAGCCGCCGGGCGCCGCGCCAAGATCGCACACGGTTTCGCCTACCTGCGGCTCGCGGCCGAGCACGATGTAGGCCTCTTCGACCTTCAGGTAGGAACGCGACGGCGCCAGATCGTCATCCGCCATGCGCCGCTGCCCGTGCACGAACGCCTCGCGGGCGACGAAGACGCGCCCGAAATCGGCGAAAAACACAAAGAGCCCGCGCACCGCCGCCGCGCCGACCCCGCGCGGCACGTCCGGCGTTGCGAGCTTCGCCACGCGCGACAGCCGTTTTTTCAGAATCTCGCCGAAAGCCGACTCCACGCCGCCGACCCGACGGCCGAGCCCCACGAGTTCCTGCGGCCCGAGCCACACGCTCGGCCACGCGGCCTCGATGCGCTCCCCGCGCAGGCTCGCGAGAAAGAAGTCGCCGATGCGGGCGGCGATGGCGTTAACGGAGTCGCCGCGCACCTCGACGGGCGCCGAGAGCGAGAGCGCCGCAAACGCCAGATTCGCCACGACCGGCGGCGTCGCGTCCGGCGCCGCCAGCACCCAGCCGGGTCCCGTCTCTGCGACCACGACGCCGTGCAGTTCCGTCAGCTCGCGTGCAAGCAGTCCCTCGAATCCGGCCTGGCAGGTGAAAAACATCGCCCGTCACCCTGCCTGCGTCCCGCCCCGCCGCGACCAAAAACGCCACGGCCCGCCGATGAGGCCATCGGGTCCCACCGGAGTTACAGCCGGTGGAGATGAAATCCACCGTCGATGTCGAAACAGGCGCCGGTCGAGAAGGGGAAGCGATCTTCCGCAATCGCGCGTACGGCGCGACCGATGTCCTCGGGTTTACCCCAGCGGCGGATCGGCGTGATGCCGCGCTCATCATGGATAATGAGCTTGTCGTACTTATCCTTCACGCCGCCGGTCATGTCGGTCGCGATCACGCCGGGCCGGATCTCGTAGACATTGATGCCGTCGTTCGCGAGGCGGTCGGCAAAGAGCTTGGTCATCATCGCCAGCCCGGCCTTCACCATGCAGTAGTCGCCGCGGTTGATCGAGGCGGTGTAGACGGAGATCGAGGTGATGTTGACCATGCGACCGCGGAAACCCTCGGCGTCCGGCGCCTGCTTGAGCATCTGCTTCGCGACCAGCTGGGAGAGGAAGAACGGACCCTTGAGGTTGATGGCGTAGAGCCGGTCAAAGCTCTCCTCGCCCGCGTCGAGCAGATCGGCGCGGACCTTCGGCGCGACGCCCGCGTTGTTCACGAGCAGATCGATGCGGCCGAACTGCGCGACCGTCTCGGTCACCAAACGCGCGCGGTCCGCCGCCACGGCGACGTCGCCCTGCACGATGAAGCCGTCGCCGCCCGCGGCGCGCACGAGCGCGAGCGACTCGGCGGCCGCCTCGGCGTTGCCCGCGTAATTGATGGCCACGCGGCAGCCGGAGCGGGCGAGTTCGATGGCGATGCCACGGCCGATGCCGCGCGATGCGCCGGTGACGAGAGCGGTTTTGTGCGCCATAAGCCGCGCAGCCAACCCGCACGGCGCACGGCGATCAAAGCAATTTCGACGCCGGGTCCCCGACCCCGAGGTCCAACCCGACCTCAAGCCGGCGTGACGCCGTGACCGGCGGCGATGTGCGCGACGGAGATCACACCGCCATCGATCGCATAGCCGCCCTTGAAAGGATTCGCCGCGAGGAAGAAGGGCGTGTCGAGGTCGGCAAAACGGAAGCCACCCTGCCCCGCCGCAAAACACGCCGACACGGTCATCGCCAGAATCGATTCGACGTTGCCGCCGATCATGAGCCCGAGGCCGGACTCGCGCGCGACCGAAGCGATGTCGAGCGCCTCCGCGACTCCCGCCTTCATCAATTTGATGTTGATCACCTGCGCGGCGCGCTCCGCCACCACACGGCGCGCATCGGCGGCGCTGGTCACACTTTCATCCGCGGCGACCAGCCAGCCACTCTCAGCCGACAGCGCGTTGGCCCCGGCGAGGTCGTCCTTCGCGAGCCATTGCTCAAGCAATGCCGGCACGATGTCCTGGGCCTTCAAACCGCGAACCAGCTCCGCGGCCGCCGCACGGGAGAGGCCGGCATTGCCGTCGAGGATCAGCGGTGAGTCCGGTGCCACATCGCGAATCGCCAACAACCGGGCGAGATCATGCAGCGAACCACCCTTCCCCCCGACCTTCACCTTAATCATGCGAATCCCGCGGGCGCGGATCGCGCGGGCATCCTCGGCGGCATCCTCCGGCGAGCCGGTGGTCACCGTCATATCGGTTTCAAGCACCGTACCGGTCCCGCCGAAAAACGTCCAGAGCGGCAACCCTGCGCTGCGGCTGAGGGCATCGAGCAACGCCATCTCGAACGCGCATTGGGCGGAACCACAGGCATGTCCGCCGCGCCGGCGAAACTGCGCCGCGAGTTCGCGCCACATCACGAGGTCCACGTCTTCGCCGACCACCCACGCTTGCGCCGCCTGCAGGGCCGCGAGCGCCTGCGCCTGGGTCTCACCGTTGTAGGGTGGCAACGGCGCCGCCTCGCCGTAGCCGACCGAACCGTCCTCCAGTTCGAGGCGCACGAGTACGTTGTTCGCCATGGCCTGTGCCCCCCCGGAAATACCGAAGGGCTCGAATAGCGGGATGTCGAGCGGCGTGACGTCGAGGGAACGAATCCGTTGGGCGGTGCTCACGCTCCCGAGCAGAAACCACCCCCGGCTCCGGTGCAATCCGCGTTCACGCGGGCCGCGCTCGCTCCACCGCCGTCGGGCCCGGGCCTACCTTCAACCCGCAACGCCGACCTCAACCCGACGCGCCCGTCTGCCGGTACTGCAGCAACGCCCGCGGGGCGACGCCGTGCACGGCCTTGAACACCCGCGAAAAATGAAACGGATCGGCAAAGCCCACACGCTGCGCCGCCTCTTTCACGAGCCCGCCGCGCTCGATCAGGTGCTCCGCGGCGAGGTTCATCTTCCGGCGCAGCAGGTATTGGTACGGACTCGTGCCTTGGTAACGGCGGAACCACCGGCATACGCTCGAGGCCTCCACGCCGGTCGCCCCGGCGATTTCCTCGAGGGTGTTGATGCGCTCCGCCTCGGCGTCGATCAGCGCCTTGCAGCGGAGAAACGCCTCCCGCGCAGGCTCGCTGGCTTGGGGCGCCCGCGTCGAGGCGTCCTCAATCTTCAGCAGGAAAAGATCGAACAGCGTCGCGCAAATCCGGCGCGCGAGCGCCCCCGAGCGCTGCCCCTCGCGGACAAGATCCTCCAGCACGCTCGTGACCTCGGCGTGCGCGGCGAGTTGGCGCACCGTGCCCGGCGCCACGCCACACCGGCGCAGGCGCGCCGCCACGCCCCCGCCGGCGAGACCGAGAAAATATTTCACCATCGGCTCGCGCGGATCGGTGCGGATCTCGCAGTCGGTGGTCGGCGCACTCGCGAACACCACGCCGGGCCGCAGCGGTTCGGCGCGTTGCCCGAGCCGCACCGTGCCTTTACCGGAGAGCACGTACTCGAGCACGAAATAGGGAAACTCGCGGCGCGCGATCGCGTAGTCGGGGTTGCAGTGCTCGCGCCCGCCCATCGTGAGCGTCACCGGCTCGCGCCCCGTCGCGGCGAGGTTGAGGAAGAAATAACGCGCCCCGCTGACCTGCTGGGAAAGCAGGCGGGCGGCATCGGGGCGGTCGATTTTCTCCATGCGAATGCCGCATCTATCCATTCCGGCGCCGGCTTTTCGAGCGCATTCTGCTGCGCCCTTGCCGGGCGATTTTCTCTCGCCCACGCTTTCCACCCAACTCCCATGGCCAAGTCCAAAACCATCCTCCTCGTCGCCAACGGCGACCTCCGCCAATCCGCCAACGCCGTCTGCTGGCCCGCCCAGTTGGCGATGGAAAAAACCCTCGCCGCCGCCGTCGCCAAGCTCGGCTACACACTCGTCCGCGCCCACCCCTACAAGCCCGCGCTGAAGCACGGCTTCATCAGCTCGCAGAAGGAAGGCATGGCGGTCTTCGCCAACCTCGATCCCGCGACGCCGCTCATCGTTGCCGAAGCGGTCTGGCAATATTCCCACCACCTGCTGCACGGGCTTATCTCGCACCGCGCCCCGATCCTGACCGTCGCCAACTGGAGCGGCACCTGGCCGGGCCTCGTCGGCATGCTCAACCTCAACGGCTCGCTCACCAAGGCGGGCGTGAAGTACTCGACGCTCTGGAGCGAGGATTTCACCGACGACTATTTCATCGCCGGCCTGCAGTCCTGGCTGACCAAGGGCGTGGCCACGCACCAGACCAAGCACGTCAAGCCGCTCGCCACGGCCAAGCTGCCGCCGAAGGCCCGCACGCTGGCAAAGGCGATCGCCGCCGACCTGCTTCGCCGCAAGTCGATCATGGGCGTGTTCGACGAGGGCTGCATGGGCATGTACAACGCGATCATCCCCGACGAACTCCTGTTCCAGACCGGCGTTTACAAGGAACGGCTCTCCCAGTCCGCGCTCTACGCCGGCGCCCGCGACGTGAGCGACGCCGACGCGCAGGCCGTTTACCAGTGGCTGCGGAAGAAGGGCATGACGTTCCATCTCGGCACCGACGAGGCCACCGAACTCACCGAGGCGCAGGTGCTGTGGCAGTGCAAAACCTACGTGGCCGCGCTGCGCATCGCCGACGAATTCGGCTGCGAGACGATCGGCATCCAATACCAGCAGGGCCTCAAGGACCTGTTGCCCGCCTCCGATCTCGTCGAAGGCATCCTGAACAACCGCGACCGCCCGCCGGTGAAGAACGCCGCCGGCAAGGTCATCCGCGCCGGCCAGCCGATGACGCACTTCAACGAAGTCGACGAATGCGCCGGCCTCGACGGCCTGTTCACCAACCGGGTGCACACGGCACTCGGCCAGCCGGTCGAGAACACCCTGCACGACCTGCGTTGGGGCGCTTATGACCAAAGCGGCACGACCGACGCTTACGTCTGGGTGTTCCTCATCTCCGGTAGCGCGCCGCCCGCGCATCACATCGGCGGGTACAAGGGCACCGACTCGCTGCGCCAGCCCCCGATGTACTTCCGCCTCGGCGGCGGCACCGTCCGCGGCATCGCCAAGCCCGGCGAAATCGTGTGGAGCCGTATCTTTGTGGCCGACGGCAAACTCAAGATGGACCTCGGCCGCGCCAAGGTCATCACCCTGCCCCGCGAGGAGACCGAGCGCCGCTGGAAGGAGACGACCGTGCAATGGCCGATCATGCACGCCGTGACCTACGGTGTGACGCGCGACCAGATGATGGCGCGGCACAAGGCCAACCACATTCAGGTCGCGTACGCGAATTCCGCCCAAGACGCCGATCTCGCCCTCTACACCAAGGCCGCGCTCGCCGCGGAACTCGGCCTCGAGGTCAGCGTGTGCGGCACGAAGGCCGACGGCCGCGCGTTCTAACCTGCCCCGGCGGGCCCGATGTCTTACTCGGGCCTTTTTCCGTCGGATACTCGTTATGCCTTCGACCCGATCGGACGTCCGACGCGGTCAAACCAGCCGCCCGCTTGCGCGGGCGGCTTTTTCGTGGAGAGTGAGCCGCTATGGATAATTTCACTTTCCACAATCCAACCCGCCTCCTCTTCGGCCGCGGCCAGATCGCCGCGCTCGACCAAGAACTGCCCGCCGACGCGCGCGTGCTCCTGCTCGCCGGCGGCGGCAGCATCAAGACCAACGGCGTCTACACCCAGGCGCAAAAGGCCCTGGGCGCCCGTGTCGTCTTTGAATTTTGGGGCGTCGAGGCCAATCCCGATTTCGATACGCTGATGCGCGCGGTGGAAATCGTCCGCCGCGAAAAAATCGACTGGATCCTCGCCGTCGGCGGCGGCTCGGTCCTCGACGGCGCGAAGTTTGTCGCCGCCGCCGCGCCCTATTCGGGCGACCCGTGGGAGATTCTCACCACCTTCGGCAAAAACGTCCGCAGCGCCCTGCCCATCGGCGCCATCCTCACGCTGCCCGCCACGGGTTCGGAGGCCAACGCCGCATCGGTCATCAGCCGCCGCGCCTTGAAGGAGAAACTCGCATTCATCCACCCGCTCGTGTTTCCGCGCTTCTCGGTGCTCGATCCGGAGACGACGTTCTCGCTGCCCGAGCGGCAAGTCGCCAACGGCATCGGCGACGCGTTCTGCCACGTGATGGAGCAGTATCTGACCTACCCGGCCGAAGCCGCGGTGCAGGACCGTTTCGCCGAATCGATTTTGAAAATCCTCGTCGAGGTCGGACCGGTGACCCTCGCCCAACCGAAAAACTACGCCGCGCGTGCCAACCTCGTCTGGGCCGCGACCTGGGCCCTCAACGGTGCCATCGGTGCCGGCGTGCCGCAGGATTGGGCCACGCACATGATCGGCCACGAGCTCACGGCCCTGCACGACATCGACCACGCCCGCACGCTCGCCGTCGTCTTGCCCAGCCTCCTCCACGTGCAGCGCGCCGCCAAACGCGGTAAATTGCTGCAGTACGCCGAACGCGTGTGGGGCCTCACGGAGGGCAGCGAAGACGCGCGCATCGACGCCGCAATCGCCAAGACCCGCGCGTTCTACGAGTCGCTCGGCATTAAGACGCGCCTTTCCGACTACGGCGTGAAGATCGACACCGCCGCCGAGGTCGCCCGCCGCCTGCAAGCCCGCGGCGCCACCGGCCTCGGTGAGCGCGGTGAGATCACCCCCGCGAAGGTGGAGGAAATCCTCCGACGGGCGGCCTGAGCCGGGCGCGGGCCGAGTTGAGGGTTGAGAGACGGACCGTCTGACGTAGCCCTGCGCGTGAGCGCCGGGACCTGTTCGGAAATCCGAAACAAAACCGTAACCGTGGAGGCGGGGTGACCTCACCCCGCCTGCATGGTAGGGAAGTCGGAACGGACCTCCGCCCTCAAGCGTAGGTCAGCTCGCTCGCGAGCGCGGATTGCCGCGGGAGCGGCGGTTTCCAACCGCCGCACTCAGTCGGACGGCGCTTGGGAAAGCGCCGCTCCCAGCGCGCTGGCCTACGCCCACTCCGCTCACGAACCGACGTGCGTCGCGTTCGACGTCTCGACGTCGGGCAATGCGTAGAGGGTCAGCTCCGTCGGCGCCGGCGCGGACGCCCGCGGCTTGTCGCGGTTGCGACCGAGCGTCTCCCAACGCAGCACCCAGCGCCGGCCGTCGGCTCGCGTGGTGATGGACTGCACTTCCGTGCCCGGAGCCGACGGGGCCGAGCGCGGCGCGGTGGCCGCCGGCGCCGCCGCGGCCGGCAACTCGGCGATCCGCTCCAAGGTGTCGGCGTGCAAACGCCAGCGGCCGGATCCCGACTCCTGCGTCCAGTAGTCGACCAGCAGCGTGCCGTCGCGCTCGCGGCGCGGCGCCCCGAGCTTCACCTCGCCGTTGATCGAGCCGCCGCCGGAAAACGCCCAGCAAAAGTCCCACGTACTCATCTGCTTCACGTCCCAGCCCGCGGCGCCGGCCCGCGGCCGCGCCACGTAGGCCTGCGAACGATGCTTCGCGTCGTAGCGGTGGTACACGACCACGGGCCGCTGCGCCGCGTCAAAGCCGAGGTTGAAGGTCATGTTGATCAGACCCTCGCCGGGCTGCGCCGCGTCGATCACCTCGCCGGTCGCGCGCGTGATCGGCAGCTGCACCGGTTCGCCGCGGCTGTTTTCCCAGTGCACGAAGTCCCGGCTGCGCGCGTACGAAAGCGTGTGGTTGGTCGCGCAGTCCGGCGACTCGCGCCACATCCAGACGAGGTGAAACCGCCCGTCGGGACCGAGCGTGGGCTCGAGCGCGTAACCGTTGCGCCGCCCCTCGCCTTCGAGCAGCGGCGTCTCGATCATCCGCCGCCAGGAGCGCGTATCCGGATCATAACGATTGTACAAATCGCTGCCATTGCCGCTGGCGCCGTCGCGGTAACGGAAGAGCAACTCGCCCGCGGCGTTCTTGAAAAAAACCGGGTAGGTACAACGCGTCTCGCGCTCCCCCGTCATGCGATCGAGGCGTTCGAGCGTGTTCAGGTCGAAGGGCGCGCGGGTGCGATAATAGACGAGCGGGTTCACGTGCATGTTGCCCGAAAGGTGCAGGCAACCGTCGCGATCGAGCGCCAGGCGGAGGTAATTATGGCTGTCCCAGTTGGTGACGTTCGTCAGGCGCGTCTGCCGCGGCACCGGCACCCCGGCAGGCTGCACGCGCGTCCATGTCGGCGTGCCGAGCTTGCGCCCCGCAAGCGTCAGGCGCCGCTCCGCGTCGTAGTACGCAATGAATTGGTGGCCGCGCTCGGTCAGGAAGGCGAAGCCGACCGGATGCCCGCTCCAGACGCGGTCGATCGTTTCACCGGCCGGAGCGGGCGCGGGTGCGGCGACGATTCGCCCGGCCAGCCACAACGCCATCAAGAGGAGGCGGACGAACAATTTCATCGGCGTTTTGTAGCAGTGCGAGGGGGCCGAGGCGCCGAAAAAAGCTGCGCACATTTTGCCCCGGACGCGCGCGCGGTCCCGCAGCTCCCGCCGCGGGCTAAGTTCACTTCCGGCCGTCGACGAAATCGATGAAGCGGTACGTGTGCGTGTTCACCCGCTGCATCGCGTTCACTAGCTCCGCGTAAGGCACGTAGCGGTTGCTCATGACGCCTTTGTTGGAGTCGCGATTCGACGGGTCGGACTTCGTGTCATCGGGGTCGTTGTCGATGTACTTGAACCAGTGCCAGCCGACGCAATTTTTCGCCTCAAGCAGGCTGAGCGTGAAGTTCTCGTAGAAACGGCCGCGGTCCCGCTGCGTTTTCACAACCCAACCGGCGCCGGTCACGTTGGCGAGGCCGGGGGCGTCCAGGCCCTTCGCATACCACTCGGTGACCAGGTACGGCTTGCCCGACTCGCGCTCCCACATGCCGACGAGCTCGGGATCGGCGGACCACGCGTGATAGTAATTGACCGCGACCACATCGAGATGCCGGCCCGCCGCGCGGAACGTTTCCGGATAGCGCGTCTGCATCCCGTGGAAACGCGAGCCGAGGATGAGGTGGTTCGGATCCACCTTGCGGATGGCCCGGGTCACCATGCCGAGGTAGCGGTCCACCACCAACTCCAGGAAGGCCACCTTGTCGGCGTCGGAGAGGTCCTTGACGGACGCCTTCGCCCCGTGGCGTTCGCGCAGGAATTTCAACGCCGCCTGGTGGCCCGGATCCGTTGCCGGGAGCGCGAGATAGTTGCCCAGCACCTCGCGTTTGAGCGGGAGTTCGTTGTCCGTGAAGTGGCCGAGCAGCCAGGGATCGTCCTTCGTCGCCGCCAGCTGCTGCGCATGGCCCTCGCAGAAGGTCTCAAACTCCGGGTCAAAGACGAAGATCGTGTCCTTCGGGTAACCGGTGTGCCCGGGCAGCTGATACGTGCCGCCGCGCTTCTTCCCGTAACCGCTCATGAAATTCCAGATGAGGGTGTACGCGAGCTTCTGCGGGGCGGCGCGCAACCGTTCGGTGTCGGTCCAGGCCCCGAGGCCGTTGAAGCCGAGTTCGTGCAGCCACGCCGCGGTCTGCGGCGCCCAGCCCGCCTCGTCGCCCCACTTCTGGCGCAACGCGGCCGCCGCGCCGGGCGTGCGCAGTTGGCTCACCGACACCACCGCCCGATGAATGAACAGTCCGCCTTCGGGGTCGACCAGCCACCAGCGGCCGTCAATGCGTTCGGCACGGAAGAAGCCCGTGGCCCGCGCGCGGCGGTCGGTGCGGCCGCCGAAACGGTCGAGCCCGGCGTCGACCGGCGCGGCCGCCACTGCGGGAAAATCCGCCGCCAGGGTGCGCGTGGGATAGGTTTTCCACGGTCCGGCCGGCTTGGTGGCGACCGCGACGTTCTCGACGGCGGACAACGCGGGCAGCCACGCCGCGGAAAGCAGCAACGCGGAGAGCAGCGGCGATTTCATCGCCGGAGAAATACCGATTCGCGCCCGCGCCACGACGGGAAAAGCCGCGCACTTTTTGGCCAAGGGGCGTCGCAACTCCGGCGTTTTTCATTCTCCCCCGACAGCCCTGCGCCCACGCACAGGGCTACGCCCGGGCCTGCAGACTCACTTACTTCCCGCCCACGGCCTGCCACTCGCGCTCGAGCACGGGCCGGACCACGGTCTTGAAGCCTTCGTAGGCGTGGGGCTGGAAATGCAGTTTGTCGGCGACGTACAGCTCGAGGCGCGGATGGCCGCTCGCATCGACGAGCTGCGGATTGACGTCCACGAAGCTGTGACCGGGCGTCGCCGCGCAGTAGGCGCGCACCAGGGCGTTGTAATGGTCGACCTGCTCCCAGCGCGGCACGCGGTCGGGTGAACGGGTCGACGACACAAAGATGATCCGCGTCGCGGGCAGCTGCGTGCGCACCCGTTGCGAGAACTCCCGAAACCGGCCGAAGATCGCCGCCGGATCCTCGGGCGTCGGGCCGGCCTTGAGGTCGTTGCTGCCGCAGTAGTAGACGATCACCTTCGGCGCGTAGGGCGTAATGACCTGCTCGAAACGCGCGAGTTGGTCGCCGGTGCGCGAGCCGCCGAAAGCACGGTTCAACACGGGCAGCGGCGCCATCATCTCGGCGACGTTGGTCCACTTCCGGAAGATGCTGCTGCCGACAAACAGGATTCCACCCTTCACCGGCGGCTTCGCGCGGTCCTGGTCGGCGAACTCCTTGAACGACGAATCGTACTGCGCCCAGCGCTTGGCCGCCTCGTCGGCAGCGAAGAGCCGGCCGGCGACGGCCAACAGCGCAACGGCGGTGAAAAGGCGAAGGAGGGATGTTTTCATGGGAAAGCAGGGAGGCCAGGTCGGTCGGTGACTCAGGCCGGAAAGATCCAACGCGTGGCGAGATAAAGCACCGACGGCCCGAGCAGGCAGCCAAGCCCGGTGTAGAACGTTGCGGCCATCACCCCGTACGGCACGAGTTTGGGATCGGTCGCCGCCAGCCCGGCCGAGACGCCGCTATTGGTGCCCATCGTGCCGCCGTAGATCATCGCGGTGTGCGGGTTGTCGAGACCGAGCGATTTTGCGAGCACGGGGGTCGCGATCATCACGAGAATCGCCTTAACCAGTCCCGCCGCAATGCTCAGCGCCATCACCTCGGACGTGGCCCCGAGCGCCGCGCCGGTGACGGGACCAACGATGTACGTCACGGCACCCGCACCGATGGTCGTAAGGCTCACGGCATCGCGGTAGCCGAACGCCGCCGCCACCGCCACGCCGCAGATGAATGAAACCGTTACGCCGGAAAACAACGCGACGACGACCGGCAGGCCGGAACGACGCAGGTCGGCGAAACTTGCGCCGTACGCTGTCGCCACGATGCAGAAGTCGCGGAGCATGTTCCCACCGAGCAGACCCATGCCGGCAAACACGGTGACATCTGCGATCCCGTTTTTTCCGCCCGTCATCCGGCCGCCGACATAGGCCAGGACCAGGCCGGCGAAGACCGCGATTGCCGAGCCGTGCAGCCGGCCGCGCGTCACACGGTCGGAAATCAGATACGACAACCCCATCACGGCGCCGACCACGGCGAAACTCGTGACGAGCGCGTTCTTAACCAGGGCGTCGCGCAGTAGGTCGATCATACGGCCTCCTGAGTTTTCGCGGTCGCTGCCTCACCGGCCCGCGGCGGCGGACGACCGAGCCGCGAAATCAACGGAATCAACGCGAAGCTCAGCGCCACGCCGCTGGTGCCGGCGAGGAGCGCCAACGGACCGCCCTTGATGGCACCGAGGACGTTTTGCTGCGCCGCCATCGCCACGACAACGGGCAGGTACATCCCGCTCCAAAAGGCCACGCCGGCCGCGGACGGCGGCTTGAACTTTCCTTCCCGCGCCAGGCGGTCGGTGAAGTAGATCAGAAACAACATCGAGAAGCCCACGCCACCCACGTTGGCCTTCACGCCGAGCAAGACACCGAGCCCGTCCCCGAGTACGAGCCCGAGCAGATAGGAGACCGCGAGTAGAGCGACGCCGTAGATGATCATGGTCAGGGCTGCCAGACCGGCAGGAGACGTTTCTGAACTTTGCCTAAAGCGGTCCGCGGCAATGCATCGACGCGCACGAATGCCCGCGGGTGCTTGAACGACGCGAGCTGCGTGCGCAGGTATGCCATCGCCGCCGTCTCGTCAAATTTCGCCGCGTCGACGACGACGTACGCCACCGGCACCTCGCCGCGCACCGCGTCCGGCGCACCCACGACCGTCGCCTCGAGCACCCCGGGTTGCTCGAGGATGAGTTCCTCGATCTCGCGCGGGTAGATGTTGAAGCCGCCGGAAATGATCAGGTCGCTGCGCCGGCCCTGCAACGTGATGTAGCCGTCGGGCGCGCGCACGCCGATGTCGCCGGTGCGGAACCAGCCGTCCTGCCACGCCGCGGCCGTCGCATCGGGCCGCTGCCAGTAGCCGGCGCAGACATTCGCGCCCTTCACCCACACCTCGCCGCTCGTGCCGTCCGGCACCACCGCCCCGGCCTCGTCGCAGATGCGCACGGCGACATGCGGCAGCGGCAGCCCGACCGTACCCGGCCGGCGCTCCCCGTCGTAGGGGTTGCTGATGTTCATCAGCGTCTCGGTCATGCCGTAACGCTCGAGGATCACCGAGCCGTAGAGCTGGCGGAACTTCTCGTGGACCTCGGCGGGCAGGGGCGCCGAGCCCGACACCGCGAGCCGCAGCCGCGCTCCGATCGCGCGCGCCCGCTCCGCCGGCAACTCGAGCAAACGCACAAACATCGCCGGCACCCCGAAGAACACCGTCGGCTGGTAGTCATCGAACCACTCGGCCGCCTTCGCATGCTCGAAGCGCTCCGTCAGCCGGAGATGGCAACCACTCAGGAGCCAGCAGTGGATGCCGTTCGCCAGCCCGTGCACGTGAAAGAGCGGCAGCGTGGCGAGGTAGCGGTCGTTTTCCGTGAAGCGCCACTCGCTTACCAGGGCGGCCCCGTTGGCGGCGAAGTTCTGCTGGGTGAGGACCGCCCCCTTGGACGCCCCGGTCGTGCCCGACGTGTAAATCAAGGAGAGAGGCGTGTCCGGCGTGCAGGCGACGACGAGCCGCGACACGGACAGTGGCGCGGCCTCGGCGGTCAGCGCGTCGACGTCCCAAATTGCGGTGCCCGCGGGAATGAAGCCGGCCATGTCGGCCGACGTGACGACCGCCTTCGGCGCCGCGTCGGCGAGGATGTGCTTCAGCTCGCGCTCACGGTAGAGCACGTTCACCGGCACAATCACGAGCCCGAGCTTTACGCCGGCGAGCCAGAGATCGATCACCTCGAGGCGATTCTGCAGGAAGAACGCGAGCCGGTCGCCGCGTTGCAGTCCGCGTGCGCGCAAGGCGTGGACGAGCCGGTTGCTGCGCACCTCGAAGTCACCGAAGGTGAAGGCGCGACCGGCGAATTCCAACGCGGGCTTATCGGCGCGACCGAGCAGTGAGCGATCGAAACGGGAAAGGAGGGGCATGACGTGGCAAAAGCGGATCGCAGCGTGCAGGGCCCGCCCGCCCCAAGGCAAACCTCATGTGGTGCGCATCGAGGCAGGGCGTTGTCGGCCTTGCCGGCGGGCGGGCGCAAAACGTCCCGCGGCCCGAATCGAACACCCGGCCACCGGCCGGGCCTACATCGCCGCCCCTACCCGATCAGCGGCTTGATCACGTGCCCGTGCACGTCGGTCAGGCGGCGGTCGATGCCGTTGTGCCGGTAGGTGAGCCGCGTGTGGTCGAGGCCGAGTTGGTGCAAAATCGTCGCGTGGACGTCGTACACGTACGTCGGATTCAAGCGGTCGAGCGGCTTGTAGCCCCAGACGTCGCTCTCGCCGTGGGTGACGCCGCCCTTGATCCCGCCGCCGCACATCCAGTTGGTGAACACATACGGATTGTGGTCGCGCCCCTTGCCGCCCTGCGTCGAGGGCATGCGGCCGAATTCGGTCGTCCAAAGAATGAGGGTGTCCTCAAGCAGCCCGCGCTGCTTCATATCCTGGATGAACGCCGCCGCACCGCGCGCCATGCCGAGCGCGAGCGGACCGTGGTCGCGTTTCACGTCTTCATGCGAATCCCAGTTGCGGCGCGGGAAGCTATTGTCGTTGCCGCTCCACACCTGCACGAAACGCACCCCGCGCTCGAGGAGCCGGCGGGCCGCGAGACACTTCTGCGAAAAATAGAATGCCTCCTCCGCCGCATTGATCTCCTTCGGCCAAGTCTGCGGGCCCCCGTCGAGGCCGTAGAGCTTGAGGACGTGCGCCGGCTCCGTCTTGAAGTCGAGCGCCTCGGGCGCCGCGAGCTGCATCTTCGCCGCGAGTTCATAACTGCGGATGCGCGCATCGAGCCGCTGGTCGCCCTCGCGACCGCCGGCGTGCTCGCGGTTGAGCTCGGCCATGAGCCGGTGCGCCGCCGCCTCGCCCCGGGGCGTGATGTACTTGCCCGTCTGGTGTGGATACAGGTCCGCGATCGGGGCGGCGGTGCCGGGGAAGATCATGGTCCCGCTGTGCTGCGAGGGCAGAAACGCCGAGTCCCAGTTCTTCACGCCGTTCGACGCGAAGCCGCGGTGGTCGGGGAGCACGACAAAGGTCGGCAGGTTGTCGTTCAGCGAGCCGAGGCCATAGCTGACCCAACAGCCCGCGCCGGGAAATCCGGGCAGTTGAAAACCGGTGGTCTGCAGCAGCGTGGCCGCGCTGTGCACCCCGGACTTGCCGACCATATTGTGAATGAAGGCCAGATCGTCGACGACCGCGCCGAGCGGCGCCACCGCATCGCTGAGCATCTTCCCGCTTTGACCATACGGCCGGAAATCCCACAGCGGCCGCAGCCACGGGCCGAGCCCGTTCTGAAACACCTCCACCGGCTCGCCGAAATCGCTCGGCTGGCCGTCGCGCTTGATCAACTCGGGCTTGAAATCGAAGAGGTCGATGTGACTCGCCGCCCCCGCCATGAAAAACTGCACGACGCGCTTCGCCTTCGCCGGATGGTGCAGCGACCGCGTGCCCGCCCCCGGCGCATCCAGCGCCAACGCACGGTCCTGCCCGAGCATCGCGGCCAGCGCGAGCCCGCCCAGGCCGCCGCCGGAATGCCAGAGAAACTCCCGGCGCGAGAGCGGCGCCGCGGCTGACGGACGGTGGAAGGGGGAGTCGTTCGTCATCGCAGAGGCGAGCTCACGGGATGGAAGTGAAGGTTGAAAGTGGAAAGACGAGACGTAGCCCTGCGCGTGAGCGCAGGGAGATCGGCTGAAACTGAGATATCACGATGTCCCTGCGCTCACGCGCAGGGCTACCTTCGGCAACTATTGCTTCACCGTTCACCGTGGTCCTTTGAACTGCTGCTTCCGGTTCAATCGACAAAAGCAAACTCGTTTAGGTTGAACAGCAGCCGGCAGAGCGCCGGCAAGCCCTCGGCCTGCGCAAAAGCGAGCAGCTTCTCCCGCGTCGCCGCGTCGGGCATCCGGCCGAGGGTGAGCGCGTGCGCCCGCTCGACCTGCGCGGACGGATCCGCCCGTTCAGCCTGCACGCGGGCCGCGAGGTGCCGCGCCTGGGCGACAATGAAACCGTTGTTCAACAGCGCCAGCGCCTGGAGCGGCGAAAGACTTTCGTTGCGCTTGTCCACGCGCATGGACGGATCCGCGCAGTCGAGCGACGTCATCCACGGCTGCGTCTGCGAGCGGACAATGAAGCGGTAGATCGAGCGCCGCCACGTTTTCGCGTCCTCGGGATCAGACAGCTCGTAACGGAAGTGCGGCGAGTGCTCCGGACGCTCGATCACAAAGTCCTGCCAGCCGGGACCGCCGGTCGCCAGATCGAGTGTGCCGCTCGCCGCCAGCACGGCGTCACGCAGCGCCTCGGCCTCGAGTTTACGGCGATTCTGGCGCCAGAGGAGCGTGTTGCCGGCGTCGACTTTCTCCGCCGCCGGTTGGCCCGTCGTCGCCTGCCGGTAGGTCTCGCTCGTCACGATCAACCGGTGCAATGCCTTCAGCGAACCGCCGCCATCGCGGAATTCCGCGGCGAGCCAGTCGAGCAATTCGGGGTGCGTGGGGAGACTGCCGTTGTGGCCGAAGTCGTTCGGCGTATCGACGAGGCCGCGCCCGAAATGATACTGCCACACGCGGTTTACCACACTGCGCCACGTGAGCGGATTGCGCTCGTCGGTGAGCCAGCGGGCCAGCGCGGCACGGCGCTCGCTCTCGGGGGCGGCGGCGGGCAACGCGAACCGGGGGGAGGCAAACGTCAGTGCCGCCAAGGCTCCCGGCCCGACCGGCCGGCCGGGCTGCGTGACCTGCCCGCGCGCCAGCACCGTGATCGGGCGCGGCCGTCCGCCGTCCGGTCCGGTGCCGCGAAATGTCCCCGTGCCGGTGTGGATGCCGCCCGCGTACACGAGGTCGGGCTTGGGTAACGTCCTCAGCTCGGCGGCGACCGCCGTGGACTTTTTCAAGAGCGCGGCGCGGCGGACCCGGGTCGCCTCGTCGGCAGACGCGAGCAAGAGCGCGCCCCGTTCGCGTTGCAGCGCGATGCGTTCCTCGGTGGACATCGCGGCGGGGGCGAGGCCGTCGGTGAGATTGGACTTCCGCCAGCGCACGCCTGACTCGATGGAGTCGAGCGCGGTCACGGGGCGGCCGAGCGCGACGTTCTGGCCGGCGCGGTCCGTGACGCGCAGCTCGGCGAGGGCGAACATATAGTCGTCCTTGCGCGGCGCGAGTTTCGCCACGGTCACGCGCACATAGCGGCCGACGATACCGTCGTCTTTGCTGCCACCGGTGGAGAACGGCGTGAGGCCCGGGTTCGGATAATCCGCCATGAACGTCACGTCGTAGCGGATCCATGCGAGTTTCACGCCGCGGCGAAACTCGGGGTCGTCGCTCACCTCGACCTTGAAACGCACGGGGAAACCGAAGCCGGCGCCGATGCCGTTGTAGGTGTCGTGTGCGGGCAGGAGCCAGACGCGGTCGATGTCCACCGTTTCGCCGAGATCGACCTGCACCCACTTGGTGACGTCGGGCGTCGGGGACAACGCGCTGTGGTAGCCGAAACTCGGGCTCGGCCGGCCCGGCTGCGCCGGATCGCTGGTCAACGGGGCGTCGAGCCGGCGGGTGAGTTCCGCGTAGGCCTCGCCGGCGCGGGCCCGGAGCGGCGCGTCGATGGCGGCGAGCGCGGCGGTCGCATCCGCCTGCTCGCGCCGCAGCCGCTGGAACCGCGCGTTCAGCGTGTCGTCGCGGTAGTATTCACGGTCGGTACGGTCGAGGGCGGAGAAGACCGCCTGCAGGCTGTAATAGTCCTCCTGCGAGATCGGGTCGAACTTGTGTTGATGGCACTGCGCGCAGTGCACGGTGAGGCTGGAGAACGTGCCGATCGTGTTCGCCACCATGTCGTCGCGGTCGAGGTGCCGCGCGAGTTTGCCGTCGGCCTTCGACTCCGGCACCTCGGCGTGCCCGATGAAATCCCACGGCCCCGCGGCGATGAAGCCGAGCGCCTCGATCCCGTCGGCCGTGCCCGGGAACAACCCGTCGCCCGCGACCTGTTCCTGGACGAAACGCGCGAACGGCTTGTCCGTGTTCAGCGCCCGGATCACGTAGTCGCGGTAGGGCCAGGCGTTGGGCCGGAGCTTGTCCTTATCGTAACCGTGCGTGTCGCCGTAGTGCACGACGTCGAGCCAGTGCCGCGCCCAACGTTCACCGTAGCGGGGCGAGGCGAGCAACCGGTCCACGAGCCGCGCGTAGGCGTCGGGCGCGCGGTCGCTGGCGAAGGCGTCCAGCTCCTCCGGCGTCGGCGGCAGACCGGTGAGGTCGAAATACAACCGCCGGCCCAGCGTGCGGGCGTCGGCCCGGGGAGTGGGCCGGAGGCCGACGGAGCTGAGTTTGGCGCGGATAAAGGCGTCGATCGGGTGCGCGGCGCCGGCGGGCGGCGGCGGTTTCGCAATCGGTTTCAGCGACCACCAGTCGAGGGGATCACGCACGGCGGCGCTCGCGGCGGCGGGCCAGTCGGCCCCCGCGTCGATCCACGCCTTGATGAGCGCAATCTGCTCCGGCGGGAGCGGGTCGCCCTCGGGCGGCATCTTCATGTCGTCGACCTCGCCCGCGATGAATTTCACCAGCGGACTGGCGGCGCCCTTGCCGGGGACGATATTGGGTTCGCCGCTTTCACCACCGGTCAGGGCGATGGATTTCACGTCGAGCCGGTAGCCGCTCTTCTGTTTTTCGGGCCCGTGGCACTTGAAGCAGTGCTCGGCGAGGATCGGCCGGATGTCGGTCGCAAACGCCGGCGGCGCCGCGTCACACGACGACGCGAGCGCGAACACAACAAAGGTGGGCAAAATGCGTTTCAAGGGCCGGCGTGACGAACCGTGGGAAACCTTGTTTGGGCCGAAGGACCGGAGCGTTGTCGAGCCCTACGTTGGCCACCCAACCGCCGGGACCACCCGACGGCCGTTTCACCTGGACCTGAAACGACCGCTCGGGACGCGCGGTGCGGCGGCAGCAGCGGCTGCCAAACACCGACCGATCGGCTGGGAAAAGCGCCCCTCCGAAGGGACCGCTGCGCGGTGGGGCCCGATGTCGCCATCGGGCCGTTGCCGACCTGACACCGTGCCGCAGCCGATCAAAACCGGCTCGTGACCGTAACCGACGTCGTGCGCGGGGCGCCGCGGGCCTGGAAGCCTTCCCAATACTGGATGTCGCGCAGATTCTGCACGCGCAGGCCGAGGGTCAGCTTTTGCCCGAGGAATGAGACCCGGTAGCTTGCGCTGACATCATGCCGCGTAAAACCGGGCACCGTCGGGCGACGGCTGTCGCGGAAGACGACACCGTGGTTCAGCGACAGGCCGCCGAGAAACGATTTCGGAAACTCGTACTTGTGGAAGAAACTCCACGACTCGCGTCCCGGGCCTTGGGATACGGGGCCGCCCACCGAGGCGGGGTTGGCCTTGTTCGCCGTCACGAACGCGTGAAGGTTCGTGTACGTGAATGACACTTGGTAACCCGGGGCGACTTTGATGACGGCGTCGGTTTCCCAACCGCGCGAGCGGGCCGAGACGTCCTGCGTGCTGCGCGCACCGGTGACCACCAGCGGATCCAGCCCGGCCGCGGTGATTTCCGAGGTCGAGACTTGGCGGGTGCCGTTGATCTGATCGACCTGAAACGCGGCGGCGTTGAGGCTGATCCGGTTCCGCCAGAGGGAGGTCTTGATGCCGAGGTCGTAACCCTTGCCCTCGACCTGCTTGTCGAGGGGCTTGCCGAACATGTCGATCGCGCTCACCGGCACGCCGGCGAACGAACGGCTCCAGGAAGAGTACACCGACAGCTGGTCGTGCACCCGCACCACCCCGCCGACGGTCGGCGAGTTGGCATCTTCGGTCACCTTCTGGAAGCGGCCGAGCGCGTCGGTGGCGATCGGGTTGGCGTTGATGATCGAACCCTCGTCGTGCCGCACGCCGGCCATGAGGTGGGCGCGATTTTCAAAGAAGCCGAAGACATTCGTGAACGACGCGGCGCGCCGGCGGGCGTGGGCGTGGAGGCGGCTGTTCGGCTGGGTGTAACGGCGCGGGTCGAGCATCTCATCCCAGGCCGGTTGCACGGCGGCGCCGAAGACGTAGGCGGTGAGGGCGGGCGTGTTGTCGCGGATGCGAATGTCGTTCGTATCGATATACTCGGCCCCGAGGATCGCCTGGTGCGAGATGCCGAAGTACTTGAACTTGCCGACGAGGTCGCCCTGGGCGGTGTAGGTGTCGACCGTCTCGTCGTCATTCGTCGAGGAAAGGGCGTCGGTGCTCGGGACGGTCAGGCCGTTGACCACCCGCGTGCTGATCTGCGTGCCGCTGAGGCGGCGGTCGAGGCGGTGCATGCGGCCGTAGTTTCCGCTGAGCCGCAGGGAGAGCGTCTGGTTGAAGCGGTGCTCGACTTGGTTGCCGACGCGGAAGATGTGCTCGATGCGGCGGTTGTTGGGCCCGAGCGGATTGAAGCCCCAGGGAATGTACACGCCATTGAGCGTGAGGCCGTTGATGTCGCCGTTGCCGTGCCAGGTGAGGGCATTGAGCGGCGAGGACGACGCCACGGTGCTGCGCGGCGACGGCGGGTTGGCGATGTAGTCGAAGTACTCGACGTTCGCGTTGTAGCGCGTGCGTTCCGTCAACTTGTAAGAAAGGGCGCCGTAATAAACGGAGCGGTTGGAGAACGCGAAGTCCTGCCAGCCATCGCCGGCCTGCCGCACCCAAACAAAGCGCGTGGCAAGGCGGGAGTTCACGGGGATTGAGGCGTCGATCTCACCGCGGCGCATACCCCAGGAATCACCGCGCACGGAGACGGTCGTCTCACGGCGGGGCCGCGGGGTCTTGGAGATGGAGTTGACCATGCCGCCCGGCTCGGCGACGCCGGCGAGGAGGGAGCTCGGGCCCTTCAGGACTTCGACGCGGTCGACCGTGGCGGCATCGTACAGCATGCCGGCGAACGGCTCACGGTAGCCGTTACGGTAGAGTTTATTTTGGCGGAAGCCGCGCACCTGATAGGTGTTGTTGTCGTTGGTCTGGTCCTGACCACCGATGTTGGTGATGCCGCTCATGTAGTCGGTCGCGTCGGTGAGCGTCAGCGCCCCGATATCGATGAGAAACTCGCTCGTGAGCACTTGGATCGAGCGCGGCAGGTCCCGCAGGCTCATGTTGGTGCGCGTGCCGGAGAGGGCGTTGGTCGCGGCCCAACCGGTATCGTCGGCACCGCTGACGTTGAACTCGGGGAGCGCGATGATCTCGCCGCTCGCAACCGGCTTGGCGGCAGGTTCCGCCGCGCGGGCCAAAACAACGGCGGCGACGGCCGCGAGGCCGGCACCGAACCGCAACAAGGGGTTTGGGTTTTTCATGGTGTGGGAGGGTGATGAAACCGCCCCCGCCGCCGGAAACACAACCGCCGCTTCATGCACACCGTTGCACAAATGGGTTTGCCTGACTCCCGCCGGCCCGCACCGTTTTGGGGTCCATGCCCCCCGCCCCGATCACCATGGCCGATGTCGCCCGCCGCGCCGGGGTCCACGCCGCGACGGTGTCCCGCGCCCTGCGCGATGATCCGCGCATCACGCCGGCCCAACGGAAAAAAGTCCGGCGGGTGGCGGAGGAGCTCGGCTACCGGACGAATCCGCTTGTGGCCGCCCTGATGAGCGCGCGGCGGGCCGGTCTGCCGCCGGCCTACAAGGCGACCTTCGCCTGCCTCACCCGCTATCCCGCGGAGCAGGCGGCGAAATTCCACCGCGACTACGGCGAACTGCTCGCCGGCGCCCGCGCCCGGGCTCTCGCCCAGGGCTATCGCGTCGAAGAGTTCAACACCCACGCGCCCGACCTCTCCGCCCGCCGCCTCACCGAGATATTACTCAGTCGCAACATCCACGGCCTGATCATCGCCCCGTTGTATTCGGTCCGGGAGACACTGGAGCTCGACTGGACGCAGTTCGGTGCCGTCGGCATCGGTTACTCGCTCAAGGGCGTCACCATCAACCGCGTCGGCCACGACCACTTCAACGGCTACCAACTCGCCGTCCGCCACGCGCGTGCCGCCGGCCG
>CAIJFT010000357.1 GCA_903820035.1 uncultured Opitutia bacterium
GCTCTCGATGCGCGTGGCGCCGAACTGGAGTCCCACGCTGGCTTCGCTGGCGTTGACGAGAACCGGCAGGCTCCACTGGCCGTCGGGCTTCTTGACCATGAGGACACCGTAGCCGCCCTTGACGCCGAGGATGAGGCCGCCCTTGAACTGGTTCAGGATCAGCACGCCCTTGGCGCGCTGCCAGGCTTCACGGGAGGGCTTGGCTTGGAACTCCTGCAAAATGGCTTCGCACGTTTCGACATAGGTCACGAGCTCGGCGCGGTTTACCTCGGCGCGGGTGAACGAGGCGGTGCAAAGTGCAGCCAGGAGCAGGAACAGGAGTTTCTTCATAACGGTGCAAAAAAGACTTAGACGGAATTGTAGGCACGCCCGGCCGCGAATGGAAAGCGTGGATTGAAACGGGCCTACGGGGCGGACAGACCAGTGGGGGAAAGGTTCCCGGGCCTAGGCAGGTGGTTCGGTTTGGCCCATGTAGGACCGCCCGGTGAGCGGGCTTTCGGCACGGAGGGGCGTACACAACGTCCGGCCACCGGCCGGGCCTTCAACCGAGGCCGATCCTCACTCCAACCCGCGTGCGGCCACCTCGTCCTCGCCCCAACCGAAATAGTGGCCGAGTTCGTGCAGGTAGGTGATGCGGACTTCGTCGCGGAAACCATCGACGTTCTCCTCGGCAAAGTCCCACAGGCTGTCGAGGTAGAGTAGAATTTGCGGCGGGCTCGGGTTGTCGTGCGCGAGCTCCTGACCGTGGGCGCTGCCGGTGAAGAGCCCGAGGATGTCGGGCTCGAAGCCCTGGGCGAGGACCTCAGCGGCCGGGGTGCGCTCGTAGTGGACGGCGACGTTGCGCGCCAAAGCGCGGAGGTCGGGCGGGAGTTGGCGTTGGGCGGCGCCGACGGTGTGGGCGGCAATCTGCGTGAGCTCCTCGGGCTTCATGGCCGGTGCATCACGATCGCAACTCCGCGGTCAGGTCGAGTTTTTCGAAGCGCCCGCCGAGCCACCACACCGCGACGGTGAACTCGCCGACGAGTATCACGAGGGCCGCCGCGGTCCCGACGGCGACGGCGGTCACGGGTCCGATGAGCCATTGCAAAATGAAGATCAGCAGGGCCGCCAGACCGGCCGCGGGGAGCAGCGCCAGCACCATGGTGAGCATTTGAGCGAAGAAGAAGATCATCCGCTGGCCGATGACCTCCGGTCCGCCGCCGCGCGTGCGCGTCGCCTGAAACCAACTGGGGAACAGCAGCGCCGCGGCGTTGGGGACGATGAGCTGAATCAGCGCCAGGGCCGGGGCTAGAATCGCCAGACCGACCGCTCCGGCGATCCGCAACGGAGCCGTGAGCCAGGCCGGTCCGACGGGGTCGGAACCAACCAAAACGGCGGCGGCGAGCAGGGTGAGCCACAATACGCCGGTGAGGATTGCGGCGGGCGCGAGCAGTTCGCCGAGGATGATCTGCCAGCCGGCGAGGGGATAGGTTTTGAGGATGTCGGTGTTCGCCAAGTCACTGCGAATATCCTGCCGCGCGAACTGCGGACCGACCACCGCCGTGTAGCCGGCGAACATCAGGGCGATTCCCCCGGCGCCGACCGCCAGGGCCCTCAGGTCGGGCTGCGTGCGGAGCCACACGGCGCCCAGGATGATCCCCCCGGCGCAACCGAGCCACACGCGGGGGGTGAAGTACGGCCAGGTCGAGAGGAGGTTTTTCCAGAGGAACGCGAGCTCGGGCCGACCGCCGGCGCCGAGGGCAAAGGGCGCCGCGCGGCCCTGCGCGGGCCCACTCCGCCGGCGACCGCCGGCGTGCCAGGCGTCCAGCCGGTCGCGGCGCTTCTGCGCGGCTTCCACGGAGCTGTCTTCAAACGCAACCGCCGAGCGCACGACCCAGAGGTAATGCAAGGTCACGACCGCGAGGGCCGGGCTCAGGGCAAGCCAGAAGGCGCGTGCATCGATCGCGAAAAAGGGTCCGAGCACCTGCCGCAGTGGCCAGAGCAGCCAGCTCAGCGGTGCGGTCGTGGTCAGGTCGATGGCGGGGTTGGTCAGGGTGCTGAAGTTGGCGTCGTTGCCGGGCAACAAGGTGCGGCTCGCGGCCGACAACCGGAGCCAGGTGGCGGCGACGATGGCCGCGACTCCTCCCAGCACCAAGCCGCGCCGCCGCCAGCCGCCAACGCCGAGGTCGGCGAGGCGCGTCAGCGTGAAGTTCGCGCCGGTGAAGTGCAGGCTGAGGGTGGAGAACACGAACCACCACCCGACCGCATGGGTGAGGGCGTTGCCGCCGAGAAACGTCCAGCGTTGGGAAAATAACACCATCACCCCCGCGCCCGCGAGGCTGCGCAACTGGGAGCTCAGGAGCCGGAAATGAACGAGGCTGCGCCGCGTGACCGGCGCGGGGAAAAGGAACGCGATCTCCGCCTCGGTGAAGCCCAACGCGGCCCGCTCAAAAGGCACCACCCACATAAGCGTCGCGACGATCAGTAACGCGATGGCTCCGAATGCCGCGACTGCCGGCAACCAATCGGCCGGCACCGCCGCCGGCAAAACATCCTGCAACTCGGCCATCGGCCGGGTGGTTGCGGCCTGCTGGGGATGCGGCGTGAAACCGCGGATGAAAAAGAAATAGAGGTAGGCGGTCCCGACGATCGCCCCGATCAGGTATTTCGGCTGACGCAGCCGCCGGACCCGGCTGAGCAGCCAGTTCCGGAACGACGTCAGGCGGAGGTAAAGGAGCGCGTTTAGCACTAGATCAAAAGACTAAGAGACCACGGGACGAGGCGGCGAAGGCACCAGTGACAAGGCGCAAGCGCAGCCGGTTGATTTGCCGGACGGCAGTCGTGGGTCAGCGGTCTTTTTAGCTCTTGGTCCTTTGGTCTTTTTGTCCGTTCCGCTTCTCATCCCTCCGTCCCTCCGGTGGCGCGGAGGAAGACCTCCTCGAGGTTCACGGTGGGCTCGCCTTGACTGAAGCGGGCGGCGACCTCGGGGATGGTGCCGTCGGCGATTTTCTCGCCCTTCTTCAGGATGAGGACGTGCGTACAGACTTCCTCGAGCAGATGGAGCAGGTGCGAACTCAGCACGATCGTAGCCCCGGCGCGGGCGCGTTGCAGGATCGAGTTTTTCATCCGCCGGATGCCGAGGGGGTCGAGCCCCGTCAACGGCTCATCGAAGAACAGCACCTGCGGGCCGTGCAGGAGGCCGCAGGCGATCGCAAGTTTCTGTTTCATGCCGCGGGATAACTCACCGGGCAATTGATCGGCCTTATCGGCGATCTCGAACTCCTCCAGCAGCGGCTGCGCGATGGTCTCGTGGTTGCGCACGCCGTAAATGCGCGCGACGAAGTTGAGGTGTTGCCGCACCGTCAGGTACTCGAAGAGTCGAGGCTCATCCGGGAAAAAAGCCAGCGCCCGCTTGGCGGCGACCGGGGTCGCGGTGAGATCATGGCCCGCCAGATGAATCGTGCCGGCCGACGCCGGGATGATGCCGGCGAGGCAGCGGAGCGTGGTGGTCTTGCCGGCTCCGTTGGGGCCGACGAGGCCGAGGACTTCCCCCGAGCCGACGCGCAGGGACAGGTCGCGCACCGCGGTAAAGTCGCCGTAGCGTTTGGTAAGACCGTGGACCTCAATCATGGCCGGTGACGCTGCGGTGCTAAAACCGGCACCGCAAGTTCACCCCGCGGGTTTCAGGCGGTCGGCCCGGCGGCAAAAAGGCCGTAACCCTTTGCCGATCGGCCCGTCTTGCCCCAGAGTCCGGCCTACGCCGGCACGCCCTATCACTCCCCAAAACACAGGATTCTTCCATGAACATTCGTAAGCTCTTCGTATCCGCCGTGGCTGTCGCCGCGTTGTCCGCCTCGGTTGTCCAAGCTCAAGAAAAGAAGGGCCGCGGCGCCCAGACGCCCGAGCAGCAGATCGAACGCCTCGAGGGCGCGGTCGGCTCTCTCTCCGCCGACCAGAAGGCGAAGATCAAGGACGTCTACACCAAGGCCGCCGAGAAGATGCAGGCGATCCCGCAGGATGAGCGCCGCGAGAAGGGTGCTGAAATCATGCAGAACTCCCGCAAGGAAGTCCGCGCCCTGTTGACGGCCGACCAGCAGAAGAAGTTCGACGAAATGCCCACCGGTCGCGGTCAGGGCGGCGGCAAGAAGAAGAAGGACAACTGAGTCCAGAAATTTGTCAGGGGTTAGTGTTGTTGGCCGTCGCGGATCGCAGCCCGCGGCGGCCTTTTTGTGTCGGGATGGAACCGGGCGGAAATACCGGTCTGAATTTCCCTTCGACTCGCCGGCGTCGAGCCCCACCGTGCGGGCATGTCCGGCAAGACTCGAGTCATCATCGTAGGCGGCGGCGCCGCAGGCTACTTCGCGGCGATCACGTGCGCGGAACAGCTTGGCGCGGCCGGCGAAGTGACGGTCTATGAGACCACCGCCAACCCGCTCGCCAAGGTGCGCGTTTCGGGCGGCGGGCGTTGTAACGTGACCCACGCGTGCTTTGAGCCGCGGGAGTTGGCGAAGCGTTATCCCCGCGGGGGGCGCGAATTGCTCGGCGCCTTTCACCGCTGGCAGCCGCGCGACATGGTGGCATGGCTCGCCGAACGCGGCGTCGAGACCAAGACGGAAGAGGACGGGCGGATGTTTCCGGTGACGGACGATTCGGCGACGATCGTGGACTGCCTCACGCGCGCGGCGGAAAAAGCCGGTGTGCGCATTGTAACCAGTATGGGCGTGCGCAAAGTGGAGGCCATGGGCCGGACGGCGCGACCGGGTGGCGCGGAGGCGGTCGAGGCCGCGGCGCCGGGGGCGGATTTTTGGGTGACGCTGACCGACGGCACCGGCTTCCGCTGTGAGCGCGTGCTGCTCGCGACGGGCGGCAACCGTTCGTCGGCCGGTTTCACGATCGCGGAGTCGCTCGGGCACACGATCGAGCCGCTGGTGCCTTCGCTGTTCACCTTTCACCTCGACGACGCGCGGCTCATCGGGCTCTCCGGGGTGGCGGTCGAGAACGCGGTCGTGGGCCTGCCCGGGACCAAGCTCAGCCAGAGCGGTCCCATGCTCATCACCCACTGGGGCCTGAGCGGGCCGGCGATTTTGAAGTTGTCCGCGTGGGGCGCCCGCGAGTTGGCCAACCGGAATTACGAGTTTTCCGTGGTGATCAACTTTGCCCCGCCGCACACGCGCGAGACGCTCGTCCGCGAGCTCGCCGGGGTGCGGGAGAAAAACCCGCGCAAGCAGATCGCCACCTGGAGCCCGCTCGCCATGCCGCAGCGCCTGTGGGAGCGGCTGGTGACGACGGCTGGGATCGCGCCGACCGCCCAGTGGACCACGATCGGCAACGCCGCCTTGACCCATTTGGCGCAGCAGATCGCCGCGCCGGAATTCAAGGTCGTCGGGAAGAGCACCTTCAAGGACGAGTTCGTCACCTGTGGTGGCGTGAAGTTGAGTGAGGTCGATTTCAAAACGATGCAGAGTCGCGTGTGCCCCGGCCTGCATTTCGCCGGTGAGGTGCTCGACATCGACGGTGTGACCGGCGGCTTCAATTTCCAGGCCGCCTGGACAACCGGGTGGCTGGCGGGCCAGGCGATGGCGGCGCCTCAGGGCGCAGAGGTCAGGAGTCAGAAGCCGGAGGTCGGAGGCCAGGAGCTGGCCGGTTAGAATCTCGGTTTGAGACTAACACTTTTACCGATCACCGCCTCCGTCCGTTGCCCTCCTACCTCCAGCTCCTCCTCCTGGTCCTGCCGGTCTTTGTGGTGATCGGCGTCGGGGTGTTTGTGCGGCGGTGGCACTGGATCGAGGGTGAGGCGGAGACGAGTCTCATCCGGCTGGTGGTCAACGTCTGTTATCCGTGCCTGATTTTCGAGTCGGTGGCGGGCAACGCGGGCCTGCGTGAGCCGGGAAATCTGTTGCTGCCGCCGCTGATCGGTTTTGGCGTCACCTGGTTGGTGATACACGTGGGCCTGGTGGTGGCGAAGGGTATCGGGTTGCACGTGGGCTCGGGCCTGCGGACCTTTGCGCTCGCGGTGGGCGTCACGAATTACGGTTACCTGCCGCTGCCGATCATGGAGGGTATCTGGGGGCCGGAGAGCCGGGCGGTGCTGATGGTGCACAACGTCGGCGTGGAGATCGCGATCTGGACCGTCGGTCTCCTTGTCCTGAGTGGAGAGTCGCTGCGGGTGGGGTGGCGCCGGCTGGTGAGCCCGATCGTCGTCACGCTCGGCCTGGGCGTCGCCTGCAACCTGACGGGGCTCACGCCGCATCTACCGAAGGTCTTTACCGACGTCGTGCATGTGCTCGGGGCGTGCGGCATTCCGCTGGGCCTCATCATGACCGGCGTGAGTCTGGCGAGTTTCGTCGACCGGCCCCGCGAGTTGTTTGATCCGAAGGTGAGCCTCGCCGCGCTGGCGTTGCGGCTCCTGTTCGTGCCGGTGCTATTCATCCTCCTTGCGCGTTACTTGCCGTGCACGGTCGAGCTGAAGCGCGTGATCATCGTGCAGGGGGCGATGCCGACGGCGATGGTGTCGGTGATCATCGCGCGGCTCTACGGCGGCAACCCGCGGACGGCGGTGCAGATCATTTTTGCGACGACGGCGGTCGGCATCTTCACGATCCCGCTCTGGATCCGGGCCGGGCTCGCGTGGGCGGGGTTGTGAACGCGACGATTCCCGGAACTTGAACAGGAAGCAGCGGGGAGGGCGGGACGTTTTTCGCCCAATCCTCTCCGCCCTTCCCGCGCTTCCTGTTCCAATGGCTTGAGGGCTGTTTGCGTGGAAACGAACCCGCGGTTTTCCAGCCGGCCTGCATTGACCGCGCAAGGGCCCGCGCCCTAGCTCTGCGCCCATCATGGACTGGATCACGCAACCGGAAATCTGGATTTCCCTCTTCACCCTCACGGCGCTCGAGATCGTTCTCGGCATCGACAACATCATCTTCATCTCGATCCTCGCCGGAAAACTGCCGGTCGAGGAGCAGGCCAAGGCACGCCAGCTCGGCCTCTCGCTCGCGCTCATCACGCGCGTGCTGCTGTTGATGAGCCTGACGTGGATCATGGGCCTGACCAAGCCACTGTTCACGCTGCCGGTGCTGAATCAGGGCGTGACCGGCCGGGATCTCGTGCTGCTGCTCGGTGGACTCTTTCTGATCTGGAAGAGTGTGAAGGAAGTGCACGAAAAACTGGAGGCGGCCGATGGGCATGCGACGGCCGGACGCCCGCGGGCTTCGTTCGCCGCGGTCATTATGCAGATTCTCCTCCTCGACATCGTGTTCTCCCTCGACTCCGTGATCACCGCGGTGGGCATGTCCAACAACCTCTGGGTCATGGTCACGGCGGTCGTGATCGCGCTGGGTGTGATGTTGAAATTCGCGGCGGCGATCAGCGATTTTGTGAACCATCACCCGACCCTGAAGATGCTCGCGCTGAGCTTCCTGATCTTGATCGGTGTCACGCTGGTTGGCGAAGGACTCGGTCAGCACATTCCGAAGGGCTACATTTACTTCTCCATGGCCTTCGCGTTCGGCGTCGAGCTGTTGAACCTCAAGTTCCGCAAGCAGCAGGACAAGGTGGCGCCGGTCGAGCTGCACCAGCCGTACCGGTGAGGTGCGCGGGGCGCCCCCGCCCCGCTTGGTCGGCCCGGCCGATACCATGCGTCGGGGTGGGCCGTCCGCTTGACGAATCTAGTTTTGTCAGACAGGAGAAGTCGTGGTCACCAATGTACGCACCTTTCTGCGCGAGTTCACCACCTTCAAGGCCAGGGCGCGCAAGGGGGAAACCGTGCGCGTGCAGGACAAGGAGGGCGTGTTTCTCTTCACGGCGGATGCGCCGCGGAAGTCGTTGCTCGGCGTCGCGCGGGGTAAAATTACGATCCGCGGCGATCTCACCGGGCCGACCCTGAAGAATGACGCCTGGAAGCCCTCGGTCTGATGGCTCGGCTGAAATACCTCCTCGATACCCATGCGCTCCTCTGGGCTGCGACCGACGAAGACCGCCTGAGCATCCCGGCGGCGCGCGCGATCGCCACGACCTCCTACGAGCAGTTGGCGATTTCGGATGTCACGTTGCAGGAGATCGGGCTGCTGCTCCAATCGGGGCGCATCGCCTTTCAGGGCTCGCCGACCGCGGTCCTCGGCAAGGTGCTGAACTACGTTTCCGTCCTGCCGATCACGCTGGAGATCGCGATTGCGGCTCCGGCGCTGGCGCTCCCGCACGGGGATCAATTCGATCGCATCATCGCGGCGACGGCGAAGGTGCACCGCCTGCCGTTGATCACGAAGGATGCGAATATCACCGACGCCGGAGTGGTGCCGACGGTGTGGTAAGGGGAGGCGGGGCCCACGGACCAGGCGGAAGACACGGAGCCCGACGCAGGCGGAAGAGGCTACGCCGCGAGGACGCGGTGGCGGGGTTTGATGTCGGCCCGCCCGGTGGGCGGCCGGACTTCGAAGCTAATACGCCCGGCCAGCGGCCGGGCCTACAGGCCTACTTCTTCTTGTTCAGCGCGGCGCTGAACCAGTCGTTGTTCACCGCCTGCGGGGGGCGGGGGGCCGGAGCGGCTGCCGGACGTGCACCACCGAACGAGCCGGGCCGCGTGGCGGGCGGGCCACCTTGGGTCTTCGGGCCGATCTGCGGATTGCTCTTCATCGACAGCGCGATGCGCTGCCGGGGGAGGTCGATCTCGGTGACCGTGACCTGCACCTTCTGGCCGGGCTTCACCACGGCGGCCGGCTCCTTGACGAAGCTGTCCGCGAGTTGGCTCACGTGGACGAGTCCGTCCTGGTGCACCCCGATGTCTACAAATGCGCCGAACGCGGTGACGTTCGTCACGATGCCCGGGAGTTTCATGCCGGGCTTCAAATCCTCGGGCTTGTTCACGCCTTCCTTGAAAGAGAAGGTTTCAAACTGTTTGCGCGGGTCGCGGCCGGGCTTGGCGAGCTCGGCCATGATGTCGGTCAACGTGGGAAGCCCGACCTCGGGCGTCACGTAGCTCTCCAGTTTGATTTTCGCGCGCAGCTTGCCGTCGCGCACGAGGTCGAGGACGGTGGCCCCGAGGTCGGCGGCCATCTTCTCGACGAGTGGGTAACGCTCCGGGTGCACCGCGCTGGCGTCGAGCGGGTGCGGGCTGTCGTGGATGCGGAGGAAGCCGGCGGCCTGTTCGAAGGCCTTCGGGCCGAGGCGCGGGACGTCCTTGAGATCGCTGCGGGATTTGAACGCGCCCTGCTCGTTGCGGCGTGCGACGATCGCGGCGGCGGTGGCGGCGTTGAGGCCGGAGACGTAGCTCAGGAGTTGTTTCGACGCCGTGTTGAGCTCGACGCCGACGCCGTTCACGGCGCTGACGACCGTGTCATCGAGCGAGCGTTTGAGCGCGGACTGGTCGACGTCGTGCTGGTACTGGCCGACGCCGATCGACTTCGGGTCGAGCTTCACCAGCTCGGCGAGCGGATCCATCAGCCGGCGGCCGATCGAGACGGCGCCGCGGACGGTCAGGTCGTGGTCGGGAAATTCTTCGCGGGCGACGTCGCTGGCGGAGTAGATCGAAGCGCCGGATTCATTTACCATCACCACCATGATGGCGGGCGGCAGCCCCAGCGTGCGGATGAACGCTTCCGTCTCGCGGCCGGCGGTGCCGTTGCCGATGGCGACGGCCTCGACGTTGAAGAACTTCACGAAGCCGAGCAGCTTTTCCTTCGACTCCTCCGGGTGGCGGTCGGGGTAGATGACGTCGTTGTGCAGCAGTTTGCCCTGGCGGTCGAGCAGCACGGTCTTGCAGCCGGTGCGGAAGCCGGGGTCGATCGCCATCACGGCGCGCTGGCCGAGCGGCGCGGAGAGCAGGAGTTCCTTCAGGTTGTCGGTGAAGACCCGGATGGCGGATTCGTCGGCGCGCTTCTTCGACTCCAGCCGCATCTCCGTCTCCATCGCGGGGCAGAGGAGGCGCTTGGCGGCGTCCTGCACGGCGAGGATCACTTGCTGGGCGCAGGTCGAAGGTGAGCCGGCGGCGCCCGGCGTGCCTTTGACGAACAGTGCCTGCACGGTCGCGTAGGCGGTGGTCTCGTCGGGCAGCTGCACCCGCATCATCAAGAACAGTTCCTTTTCGCCGCGGCGCATGGCGAGCACGCGGTGCGACGGGGCCTTGGCGAGCGGTTCGCTCCACTCGAAGTAGTCTTTAAACTTGGCGGCCTCGGCGTCGTTTTCTTTGCCGGGGAGAACCTTCGAGGAAACGACGGCGTCCTTCTGAAAAACAGCGCGGAGCTTGGCGCGGGCGTCTTTGTCGTCGCTCACCCGCTCGGCGATGATGTCGCGCGCGCCGGCGAGGGCCTCTTCGACGTGGGCGATCTTCGACGTGACGTTCTTGCCGTCGTCCGCGACGAACTCGCGGCCCACATAGGCGGTCGCGGCGGCGAGGGCGTCGGTCGCGGGATCCTGGGCGAAAATCACCTCGGCCAGCGGCTCGAGGCCCTTTTCCCGGGCGATGGTGGCGCGCGTGCGTTTCTTTGGCCGGAAGGGCAGGTAAATGTCTTCGAGGGCGGTGACGGAGTCGGCGGCGTTGATCGCCTTTTCCAGGGCGGGCGTGAGCAGGTTCCGCTCTTTCAGCGAGGCGAGGATGGAGGCGCGGCGTTCGTCGATGGCCTTGAGTTGGTCGAGGCGGTCGCGGATCGCGAGGACTTGGACTTCGTCGAGTTCGCCGGTGACTTCTTTGCGGTAGCGCGCGATGAAGGGCACGGTCGCGCCCTCCGCGAGGAGCTGCGCGGTGGCGGCGACTTGGAAGACCTTGACGTTGAGCTCCGTGGCAAGACGGAGGACGTGCTCGGGATTGGGAGGGGTGGCGGAGGCCGGAACGGCGGACATGCGAAAGGGTTGCCGACAACAAAGCAGCGCACGGGGCGTGCAATCCCGAAACCGCTAAGGGTTGCGAAACGATTGCTTGCCGTTTCCGCGCCGTTACGGTCCGCCCGTGAAATTACCCGCCCTGTTTTGCATTTGGCTGGTCGCGTGCGCCGGACTGCGGGCCGCCGAGCCGCTGCCGATCGAGCGGCAGGTGGAGGCGGCGGTGGCGTCGCCGCGGGCCACCGTGGTGCATTTCTGGGCGCCGTGGTGCGCGAACTGCGCCTTCGAGCTCGCGACGGGTGGGTGGGCGGGATTCATCGATCGCAACCCGAAGGTAAACGTGGTCTTCATCACCGTGTGGCATGGCGGCGACGGCGATGGTCGCGCCGCGCTGGCGAAGAACGGCGTCGGTCTGCAGAAGAATTTCCAGCTGCTCTACCATCCCAACGGTTCGCGGCGGGAGGCGGAGAAGATGACGACCTTTCTCGGTCAGCCGGTCCAGTCGGTGCCGAC
>CAIJFT010000358.1 GCA_903820035.1 uncultured Opitutia bacterium
ACGCCGTGCGCAATGTCGGCGACACGCGCGCCACGTATTGGGTCATCAATCTCGCCACCGCCAAGACCCACGATCCCTATGCCATCAACCGCGCGCCGAGCCTCGGGTCGGGCGTGCACGACTGGGCCAAGCTGACCGTGCGGCCGACCAAAGTGGGCGAGCGCCGCGAAGTTTTGAAGGGCTCGACCGCGACGCTCGAGAGCCTCACCTGCCACGTGACCACCTTGAATCCCCGCGAGGCCGCCCACGCCGCGCACCGCCACCCCGACGACGAGATCGTGATCGTCAAGGAAGGCGAGATGGAGGCGACCGTGAACGGCCAGACCACCCGAGGGGGCGCCGGCTCCGTATTTCTATTCACATCGAATGACCTCCACGGCATGCGCAACGCCGGCGACACCCGCGCGAGCTACTACGTGATCCGGGTGGTCACCACCGCCACCCCCTCCCCATCCCCCTGAGCCGGTTTCAATCCCGGGATTGCGGCGTTGGCGGTTATTCGAAGCTCCGGGAGGTGAAACCTGACTTCCCCGCATCCAAAAATAAACCACCCTGGATTTGACTCGGTGGCGTCGCCGGCCGAGTTGTCGCGGATGAAGCGCCGAATCCTTCCCGCCCTGCTCTGCGCCGCCCTCGCGCTGAGCGCCGGTTGCGGCGGAAAACCCAGCGTCCGCCAATTGCGCAACAAGGCGGACACCGGCGACGTCAACGCCCAGTACGAGCTCGGTCTGCGCTACGCCCGCGGCGACAAAATTGCGGCCGATCCCGCCACGGCGAATGGTTGGTTTCGCAAGGCCGCCGCCAATGGCCACGCAGAGGCCCAACTCGCCTTCGCCCGGGCGCTGCTCACCGGCAACGGCACGGTGAAGGATCGCGCGACCGCCCTCGGCTGGTTGCGACAGGCTTCGGAGCGGGGCCTGCGCGCAGCCCAACTCGAACTCGGCCTGACCCTGCTCAACGGCGACGATTCCGGTTCGGATCCAGCCGGAGCGGTGGCCTGGCTGACCATCGCCCAAGCCACCAGCGCGGAACTGTCGGGCAAGAGTCTCACGACCATCACCGCCGGCCTATCCGCCGGCCAAAAAGCGGCGGCCGACACGATCCTGCAGGAAGCCGCCCGACGTTCGCGCGGCGCGACGGCCAAGTAGGCGGCCCCGCGGTCGGCGGCGCGCTACTCCAGGCCCAGCGCCTTGCGCCCGGCCTCGGAAATCATCTGCGGCGTCCACTGCGGATCCCAGACGATGTGCACCTTGGCCTGCTCGACGGTGGGTAACGCCGCGATCTTCTGCCGCGCATCCTCCGCGATCACCGGCCCCATGCCGCAGCCCGGCGCGGTCAGCGTCATTTTCACCTCGACGGATTGGCCGCCGGTGGGCGTCCGCTCGAGCGCGAGGTCGTAGATCAGACCGAGGTCGACGATATTGACCGGAATCTCGGGATCGAAACAGGTTTTCAACGCGCCCCACACCGCCTGCTCATTGAACTCACCGGTGGCGGCGGGCGCCGCGGCCTCCGGCCCGGCCGTATAGCCGCCGATGGCGGAGGCATCCTTCGCGGCGATCCGGAAGAGCCCGCGGTCGGTGCGGACGGTGACGTTGCCGCCGAGCGTCTGCACGATGAAGACCTCGGCACCGGCCGGGAGCGTGACGATATCGCCGGCGGGAATGACCGTGGCGGAAACCTCGCGGACGAGAGTGTGATTTTGCGACATGAAGCAGGGATGGCGGTTAACGCACGGTGAACGTGAGCGGCAGCCGGGCATAGATGCCCGCGGGATCGTTGAAGGCCCGGAGCGTCTTCACCTCGGCCTCGATCTGCGCCGCCAACTGGGCGCCGAGGCCGGCGGAGCGCGCGAGCCGCGGCGCGTTCTGCTCCAGCAAATCCTGAATCGCGTCAATGAGCTCCTTGTGACGCGGGTACTCCACGAGTTTGTAGTTGCCGGTGAGCCCGGCCTTGTCGGCGGCGTACGCGATCGCGGCATCGAGGCCGCCGATCTCGTCCACCAACCCGATGTCCTTGGCGTCGCTGCCGGACCAGACGCGGCCCTGCGCAATTTCCTCGACCCGGGCGGGCGCCAGCTTGCGGCCTGCGGCGACCTTGGCGACGAACTCGCCGTAGATCCAATCGACGGTCCGCTGCAGTACGGCCAATTCCTCGGGCGTCTTTGGCCGCGAGATGGTGAGCGCGTCGGCGAAGCGGCCCGTCTTCACGCTGTCGAAGGTGACGCCGAAGTTATTCGCGAGCTGCTTCACATCAAACTGCATGCCGAACACGCCGATCGAGCCGGTGACGGTCGTGGCCTCGGCGAAGATCCGGTCGCTGTACGCGGAGATCCAATACCCGCCGGAGGCCGCGTACGTGCCCATTGAAATAATGACCGGTTTCACCTGCTGCAGCAGCCGGACTTCCCGCTGGATGACCTCGGAGGCCGAGGCGCTGCCGCCGGGGCTGTTGACGCGCAGCACCACCGCCTTGACGTTTTCGTCCTGCCTTAATTTCCGGAGTTCGCGGGAGAAGCGGCTGCCGCCGATT
Organism: uncultured Opitutia bacterium; assembly: GCA_903820035.1. Classification (GTDB taxonomy): domain Bacteria; phylum Verrucomicrobiota; class Verrucomicrobiia; order Opitutales; family Opitutaceae; genus ER46. The sequence goes on from CAIJFT010000358.1 coordinate 2,533, forward strand.
TCGTCATCATCGCCCTCCCCGTCGACGATTTCACCCTCGGCGTAGACCAGCGCGATGCGGCCGCTCTGGCCCGTCGCCTTGGCCGGCGCGCCCGGCTTGGGGTTCGTGACCGGGGTATCCTTGGCGATCTTGGCGTAGTCCGCGATCGTCACCTGTTTAAACGGCTCCTTCGAACCGGTCCGGCCGGTCCGCGCCTTGAGGGCATCGTAAATCTCATCGCGGTACGCCACGCGGTCCACCAACCCGGCGTCCTTGGCCACTGCGGCGCGGAAAAGCCCT
>CAIJFT010000359.1 GCA_903820035.1 uncultured Opitutia bacterium
AACGTGCACCGCATTCCAACCAACGGCGGGCCGACCAAGAACGGCGTCGCCCGCCTCAGCCACTGGCTGGGCACCGGGAAGTGGGACGTCATTCATTTCAACCACGGCATCCACGACCTGAAGCATATGGCCGACGGCAAGCGTCAGGTGGAACCCGCGGAGTACGAGGCCAACCTGCGGACCCTCGTCGCCACACTCAAAGCCACCGGCGCCAAACTGATCTGGGCCACGACGACGCCGATTCCCGAGGGACCGCTGACGCCGCCGCGCACCTTTGGCCAGGTCGCCGAATACAACGCGATCGCCGCCCGAGTCATGCGCGAGGAAGGCGTCGCGATCGACGACCTCAACGCCCGCATCACCCCGCGCCTCGCCGACCTCCAGACGCCGCACGACGTACACTATAAGCCCGAGGGGTACGCGTTCCTCGCCGAGCAGGTCGCCGCCGAAATCCGGCGCACGCTGGCGGCGCGTTGATCAATCGAAAGGGGCACTCCAACGCACCCGCAATTGAGTGGCTGCGAGCGCCAGCGCGTGGCCGCCCGCCCTACTTCCCGGCGATTGCGTAGAGGTGCGTCATGGTCGCGACGTAGATCACGCCGTTGGCCGCGGTCGTGGTCGCGCTGATCTTCTCGGCGAACTTGGTGTTGAAGAGCACCTGCTTCTCCTTGCTGGCGGCGAAGACCCAGAAGTCGCCGTTGCGCGTGCCGGCGTAAACCTTGCCGTCGGCGACGTAGGGTGAAGCCCAGAACAAACCGCCGCACGGGTGCGTCCAGTAACGCCGGCCGGTGGCCGCGTCGACACAGTGCACGTTCTTGGCCGTGTCGGCGACGAAGATGAGTCCGTCGGCGATGGCCGCCGTCGTCAGCGTGTGCTGCTCAAGCGGGTACGTCCACTTCTCCGCGGTCGCGGTGACGTCGCCCGTGCCGGCGAGATCGAGGCATTTGAGCCACGCGACGTTCTTGCCCCAGAACACATCGCCGCCACCGGCGAGGTACATGCGGCCGTCGAGCACCACCGGCATGCCGTAGACATTGCTCGGACTTTCCCGCCGGTTGAGCGTAAAACGGTGCACCGTCTCCTTCGGCGCGGTCGGGTCGGGGTCAAACTGCCAGACCTTTTCCAGCGTGCGCACCGGCTCATCCGCCCGCACCTTGACCACCGGCTTGAAGCCGTAGACGACGCCGTTGCCGCCGGCAAAAAAGATCCTCGTCTCACCGTTCACCCGCGCGGCGCTCGGCGAGGACCAGGTGTTGTGGAAAATCGCGGGCGCGATCCCCTCACCGTCGCGCGCCACGTAGCGGCCGGTGCGTTTGTCGATGACCACGAGGCTGGGCGCATCCGGCGTGCGGATTTTCCGATGCGTGTTGTCCACCCCGGTCGACGAGTTCACGTAGAGGTAGTCGCCGTGGATCAAAATCGAACTGTGCGCGGCGTCGTGCGGCCAGGTACCGGCGAGCGCCACCAGGTCGCAGGCCCAGAGGATGTCGGCGTCGAGAGGACCGAGCTGCACCGGCTCGCGGTCGAGCGGACGCAGGCCCGGCTCCGGTTTGATCTCGGCCCCGACGACAGCCTTCGGCGGCGCGCCGGAGCCCTTGGGCGGCGTGTAATACTTCGCCTCGTCGCGGAACGGACCGTCGTTGCCGTTGGCCATGCCGCGCACGTCGAGACACAGGACGGTCCCGCGGTTGTCGACGACATAGGCGCGGTCGCCCTCGACCGTGACGGTCGAGGAGATGCCGCACTTGGGCCAATCGAAGTACGGGTCCTCTTCGCGCTTCGGCACCACCAGTTGCCAGAGGAGTTTGCCGTCGCGTTCGTTGAAACACATCACGACCCCGCGGTCGCCCTGATGCCGGGGATCCCGCGGCTCGCCGTTGTTGGTGCCGATGTAGACGCGACCGTCCGCGATGATCGGCGTGGAGTGCGTCTCGTTGCCGAGTTCGGCGACCCACTTGATGTTCCGCCCGGATGCGACGTCGAACGACGCCGGCAAACCGCGCTCGGCGGACACCAGATTGCGCGACCACGCCGCGCCCCACTGGGGTTGGTCCGCGGCGGACAACGGGAGAACGGCGGCGGCCCAAAGGGCCCATGGCAGCGAGGGGAAGCGGCGCATCGTGACGCAAAAGTTATCCGCGGCGGATTGGCGAAAGCAACCCCGGCACCGTGAAATGTAGCGCCGCGCGCGGGCGCAAGGAGAGTCGTCTGTTCCTTCGCGTCAGTCCCTGGGCTCACGCGCCGGGCTACGCCGATCGCCTCAAAGGTACCGCGCCTTCAGGTGCGCGAGGTAATCCTGGGTCGTCGGCGCGCTGCCCGTCGCCTGCCTGATGAGATCCGCGGGGTTGAGCGTCGCGCCGTGGGCGTGAACCGACTTACGCAACCAGGCGAGAAGCGGACCATACTCGGCCCGGTCGATCGCCGGTCCCACCGCCGGATCGCGGCGCGCGGCGGCGAAGAGCTGGGCGGCGTTGATATTGCCCAGCGTGTAGGTGGAGAAGTAACCAAGCCCGCCCATCGACCAGTGGATGTCCTGCAGGCAGCCCGCGCGGTCGTTTTCCGGCGTGAAGCCGAAGAGATGACGGAATCCCTCGTTCCAGGCCGCGGGCACATCGCGGACCGCGAGCGTGCCGTTGAGCATCCGGCGCTCGAGACCGAAACGCAGGATGATGTGGAGATCGTAAGTCGCCTCGTCGGACTCGACCCGGATCGGCGAAAACGCCGCGCACCAAAGGTAGGCGAGAAAATCGTCGAGTGGAAAGCCGACCAACGGCGGGAAGCATTCCTGCGCCGCCGGGTACCACCGTTCCCAAAACGTGCGCGAGCGGCCGACGTGGTTTTCCCAGAGGCGCGACTGGGATTCATGGATACCGAGCGACACCGCCGTGCCGGACGGCAGGCCGTAGTCCGCCTGCGGCAACCCCTGCTCATACATGCCGTGGCCCGCTTCGTGGAGCACGCCGAAGAGTGATGACGTGAAGTCCTGCTCGTCGTAGCGCGTCGTCAGCCGGATGTCGCGCGGCCCGAGGCCGGTGCAAAACGGATGCGTGGTCGTATCGATGCGCCCCGCCTGAAAATCATAACCGGCCGCCTCCGCGACCCGGGCGTTGAAGCGTTGTTGCGCGGCCACGGGATACGGGCCCGCCGGCAAACGGGGCGCGCGGGCGGTCGACTTCGCGACGGCGCGCGCGGACACGTCCCGCAATTCGTGGCCGAGATTTTCCAACAACGTCGCCACCGCGGCGGTCGACGTGCCGCGCTCATAGCCTTCCAGCAACGCATCGTACGGCTCGCCGGTGTAGCCCCAGCGGTCGGCCTTTTCGCGGGCGATCCCGAGCAGCTTCTCCAGGTGCGGCGCGAAGTGCGCGAAATCGGAGCGTTCGCGGGCCTCGGCCCAGGCGTGTTTCGCCAGCGACGAAACCGTCGTGGCCCGCGCCACCAACTCCACCGGCAGCTTGTGCGCCCGGTCAAAATCACGGCGCAGTTCGCGCAGGTTGGCGGCGAGTTTCGACTCGTGGCCCGGATTCGTCCGCTCGGCCGTCTCGAGGTCCTGGCGCCAGGCTTCCGAGGTCACGAGCTCGTGCGCGCGCGACGACAGCCATGAGAGCTGGGCGGCGCGGTGTTCGCGGCCGGCCGGCGGTAGATAGGTTTCCTGGTCCCAGCCGAGGACTGAGGCGGACGATTCGATGAGCGCAAGTTCGCGGGCCTGGTCAAAAATCTTCATGGCGGGTTTTTGCCGGAAGCCGGGAGGCGGGCAATGGTGGAATTCGGGACGAGCCGCGCTGCACCGGACGGAATCGAGGAAAACGCGTGCTCCGAGCTTGGAGCGGTTCCACGATTTCTACCCCACGGACGCCGCCGCGTTGCAGAAGGGCGTAAAGCCGGCGAGGCATCATCGGAAGCAAAGCCAAGAACCACCATGCAGGCCCGGGCGCGGCCACCTGCGCGGCGACTACGATCCGGCGGGCGATGAAGACGAGCCGGGGTTTGAAACCACCGGCCCGCTGGTCCCGCCCAGCGGCATTCCGCTTCAGGCCGGCGCGGTGGTGGGCAACGTCAAGACGTTCGTCAACATCGCGGCCGCGGCGGAAAATCTGCCCGTTACCCACGAGACATTGACGGTCGCCGGGGCCGTCCGCCTGCCGCTCACTCTCACGGTTGCGCTCGACCCGACGCTCCGGGACTGCCGCGCAGCCGCGGGCGGTGCCACGGCGATCATCCCGGAACTCTGCCTCGGCGGCATGATGATGGGCGAAACGACACACGACCTCGACCGCCCCGTGACCAAGACCACCGTGGCATCGCCCGCAAGCGGAAGCCCGGTGCCCGTGCCAAACACGATCGGCAAGGCGGCCGGCGCCTGCCGCTCAAGACGCGGATGCAGAAACTCACCCTCACGCAGTAAGCGCATCCGGCGCCATGGCAGAACGTGACCCCTGAGCCACGGCGCCTGGTGCGACCGCTCAAACCGAGCGCCGGTGCCGCCGGCTGCCTCATCAACCGCATCGTGATCACCCACATCCCCCCCCGATGTCATCCAGGCTCCGGTGGAATCCCTGAGCGCGAACTCAGGGACTCCTGCTCGTTGGGACTTTCCCTGTGCTCACGCGCCGGGCCACAATCCGGCCGCCGCGCTCAGTTACCGCCGCCGCCCGCCGTATCCAAACCGCGCCGACGGAGCAGCGGCTGCACGTCGGGCGCCTGCCCGGTGAAGGCCCGGAACAGGTCCAGCGGCTCCGCACTGCCGCCGCGGGAGAGCACCGTCCGCCGGTAATGATCGCCATTCTGGCGCGTGAGTCCGCCGTGCTGTTTGAACCACTCGACCCCCTGGGCGTCGAGGACCTCGGCCCAAATATACGAGTAGTAGCCCGCGGAGTAACCGCCGGAAAAGGTGTGCGAAAAATACGGGCTCTGGTACCGCGGCGGCACGGGCGCAAAATCCACCCCGGCCCGCTGCAGCGCGGCGGTTTCAAAGGCCTCGACGCCGTCGGCGCCGGGCACCTGCGCGGGCGTGATTTGGTGCCACGCCTGGTCAACCAATGAGGCGGCCAGGTACTCGGTCGTCTTGAAGCCCTGGTTGAACTTCTCCGTCGCGAGCATTTTTTCGAGCAGCGCGGCCGGCATCGGTTCGCCGGTGACGTGGTGCCTCGCGTAATGCCGGATCACCTCCGGCCAGGTGGCCCACATCTCGTTGGCCTGCGACGGAAACTCGACGAAGTCCCGCGGCACCGCCGTGCCCGCGAAACGCGGATACGTCACCGCGGAGAACATCCCGTGCAACGCGTGACCGAACTCGTGGAAAAGCGTGTTCACCTCGGTGAAGGTGAGCAGCGTCGGCGAACCCGCCGGCGGCAGCGGAACGTTGAGGTGGTTCGCGATCACCGGCTTGGTGCCCAGCAGCCCGGACTGCCCCACGTAGGCGCTCGCCCACGCCCCGCCGCGCTTGGCCGGACGCGCATAGTAGTCGGCCACAAAGAGCGCGAGCGGCGAGCCGTCGGCATTGAAGACCTCAAAGACGCGCACGGTGGGCTCGTAGACGGGGAGGTCCTTCCGCTCTTGGAAGGTGAGGCCGAAGAGCCGACCCGCAGCGTAGAACAGACCGTCGTGCAGCACGCGGTTCAGTTCGAAGTACGGTTTGAGCTGCGCTTCATCGAACGCGTACCGCTCGCGGCGGACCTTCTCCGAGTAAAAGGCCCAGTCCCATGGCGCGAGCGCGAATCCGCCCTTCTCGCGGTCGATCACCGCCTGGATCTCGCCGGCCTCGCGCCGCGCGTTCGCAACGGCGGGTCGCACGAGATTAGCCAGCAGGCGATTGACGGCCTCAAGGCTGCCCGCGGTCTGCTCCTCGAGCACAAACGCAGCGTGGTTCGGATAGCCGAGCAGGACCGCCCGTTCGGCGCGCAGCCGTACGAGTTCGGCGATGACCGGACGATTGTCGTAGGGTCCACCCTGGCGGTTGCGACCGACGGACGTCCGCTGCAGACGCTCGCGCAGCGCGCGGTTTTCCAGCGATTCGAGAGCCGGCTGGGCACTCGTGTTCAGGAGGCGGAGGAGATACTTCCCCTCCTGCTTTTCCGCCTTCGCCGCACTCGCGGCGGCAGCCAGCTCATTCAGACCAAGGCCCGCGAGCTGGGCCTGGTCCGCGACAAGGACCGCGGCGGCATTGGTCTCCTTTTGGACATTCTGGGTGAAGGTCGTCTGGAGCGTGGCCAGGGCTTGGTTGAGGGCGCGAAGCGTGGTCTTGTCTGCCTCCGAAAGTTTCGCGCCGGCCCGGACAAAGTCGTGGTAGGTCCGTTCGAGCAACCGGGCCGACTCCGGATCGAGGCCGAGCTGCGCCCGCTGCAGGAACAGCGGCTCCAGACGGGCAAAGAGCGCCCCGTTCAAACGGATGGCATCGGCGTGGGCCGCCAGGCGGGGCGACATGTCGCGTTCGGTCTTGCGCAGGGCCTCGTTGGTGTTCGCGCCGGTGAGGTTGCTGAAGACCCGCTGGACGCGCCCGAGCGTCCGGCCCGCGCGCTCGAGGGCCACAACCGTGTTCTCAAACGTCGGGGCCGCCGCGTTCGCTGTAATCGCGTCGATCTCGCGGAGATGCTCCTCCATCCCGGCCGCAAAGGCGGGCGGAAAATGGCTGTCCGCGATGCGGTCAAACGGCGGATACAAATACGGGAGCGGGCTTTCCCGCAGCAAAGGATTCTCGGTCATGCCGGGAGCAGGAGTTGAAGCAACGGCGGCGTCACCAGCGAGCGCCGCAAGGATGATGGCGAAAGCAAACCTCATGTGCGATGGGAATCACTATTGAGGTTGGCGGTAGATCCCGCCACCGCAATCGCATCCGTGGAGGCCGGCCTTGATCGATGCGACCCGGACCCGCCGTAAAAAAAACGGCCGCCCCTTGTCCCCAAGGCTTGCGGCGGTTTGCGCAAGATGTGCGTGGTCAGGCGCAGCCGGCGGGACTACGATCAGGCCACTCCCATGCTGAACATTGCGCTCTTTGGCCCCCCGGGAGCCGGCAAAGGCACCCAGTCGGAATTCCTGACCAAAAAGTACAACCTGTACTCCATCTCCACCGGCGACCTGCTGCGCAAAGAGATGGCCGGCAAGACGCGGCTCGGGCTGGAGGCGCAGAGCATCATCGCCGCAGGCGGCCTCGTCTCCGATGAGATCATCGTCCAGATCATCGAGAAGACGATCACCGAAAACCGCGGCTCAAGCGGATTCCTCTTCGACGGCTTTCCCCGCACCTACATCCAGGCCTACATCCTCGAAGGTCTGATGCTGAAGCTTCACACCTCGCTCAACTGCCTGATCAGTCTGCGCGTGCCGGAGGAAGAGTCCGTCAGACGCCTACTCAACCGCGGGCTTAGCTCCGGCCGGAGCGACGACAATGAGGCGGTGATCCGCAACCGGCTGCGCGAGTACCAAGAGAAAACCCTGCCGGTGCTTCAGTTCTACCGCGACAAGGGGATTTATGTGGAGGTCGACGGCACCGCGCGGATCGAAGAAGTGCACGGGAGCATCACCGAGATTGTCCGCCAGGAGCTGGGCAAAAGCCTCTTCAACGTCGTCCTCTTCGGTTATCCCGGGTCCGGCCGCGGCTCGCAGGGCAAGGCGCTCGCCCGGCAGTTCGGCCTCGAATACGTCTCCACCGGCTCGATGCTCGACGCCGAGATCAAGCGCAAGAGCGACATCGGCCGGAAGATCACCGCCCTTTAC
>CAIJFT010000360.1 GCA_903820035.1 uncultured Opitutia bacterium
AAGGGCAGCGACGCTAACCGGACGCTGCTCGCCTGGCACCACGCCGTCCTCAACCACACGCCGCTGCCGCAATTCACCTGGCAACACGGTCCCGACGGCACGCTCACCGTCAAAGTGGCCACCACGCCGCTCGAAGTGCGGCTCTGGCAGGCGACGAACCCCAAGGCCCGTGATTTCCGGCTCGAAACCCTCGGCCCGGTTTGGACCTCGACCGTCGTCTCCGGCCAAGCCGGTACCTACACGGCCACCGTCCCCGCGCCGACCACCGGCTGGTCCGCCTACCTGATGGAGCTGACGTTCGAGCTCGGCCCAGGCCTGTCGTTGAAATTGACCACGAATGTCACGGTCACGCCGAAGACCCTGCCCTTCTCCGCCTTCAATGCGCCCGTGCCCAAAGGTTTCCTGGCCAAATAAGCGCCGCCTCGCGGCCTGCGCCGCGCTGCTCGCCAGTGCGCTGCTCTTGCTGGCGGCGTGCTCGACCGCGCCGCAGCCCAGCTCACATGCGGCGCGCACGGAGCTGTGGATCGACCTCGTACACGGTGAGGAGATCACCGACCGCGACGTGCTCGACGAGTTGGCGCGCGCCAACGTCGTCTACCTCGGGGAGGCCCACACGATTCCGCGGCACCACGAACTCCAACTTCGGATCTTGCAGGAGCTGTTCTCCCGCCGGGTCGAACTGGTCCTCTGCCTCGAGCAACTCGAAGCGCGGGATCAGCCGGCGATTGAGCGCTACAACCGGCGCGAAATCGATTTCGACGGCCTCGTCCGGGAAATCGACTGGGCCAAAAAGTGGAGCAACTACCCGGACTATCGCGCCCTGGTCGAGTTCGCCCGCCAACACCGCATCCCGATCCGCGGCATCAACGCCCCCGCGACCGTCGTCCGCGCCGTGAGCCGCGGCGGCGGACTGGCCAAATTGCCGGCCGAAGAGCGCCGCCAACTGCCGGCCGAAATCGTCACCGAGGATCCGGCTTACGAACAGATCGTGACCAAGGAACTCTCGATCCACATGGCGGTGGATCCGGCAAAATTGCAGCCGATGTTTGAGGCCCAGGTGAGTCGCGACGAAGCGATGGCGGCGGGCATCGTGGCCGCACGCCGGGCTTACGGCGAAAAACCCCGCACCGCCGTGGTGATTCTCGGCGCGGGCCACATGCGTTACGGACTCGGTACGCCGGCGCGCGTCACCCGCCGCGACCCCGGCATCGTCGAGCGGTTGGTCATTCTTACGGAGAGCGGACAGCTCCGCCTGACGGATTCGGAAAAGGCCGCGAGCCGCGACGTCGACATCTCCCACGACGAACGCCGCGCCGTCGGCCGGCCGCCGGCGGATTTCCTGCGGGTCCTGCCGCGCCCGCCCTCCGGGGATCTGCCGCCGGGCCACCCGCCGATTCCGGGAGCATCACCCCAAAAATAACACCGGACCGTGGAGCGGTCAGCGACCGCCGGCCGGACCTGCGACCGCATCCTGTGTGCTCGATTTTCACGCCGCATCCCGCTTTATGGCCGCTGCCCTTCCCATGAAACTCCTCGTTACCGCCTGCCTCGCCGCCCTGCTCGCCGCGCCCGCTTTCGTCGGGTCGGCCCAGACCGCCGCCGCGCCCACCGCTGCATCCCGCTTCACCATTCCCGCGACCGACGACGGCCTGCCCGGCGCCGGGCCGATCCGGCGCATGGAGTGGTTTCAAAAGTTGTGGACCGAGCGCCGCAGCGGTTGGGCCAAGCGGCTACAACAGGACCAGGGCGCCATAGTCTTCCTCGGCGACTCCATCACCCAAGGCTGGAACAACACCCTCAACCCGCTCTTTCCCGGCGTGAAAATCGCCAACCGCGGTATCAGTGGCGACACCACACGCGGGGTGCTGATCCGCCTGCAGGAGGACGTGCTCGCCCTCAATCCCCGCGGCGTCGTGCTGCTGATCGGAACGAACGACCTTGAGGAGCAAGCCGCGCCCGAAACCGTGGCCGCCAACCTGCGCCTCATCGTCGCCGCCCTGCGCCGGCACAACCCGGCGATGCCCGTGGTGCTGTGCAACGTGTTTCCCAGCTCCGCCACCAAGAAGCGCCCCGGCGACCAGATCAAAACCGTGAACCGGCTGTACTTTGCGGGTCTCAAGGACGAACCGCAGGTGACCGTACTCGATACCTGGACGCTGTTCGCAAACACCCAAGGCGACGCCAAGCCGGAGGAGTTCCCCGACCTGCTGCATCCCAACACGGCCGGCTATCTCAAGTGGGCCGCGGCACTGCGGCCCGTGCTTGAAACCGTCGGCCTGGCGCCGGCCTGGCCCGATGACTTCAAGCCCGAGCCCGGCTTCGAAAGCCTCTTCAACGGCCGCGATCTCACCGGCTGGGTCCACCCCGACGGCGCCGCCCTCGACGGCAAAACGGCCACGGCCGACGGCCGCTTTGCCGCGAAGAACGGCCGACTGGTCGTAACGGTCGCCCGGGTGGAACGCCCGACCCTGAAGCTGATGACCACGCGGAAATTCCCCGGGGATTTCGTGCTGAAGCTGGAGTTTCGCGCGAGCCCCAATGCCGACAGCGGCTTGTTCGTGCGCGATCCCCAGCTCCAGGTCCGCGACTACGTCCTCGCCGGCCCCTACTTCACCTTGAAAAATTACCAGCCGCTGGAATGGAACGAGATTGTCGTGACGGTCCGCGGCGGCCTCGCCCACGCGACCTGCAACGGCGAAGTGCTGGTCGATGCGTTTCCCGTCCCGCCCACCGGTCCCATCGGCGTTGAAAGCGACCACGGTCAGCTGGAATACCGCCGCATCCGGATTAGCGAGTCACGCTAGGTGATTTCATCGTTGGCGGAGCCCGCCCCGGACTCCGCTGACGATCCGCCGCGATTCTTTTTGAATCCGGCCCGACCTCGGGCCTCATGGCGCCATGTCTCCCGGTGTCGTCGGCCAGCGCTGCATGAGTGAACGAGAGCCCGAACTCGGGCTCGGCGTGGTCGCGAACGTGGATGCCGGCGCCCGTCGGATCGCCATCGAATTTCCCGCCACCAAGGAAAAACGGCTCTACGCCCTCGGTACGCCGGTCTTGAAGCGGGTGGAATTCCGCCCCGGCGAGACCATCGCCACCCAAGCCGGCGGCACGGTCGTCGTGGAGACCGTGACCGAGGCCCACGGTTTGCTGACTTACCAAGGTGAGGGGCGCACCGTACGCGAGGACGCCATCTCGGACGTCACGAGCGTCAGCTTGCCGCAAGAACGTCTGCTGGCCGCGCAAGTGGATCCGGGTGAGGTCTTCGATCTGAGACTGCAGACCCTTCGCGCCCAGGCGCGCTTCCGGGAGTCCGACGTCCGTGGCTTTCTGGGTGGCCGGATCGACCTGATTCCGCACCAATTCTACATCCTGCACGAGGTCGCCTCACGCCAGATTCCCCGGGTGCTCCTCGCGGATGAAGTCGGCCTCGGCAAGACGATCGAGGCCTGCCTGATCCTGCAGCGCCTGCTGGCCGTCGGTCAGGTTAAACGCGGCCTGATTCTCGTGCCCGAGTCCTTGACGCACCAATGGTTCGTGGAACTGCTGCGCCGGTTCAACCTGTGGTTCAGTATCTACGACGAAGCCCGTTGTCTCGTGTGCGAACAGAGCGATCCCGGGGCGAACCCCTTCCTCGCCACCCAGCTCGCGCTGTGCAGCGTTGCCTTCCTCGCCGCCGACGAAAACCGACGCGACCAGGCGATCGGCGCAGGCTGGGACCTGCTGATCGTGGACGAAGCCCACCACCTTGCGTGGACCCCCGAGGCGGCGAGCCCCGAGTATGCGCTCGTTGAGCAGCTCGCCCGGAAAACCCGAGGCGTGTTGTTGTTAACCGCCACTCCCACCCAGCTCGGTCAGGCCGGGCACTTCGCCCGGCTCCGCCTGCTCGATCCGGACCGCTACAGCGACTTCGCCCGCTTTGTCCGCGAAGCCGAGGGCTTCGGCACCGTTGCGCCCGTCGTTGAACACCTCGCCGCCGGAAAGCCGCTCACCACCAAGGACCGGAAGGTCTTGGAAACGCTGTTCGCCCGCGATCCGCTGCGGCTCGGCGAGCACCTCGCCGGACTCGGCCGCGGCGAGCCGGAGGCCCGGGCGGGCCTATTGCGCGCCTTGATCGACCAACACGGGCCGGGCCGAGTGATCTTTCGCAATACCCGCGCGGCGATGACGGGTTTTCCGCAGCGGCAATTCCGGCCCGTTGCTCTTGATTCCGGGGGAAATCCCGCGTTGCTCGCCCGAACCGCGCGCGAGCTGGTCGCCGAGGAGACTGGGCAGGAGGCCGGCCTCCGCTATTCGTTTAAGGACGATCCCCGCATCGGCTGGCTCGCGACGTTTCTCATCAAGATTCGCCCCGCCAAGGTTCTGCTGATCTGCAAATCGCAACGCAAGGTGGCCGCTATTGCCGCCGCACTCCTCGAGAAGTTGAATCTGAAAGTCGGGCAATTCCACGAGGGACTGCCGCTGATCCAACGTGACCGGAACGCCGCGTGGTTTGCCGAGCCCGACGGCGCGCAACTCCTGCTCTGCTCGGAGATCGGGAGCGAGGGACGCAATTTCCAGTTCGCCCACCACCTCGTCCTGTTCGACCTCCCGCTGAATCCGGGCCTCGTGGAACAACGCATCGGGCGCCTGGACCGGATCGGCCAAACGCAACCGATTCAAATCCATGTGCCGTACTTGACCGGCAGTGCCGGCGAAGCGGTCGTAACTTGGTATCATGAGGGGCTCGACGCCTTCGAAGCGCCTCTACACGGCGGCGACGAATACCGAAAACAGTTCCGCGAGCGACTGCTGGCACTTGCGGAGCGACCTGCGTCCGCCGAACCCGGCGCCGCTGCCGGCGGCCGCGTGAGCCAGCTGATAGCCGAAGCCGCCCGCTTCCGCCAAGAGCTCAACCTCCGCATGCAGCACGGCCGCGACCGCTTGCTCGAGATGAACTCATTCAACCGACCGGTGGCCGAGGGAATTTTGAGCCGCGTGCGGGCGGCGGATGTCGACCCGTTCCTGCGTGAGTTCCTCGTCGCGCTGCTGGATCATTTCGGTGTCCGCATCAAGGAGTACGAGGAGGGCGACGTATTCTTCGACCCCGGCCACGCCTACGTTGAGGCATTCCCTTCGATTCCCGCCGAAGGAATGCTGGCGACGTTTACCCGCGCCCGGGCCTTGGCCCGCGAGGACATTACCTTCCTCTCCCCGGACCACGCGTTGGTGCAAAACTCGATCGATCTCCTGCTGGACTCAAAGGCCGGCACGACTGCGTTCGGCTACCTTGAGACGGACGAGCCCAACGTGGTGATTGAAGCGATCTTCATCCTGGAGTCGCTGGCAGGTACCAGCCAACACGTGGACCGGTTCCTTTCGCCGACCCCGATTCGGGTCGTGGTCGATATCCGCGGGACGGACCTCACCGATCGCCGTAACGAGCGGGAGATGGCACGTGATTTCGAAGACAAACCCATTCAGCGCTTCTTCGAAAAATCCGGGTTCGACGCTCCCACGATGAAGGTGCTCACGACCAAAGCGCTGGAGTCGGCCACGGCCCGATCTGAAGCCGTGAAACAAACAGCCTTGATCAAATCCGAGCATCACCACGCCACAGAAATTGGCCGTTTGACCGAACTGCAAAAGGCCAACGATCACGTTCGGCTGGAGGAAATCATGTTCGCCCAGGAACAACTTGGAACCATTCGCGCTGCCATTTCCGCGTCCCGGCTAAGGCTGGACTCAATTCGAATGATCGTGGAAGGCCCGCTGCCGATTTCGTAGTCGGGTGGGCTCGCCCAAGCCCACAATCCCTTCGTCGGGGATAAAGAGCGGTCAGACCGCGACAGTCGCGGCCGGCGCTGCCGCAAAAAATTCGACGCTGTGGTACAGTTCTCCGTAACCACGGGCGCGCAACCGGTCTTTGATCCGGTCAATCGTATCCCGCAATTCACGCGAAGACTCGTCGTCCAGTTCTTCCGCCACCGCGGCCCCCTTACAGAGGAGTGGGTATTTCCTGTCTCCACCCCGATCGATACTGAAGAGAACCGCCCCCCGCGCTGAAAAACCATTACGATAGACCACCCCGGAACGCTCGAACGCAGCCATCGTGCGGTAGATCGTCACCAAATCGCAGGTTTGATCGCCCGTTCGCGAAAACAACTGATCAATCGTCAGCGGCTGCCCTGCACCGGAAAGGGCGTGCAGAAGTGCAACCCGAGGCGCGGTCACCCTAAGCCCAGAGAGCCGCAGCTTAGACACCAGAGCCTCCCCGTCAGCGCCACCGCCTGGTTCAACCGCGACAAACGGAGAGTTCGTATGAACCGGAGTGATCATGAAATCAGAAAAGTTGCGCGCCGCCGTGATGCCGCAGCATCAATTGGAGATAACGGCCGTGACCGTACCGCTGGCGTCAGGAATCCCCATTAAGCTCCTTACCCGGTGCTGAAGTTGGGATTCATCAAACGGCTTCAAAAGCACGTCATCGGCACCAATCTCCTTCGCCTGAGCGGCACAGTCAGCCGCATTCACAAACCGACCGCCCCCAGAGATGGCCAATACCTTGATCCACGGCTGCGTCTCCTTTAGCCGGCGAATAACATCCAGTCCGGAAACATCGGGCATCAGGACATCCGTGATCACCAAGTCGAAATGCAGCAGCGAAAGGGCGGTAAGCGCCTCCGCCCCAGAATGAACACATGCCGTATGGTGGTTTCTTAGCCAGTGGGTCAGCAATGAGCACACATCCGGAGCATCATCAGCAACAAGTATAGATAACTTATTCATTTGCGATGATTTACGGATTTTCTTTAAGGGGAAAAACGGCGGTGAGTAGCACGTCACAAACCCCGTAAGCGATCTACGGGCCAACTTCGACGCATTTTCTCTAGGTTGTTTTTTTGCAGTTAGTTATATTATTTTGATGGAATTTTATCTTCCCGCAAGTCCCAGCAAGAGTGTAACTCACACCAACAATCAATACCCGCCCGCGCGCCCAGGATAGAGGCAACTCCCTTTCTCCCATTATTTTACATACTACTCTTTACTGTAAATTATTCCGACACCCCCGCCCAGAGCCACCCAAAGCCCTCGCGCTCCGGGCCACACAGCCACCCGAGCCGGGCGCGATCCAACTCTCCGGGCCGCCCGCCCCTGCGCCTAGAGTTTCGCCCGAGAGCCTAGCGGGGTGATTAACCTATTCACCCTAAGACCCACGGAACTCAGGGCGAAAGCGCCAGGGCACTTCTCGCCGAGTAGTGGCTGAATCCAGCGGGACAGGCTATCTCCACCGAAAATCGCGCCAAATGACCATTCTGCATCGATCACTGAATAGCCCCAGGTAACTCTTTACCAATGTTTAGCGAATCAAAACCTCAAGTTCGACCACGCGATTACCCGCGAAACGTAAACGGCAAACTGGAGAGCCGCACTGGCGCAAAACCTTCCTAAACCCTCCAAATCGAAAGTCCAAATCACAGGATTGCGTCACAAAACACTAAGTAAGGACCCATCCTCAGTACGTAAAAGCAAATCATATTCAAATATTGACTGCCCCACCCACCCATTCAAGCTTCGGAAATACCCTAGCTCGACTAGGAATTTGTTCCCCAACCCCAAAGCAATCACGCCAAATTCACTCGGGTGCACGTATCCACGCTGAAAAGACCAAGAACCATGTCCCGCACCGGTTCGCTGGAATCACGAATCAAAGAGCCACCCCACTCCACGCCTTTCCGACAAAACTCCGCCATGCATCAACTTCCTCGTGGAATCCGCAGCTTAGGCAAAATGCAGGGCCTTCAACGGCCCCACCTGCCGATTTGGAAGCGCACGCTGGACATCTGCATCTGCTGTGCCGCGCTACCGTTTCTGGCGATCGGCACGTTTTGGGTCGCCGTCCTGATGTCAATTGCGGCTCCCGGACCGATCTTCTTCCGGCAAGAGCGAGTTGGCCACTTGGGGCGCCGCTTTCGTCTTTTCAAATTCAGGACGATGCACGTGGGCGCCGAGACCGCCGGACACCAAGCGCATTTCGCGAGCTTGATGTCCACCAATGCGCCCATGCAAAAGCTCGATGCGCAGGGCGACGCTCGTCTTATCCCAGGCGGGTGGCTGATTCGCGCCTCCGGTTTTGACGAGCTGCCTCAAATCATAAACATCCTGCGTGGCGACATGAGTATCGTCGGGCCTCGCCCCTGCATCCCCTACGAGTACGAAAATTTCACCGCCTTTCAGCGCCGCCGTTTTCAGTGCGCCCCGGGCCTCACCGGGCTTTGGCAGGTCTCAGGGAAGAACCGCACCACCTTCGACCGTATGATTCAATTGGATATCGAGTACGCGGCGCGCAAGTCGCTCCTCCTCGATCTCAGAATCCTAGCCATGACCCTTCCCGCCATCGGGATACAGGTTGCGGACATGTGCCGGCTCCGGCGCAAGAGCGCCACCTTGAGTTCCCCCACTTCGGACTCGGTCTCTCCGGGCCTGAGCACCCAAGACGAGCAGGACCCCTCAACTTCGCTGCCGACCCGCTCCGCCTAAACCAAAGCACTTAAATCCCCACTAGCCTGAATGAAAAATCCCATCACGGTCGCTGTCGTAGGTTTTGGTTATTGGGGCCCCAATTTAGTCAGAAACTTCAAGTCGATTCAGGACTGCCGGCTCAAGCTGGTGTGCGATCTTAGCGAAAAGCGGCTCAAACACCTGCGCTCCCTCTATCCCGATGTTACGGGAGAACCCGACTTCGCCAAGGTCGTCGAGGATCCGGAAATAGATGCCGTCGTCATCGCAACCTCGGCTCGGCTTCACTACTCGATGGCCCTGCAATGTCTCAATGCCGGGAAGAGCGTCCTGATCGAGAAACCCATGGCCACCTCGGTGGCCGAGTGCGAAGAGCTCCTGAGCGTCGCCAACGCCAAGGGGCTTACGCTGATGGTGGGCCATACTTTCCTGTACTCCGCAGCCGTCCGGAAGATCAAAGAAATCATCGATAATCACGATATAGGCGACCTCCGCTATATCGCAGCCCGTCGGCTGAATCTGGGGCTTTTCCAAAAGGACATCAATGTCGCATGGGATCTGGCGCCCCACGATCTCTCGATCATCCTCCATATCATGCAGGAGCTCCCCCAAAGCGTAAACTGCCGAGGAGGGGCGAGCATCACGACCGGGATTGAGGATATGACCTGCATGAGCCTGCAGTTTTCCAAACAGCGCTCCGCGATCGTCCACTCAAGCTGGCACGATCCACGCAAGGTGCGGGAAATGACCATTGTCGGCAGCAAGCGAATGATCGTCTACGACGACATCGCCCCGATGGAAAAAATCAAAATCTACGACGTGCGGGTCGAACGTCCGCCCCACTACGACACCTTTGCGGAGTTCCAATACGCCTACCACTACGGCGACACCTACGCCCCGTTCATCAAGCATGACGAGCCGCTCCGCACGGAGTGCCAGCATTTCATCGATTGCATCGCCAACGGCACGACACCCATTACGTCGGGAGCCACCGGGCTTGATGTCGTTCGCATTCTCGAAGCGTCGTCCCAATCCCTGAAAAATCAGGGCGCGCCGGTTTCCCTGCCAATCGCGGGTGCCGCCTATTCCCGGAGCCCCTTTCCGCGGAAGGGCGCCTGAAGGTTTCGTAAATGCCCCGGAAGCTCGGGCTTTCCCCTTGTCGGCAGATTGCAACCGGGGTGTTATGCCCATTAGATTAATCAGGCTTTACCCATCCTTGGTCATGTCCGCACGTTGCGGGTATGGCACCGAGATGGCGGCAGCTTGCCTGAAATAGTTGACGCGGCTCTTGTGGAATACCTCGGATTGTCCACCGTCTTGGGGTTTACCGACAAGACGCGTGAGTCCGCAATTCAACTGGTATTGTCTCCACACCAAACCGCAGAAGGAGGCCCAAGTAGCCGCTTTCTGCCGCGACAATCTCCAGCTCGAAACTTACTTTCCCAAGCTGCGGCAGTATCGAACGATTCGGCGGGTGCGAAAACTGGTAACCTCGCCACTCTTTCCCCGCTACCTGTTCTGCCGCTTTGATCCGGCCATTTCCTACCGGGCCGTACGATACGCCCCTGACACGCTTGATATTGTTCACCTCGGCGAAAAACCCGCGGTGGTAGAAGATAACCTGATCAAAGACCTCAAGGATTGGGCTGGAGACGCGGTCGACATAATCAGCCTCCGCTCACCCCTCACTCCGGGAGATCACGTGGAGATTACAGCTGGGCCGATGCGCGGTCTTTCCGCCACCATCCTTCATAGCCACGAAGACCGCGATCGGGTCGCTATCCTGCTCTCTATTTTGCAGCACGGAGCGCAACTCACCATCAGCCGGTCGCAAATCAGGCGCTGCGATTAGGTTGCCGGGATCGCTCGTTACACCCCGCGCGACTCCGCCGCCCCTGGCCATCGGGCGGCCAGCTGCTATGTCCAGCATCCCCCGCGATTTATCACTCACGAATCCCCTGGCGGTGCCGGATTGGGATCAACGTGTAGCGAAATTCCCCACCGCGACTTTCTTCCACAGTGCCGCATGGGCCCGGGTTCTCCACGACACTTACCAGCACACGCCGAACTACATTATTTCGTCCGGGATCGAGGCTCCCTCCTCCATCCTACCAGTCATGGAGTCGCGCAGTTGGTTAAGCGGCACCCGCGGAATTGCGCTACCCTTCACCGACGAATGCCCCCCGCTCCTCTCCCCCACCACGTCGCCGGAGCCTCTCGTTGAATTTATCACCCGCCAAGCCCGCGCCAAAAAATGGCACTCGTGGGAAGTCCGCGGCGGCGACCTTGAAAATGGCCCGCGCAAAGCCTCACTCGGGTTTCTGGGACATCGCCTGACGCTGGACTCCGAACCATCGGTGAACTTTTCCCGCTTGGAAAGCGGCGTCCGGCGCGCGGTTCGCAAGGCCGAGCAAAGCGACCTCACGGTCGAATTTTCCACCAGTCCCGCCGCCAGCGCCGATTTTTACCGCCTGCTGCAGCTGACCCGCCGGCGTCACGGGCTGCCTCCCCAGCCCTTCGCGTTCTTCCAAAATATCCAGCGCCACATTCTGGCGGGCGGTTCGGGATTTGTCGCCTTGGCCCGGTACCACGGCACCCCGATCGCCGGAGCGGTCTTTTTTCACTTCGGCTCACATGCCATCTACAAGTTCGGTGCATCCGACGCACGGCACCAGCAACTGCGACCCAATAATCTGGTCATGTGGCGAGCCATCGAGCACCTGATCACACTCGGCTGCGCGACCCTCGATTTCGGCCGAACATCCCTGCACAATACCGGTTTGCGCCGCTTCAAGCTCTCGTGGGGAACAACGGAGCGCTCGATCCGCTATTTTAGATACGGAGTAAAGGAGTCAAAGTTCATGGCCGACACCGACCAAGCCCATGGCTGGCATAACCAAATCTTTCGCATCCTGCCGCCAATAGTATCCCGCCGGCTTGGAGAATTTGCCTACCGTCATCTTGCCTGACACAGGCCGGCACAGGCGATCACCACTTTAAACGAATACAAACATCGGTCCGCGAATCTATCCCTATATGCTAAATCAATCGGCTCCACAGCCTCCCAGTCTCGGCCTCGGCGACATTTATTACATCCTCTTCCGGCACAAATGGAAGATTGCCGCCTGTTTTGCCGCCGGGATTGCGGTGGCGGCCGCGATGTTGCGCTTCGACGCCCCGCAGTACTTTTCGGAGGCCAAGCTGCTGGTCCGGTATATCATCGCTGAAAATAAGATGACCGGTCCTAACGCCAATAGCGCCACCGCGAAAATCCTCACGGACGAGCGCGGTGCCTCGATCATGGCAACCGAAAGGGAAATTCTCTCGAGCGTAGACCTCGCGGAGGAAGTCACCAAAGCGATTGGACCAGAGAAAATTCTGGCCAACGCGGGCGGCGGCAAGGATCTGCCCAAGGCCGTCAAGTTGCTGCGCGAGAGCCTTTCGGTTAACGTCCCTGGTGGCAGCAGCGTCATCTTCATCACCTTTCGCCACCCCGACTTTGAAATAGTCCAACCCGTGCTGCGCGAGGTCTTGGATCGCTACCTAAAGCTCCATGTTGCCACGCATCGTACGTCCGGAATGCTGACGGAGTCGCTGACGCAGGAAGCCGACACGCTCCGTGGTCGCTTGGCTCAGACCGAACAAGAGCTGCGGCGCGAAACCAACAAAGCGGGGGTCATTTCCCTCGAGAGCGCCAAGGAATCCTATGCCGCCCAGATCGCGGCCATCCGCCGTGAAATCGGCGGCTACGAAGCTGAACTCGCCGGCCGAATCGCGGTGCTCGAACAGTTGAAAAAGCGGGTTCTCGCTCCAGCCACTACGGCCAACACCCCGAGCGAAACCGCCACCGAACCAGAGCTCCCCGTCGCCGTCATCGATCAGTACCGGACGATTGCACTTAAAATTAATCGGCTGCAGAATCTGGAGCAGGAACTTGCGGTCCAATTCACGACCGAAAACGAACGGGTCAAAACCGCGCGCGCCCAGTTAAACGAAGCGGAAGCCGCGTTGAAGGGCCTCCGGGAGCAATATCCTCGGCTCAGCCGGTCCGCCGCCGTCATTAGCAGCAACAATCCGTCCCGTTCTGAAATCGACCCCTCGGCCGAAGAAGCGTCTGCCACGTCCATCCAGATCATCTCGTATCAAGCCAAGATCAAGGAACTGAGTTCGCAATACGAACGGCTTCGCGCCGAGGCCTCGAAGCTCGACCAAATGGAAGGCACCATCCTCGAACTCCGCCGCAAAAAGGAACTCGAAGAGGCCAATTATCGCTATTACGCCGCCAACCTCGAGCAGGCGCGGATCAATGAGACCCTCGGCAACGGCAAGGTCTCCAACATCAGCCAAATTCAAGCGGCCTCCCCGGCCTTTCGCGAACAGATCAACTTCAAGAAGCCCGGCATGGCACTGCTCGGCGGCCTCGCCGTCGGCCTGGTATGGGCGTTCCTCATCGAATTGTACTTCGACCGCTCCGTTCGCCGTCCTGGCGAGCTGTCTCAGCTCGTTCGGGCGCCGCTATTCCTCTCCATTCCAAAACTAAAGGCGGGCGCAAACCCGACGAGCCGAGGCGCCCAGCTCGCCCTCACCGGCGGTACGGCTGCAGCGATAACCGGAGCTGATGCGCTTGAGCCTCCGTCCGGCGCCGCCGCTCTACTGCCTTTCCATGAAACGCTCCGCGACCGTCTGATCAGCTTCTTCGAAAGCAAAAATCTCACCCACAAGCCGAAGCTCGTGGCAGTGACCGGCGTGCTCGACGCCGCGGGCGTAACCACCACCGCCGCCGGACTCGCCCGCAGCCTGTCCGAAACCGGCGAAGGCAATGTGCTGCTGGTCGACATGACCGTCGGCGCCGGCGCAGCGCAACAGTTCATGCGGGGTAAGGCCGTGTGCGGCCTGGACGAAATGCTCGAAGCCCGCAGTCAGGCCCACGTCCACCAAAACCTCTACGTCGTCGCCGAGTCGAACAATAGCGAAAAGCTCACCCGCAACCTGCCGAAACGCTTCGCGCGCTTGATTCCGCAACTCAAGGCCAGCGACTTCGACTATATCATTTTTGATATGCCGAAAGTTACCCAGCTCAGCATCACCCCGCGCCTGGCCAGCTTCATGGACATGGTCCTCCTCGTGGTGGAATCGGAGAAGACCGACCGCACGCTCGTTCAGGGCGCGTGCGATCTCCTCGACGAATCCAAGGTAAACGTCGGCATCGTTTTGAACAAGACCCGCCAATACGTTCCCAGCCGGATGCAGCAGGAACTGATGTCGACCTAAGCGGCGACCGACCGCGCGACACTTAGCTCCCCCACCGCGCCCCGCCCGCCACTTCAGAACGGATCATGCAGTTCAGTCATCGGTTCTACTACGCGGTCAAGCCCCTGCTGCCGTGGCGGCTTCGCATGGCCGCCCGCCGTTTCGTTGCGCTGCGCGCCCGGGAGCGGACCCGCGACGTTTGGCCCATCAAGGCCTCAGCCGGCACCAAGCCCCCGGGGTGGACCCATTGGCCGGAGCAAAAGCAATTTGCCTTGGTCCTGACGCATGACGTAGAGGGCCCCGAGGGTCTGGCCCAGATCCGTCGACTCGCCGAGGTGGAAATGGAACTGGGATTCCGCTCCTCCTTTAATCTGATTCCCGCGGGGCCCTACGGCGTGCCGGCAGACCTGCGCCATTGGCTGGTGAGCAATGGATTCGAAGTCGGCGTCCACGATCTCCATCACGATGGCACCCTTTTCTCCGGCCGGCACGGTTTTAACCATCAGGCCAAGCGCATCAACCAGCACCTGAAGGACTGGGGCGCCGTCGGCTTCCGTGCGGGGTTCATGTTGCGAAACCTCGACTGGATGCATGACCTGGAGATCCAATACGACGCCTCCACGTTCGATACGGACCCTTTTGAGCCGCAATCGGACGGCACGGACCGGATCTTCCCTTTCTGGATTTCCCAGCCGGCGCCGGCGGGCAGCTCGGCCGCGTCAATTCCCCGCCGGGCCGCCGACGGCACGCTCGAACCC